>WVZK01000143.1:0-56360 GCA_011772475.1 Candidatus Aminicenantota bacterium | reverse complement strand
CCGAACAAAGAAAGAGGCCTGTATCGTACCATGGATGGCGGAAAAACCTGGACCAACACCAAGTTTATTGATGAGAATACAGGTTTTGTCGATGTTGCCCTGGACCATGAGAGTCCAAACGTTCTGTATGCGGCAGCCTATCAGAGGCGACGCCGGGGCTGGGGATTTAACGGAGGAGGACCAGGAAGCGGTCTTTACAGGACGACCGATGGCGGACAGACATGGAATCTTCTGACTAACGGACTGCCTTCAGGGAACATGGGGCGTATCGGAATAGATATCTACCGCAGCAGCCCTAATATTGTCTATGCTGTTATCGAGCACAAGGACGGTGGAGTTTTTCGATCTGAAGATAAAGGTTTGACCTGGGAAAAGATGTCGAGCACCAATCCTCGCCCGATGTATTACAGTCAGATAAGGATTGACCCGAACAATGACCAGAGGATTTGGGTTCTCGGGGCTTCTATGTATGTCTCTGAGGACGGAGGGAAATCTTTCAGCACTAATTATGTAAGAGGAGTACATGGAGACCATCACGCGATGTGGATTAATCCCTCAGACTCCAATCACATGGTGCTGGGCTCGGATGGAGGTATCTATTTTTCTTATGACCGCGGCAAAACCTGGGATTTTATCAATACCCTTCCTCTAGGACAGTTTTACGAAATAGGTTTTGACTTCCGCAATCCTTATTATGTCTACGGAGGATTGCAAGATAACGGAAGCTGGGGAGGTCCCAGCTCGACGTTGAATAGGCTTGGAGTTTCCAACGAAGACTGGGTCAGAATCGGCGGCGGAGATGGCTTTTATACCCAAGTCGACCCCCAGGACTACAACACCATATATGCCGAATCCCAGAATGGAAGGCTATTCAGGTTTGATGTGAGGTCAGGAGAAAGCAAGTCTATACGCCCTGAGCCCAACGATGAGAAAGAGCGCTACAGGTATAACTGGAATTCTCCGATTTTGATATCTCCTCATGATTCCAAGACTATCTATTATGGTGGAAACAAACTCTTTAAGTCCAAGGATAGAGGGGATACGTGGGAGGCCTCGATTGACTTGACAACTCAACAGGATAGAGAAAAACTCCCGCTTATGGGAGTCCTTCCTGGCGAGGAGACACTCTCCAGACATGACGGCATCGCCTACTACGGTGATATCACCACAATTTCTGAGTCTCCTCTCAAAGAAGGGCTGATCTATGTAGGCACAGATGACGGAAACCTCCAGGTCACTCAAGATGGCGGAAAGACCTGGAAGAACGTGATCGGCAAGGTTCCTCGGATGCCCAAGTATACCTATGTAACCAGGGCAGTAGCTTCCCGCTTTAAGGAAGGAACAGCCTATGCCACTTTTGACGGCCATCGGAACGATGATTTCAAAGCCTATGTTTTTATGACGACCGATTATGGAGAAAGCTGGAAGAATATCTCGAGTAACCTGCCTGAAGGCGGAATCGTTAATATTATAAGAGAGCACCACCGGAATCCTAATCTGCTGTTTGTAGGAACAGAAAGAGGCGCTTACTTCTCGATTGACAGGGGAATGAACTGGGTGAAGTTTAAGGGTAACTTCCCTACCGTTCCGGTTGATGACATCGCTATTCATCCCCGAGAGAATGACCTGATTTTTGCAACCCATGGCCGGAGTGTTTGGATTTTAGATGATATCACTCCCTTAGAGCAGCTTACAAAAGATACCTTGGCCTCCTCCGCCTATCTTTTTGACGTCCGGAAGGCTGCAATCTTTAATCCTTACAATCATAAAGGAAATCTTGGCCACAAATTTTATGTCGCTCGAAACCCAGGTTTTGGGGCGATTATAAGCTACTACCTGAAAGAAGAGGCCAAAGAAGACGTAAAAATAGCCATCCAAGATAGCCAAGGGCAGGAAATAAGGGAACTCAAGGGTCAGAAAAGTGCCGGGATCAATCGACTCGCCTGGGATTTGAGGTACGCTCCACCAGAGGCGCCAAGTGGGGAAAGGATTAGCCGTTACTTCAGACCTCGTGGGCCGTTTGCTCTTCCCGGAGAATATAAAGTGACGTTGAAAACCACAGGTCAGGAGATGACAAAGACTATTAAAGTTGAGGGAGACTCGAGGATAGATATTTCCTTCGAGGACAGGAAAGCCCAGCACGATGCCTTGATGAATATTTATAAGCTGCAACCCGCTATTTCAGCAGCGAGTCGCGCTTCAGATAGTATTAGAAGGGAAATCCAAAAACAGGCAATTGCCCTGAAAGAGATTCCTGATGTCCCGGCAGCAATTCATGAATCAATAAAAGCTATATCCAAAGAGATGGATGATATTCGGCTTAAATTAATGGGAGACCCTAGATTGGGCTGGATGGGCATGCGCTTTTCGGTCAGGGGACGTCTTCGCATGGTTGGAAGGGATATCGAACGTTATACGGGCGCCCCCACTGAAAATCAGGTTAAACTGATTAAAAAAGACTCTGATGAGTTAAAGACGCTTATAGGCAGGATAAATAAGATAATAGAGGAAGATATTCCCAAGCTGAACGAGTTGATGAACAAAAGCAATATTCCTCGAATCTTTGTCGGGGAAAAAATAATAATTAGGTAGGCCTGCTGAATTGAATTGTAGGGGCTTGATTCATCTGTAGGGGCTTGATTCATCAAGCCCACCTTTATTTTTATAAGGATTAATTAATTAAATCTAGGTCATTTACATAGTCAAAATTGTGGGTTTGATTTATCAAACCCAATGACTTTTCAGAGCAATAGCCCTTGTTGAAAGAAAAAGGAGGATCGAGATCGTAAGAAAAGCGGTTGGAATCTTTCTTGTTTTGCAGCTGGCACTCGTTAGCTTTAGCTGCAAGAGAGAGACACAAATCAGGGGAGTTGAACTCGAAGTTAGCTTTTCTGAGGCGATTTTATCAGATGATTTGATTACGGATATCCAGTATAGATGGGAGACGAAGAAGGACTTTGTGGAGGTAGAGGAAGACTACTATGCTTATGTGCATTTCTGGCATAGATATAACCTTCTTTTCTATGATAATCATTCTCCTGAGATCCCAACATCTGAATGGAAGCCAGGAAAGGAGTACGTATATTCGCGAAGAGTATACATTCCCACCTTTATAGATAAGTCTGACCCCGCGTTCGAGGGAGAAGGGACCTTGAGATTGTCTATTGGATTGAACTCTCCTTATGATAGGTCGGGAGGACTGCCAAAGCCTCTTTTTGAGAAGAAGTTCAAGTTTTTGCCTGCCCCCGCCGACATTCCTAAAATCAGCTACGAAGATGGATGGTATGATTTAGAGGTTAAGCCGGAAACTTCTCTCAAAAGGTGGAGATGGACAGCCAAGGAAGCCCGATGCAAAATAGATAATCCTCGCCGGGACGCTCACCTGTTTATAAGAGGGGGAGTGAACCTGGGAGTCTTGAATAATCAAAAAATTATCTTCAAGATCAACGATTCGATCTTGGACGAGTTCATCCCAAAAGAAATCAAATTCGAGAAATCATACAGGATAAAAAAAGAAATCCTCGGCGAGGAAGATAGATTTTACCTTATTATCTCCACAGATAAAACGTTTATCCCGAAGCAGGTCATACTTAATTCTAAGGATGAGAGAGAGTTAGGGGTCCAGATTTCTTTTATTTATTTTAGGTAGATAAAAGTAAATAAAGGAGAACTTGCTCTTTTTTCTTGGGATTTGCTGAGGGAAATCAGAATAGTTTGGAAAGGGTACTCTTTTCCCTTATTCTTTGCTTTCTTGTTAGGGCTATTTTCGGGTTCTAGCTCCAGACCTTGCCGCCTGATATTCTTGCCTGGCCTTGGCTTCTTCTTCTTTAGCTTTCTGAAGTCTCAGAGAAGTTTCGCTTATTTCTCTCTGAATTTCTTCTCGGGAACTCATGTCGTCCATGCTGTAAAATTCTTGCCATAGGCCGTTCATCCTCGTGGTCAGTAAACCTACCTGCTCTCTAGCGCTTTTCCATTTCTGTTCGAGTTCAGCCTGCGTGTTTTCTTGAGGTTCAACTCTGTCTGCGCCTTCAGCTCTTGTGGATCTGGGTCTGGCTCTTGATGGCTCTGACTTATCCTGAGCAGATGCTTCAGAGGAACTTCCTGTCACCTCGCTTCCTTCTATAGTGTCTGCCTGTCTTGAAGTTGTAAGTGCCGGGCCTCTTTTAATGTTTGACAGGTCGGCATTGGTGATAACTGTCTTACTTTGGCCTTTCAGTTTTTCTCTTCGTTCTTTTTCCTTTTTGGCTAACTCAACCAAGCTTTGAGAGGAAAGGACAGAAGTAAGGAATAAAGGGAGAGAGATTCCTACGATTATTTTTTTGAAACTCATTTTTCCTTCTCTTTAAAATTTATTTTATACATCATAAATTTTTATGTCAATCAAGCTAACAACTGGCAAACACCAAGGATTACTGACTCTATCTCACCTCAGTTTGGCAATAAAAAGGATCGGAGATTCACTATTGCCACAAAATAAAGGTAATAAAAAACCCCATATAAGTAAATACCCCTTTGAGATGATTTGGGGAATGACTTTTTTTCTTTTTTCCCTCACCTAAAAAGATGACCTATCCTCACCACTCCAGTTTAATAGAGAAAAAGAGAAAAAAGGGGAGGCTACTTTTTCTATAAGAAAAGGACAGCCTCCGGGATGAAGCCCTGCCAACGGAAAAAAGAGCACTGAAAAAGTAGCCTGCCCCCTTTTATTTCCTGAAAAAGTAGCTTGTCCCCTTTTATTTTATCCTAATGGGCTGTGCGGACAAAAATTGTCCTTCCATCTGAGGAAACTTCCACTGCTCCATGAACGTCGGTCCGGTAGACTTTTGCCCCTATCTTTTTGTATCTTTCTAAAACTTCATGATTTGGAAAGCCGTACGTATTATTTTCGCCTACAGAGATCACGACGATTTCCGGAGATACTCTGTCGAGAAACGCTTCTGTGCTTGAAGATGCGCTTCCGTGGTGAGGAGATTTGAGCACTTGACTTTTTATTTCCCCGGAGCTTCCTAAAATCATTTGTTCAGCTTCTACGGTGATATCGCCGGGGAGGAGAAATGAAATTTGATCGTAGGAGAGCCTGAGTACAAGAGAATGGTCATTGCTTATTGCGTCAACATAGGGCTCTCCTTTTTCAGGATGAAGAACCTCGATTCTAATCCTTTTTTCCTGATGGGAGTGGCCACGGAAAAATCTTTTGTGAGAAACCGATGAAGAGAGCGATCTTTTGAACGCTGTGTATGGATCGCTTTCCAGCGGACTGAAAGCCTCCCAGTATTCACCTATCTTAAAATTTTGGGCGACTGCTTTTAAGCCGTTTAGATGATCAGGGTGAGCATGGGTTAAAACCAAGTATTCAATTTTTTTTATTCCTTTCTGCCAAAGGAAAGGAGAAACTACATGCTCGCCCATATCAAAAGTTCCCTCTGGATAACCGCCTCCATCGATAAGCATTTTTTTATGGCCGGGAAATTCAACCAATATAGACTCGCCCTGTCCGACATCGATAAGAGTGAGCTTAAGGTTTTTGGATACAGATGGAAAAGGATAGGATATCAAAACGGCAAAAAAGGCAAGAAAAAGGACGGTAAGAGCCAATTTTTGCCTCTTTATTTTGGTAGGCAGGAGCAAGAGAAGAAAAAAAAGGAAATAGCCGATTATGGTGATAAGATGAGGTGTTGGTATTCGGTAGGAAATGAAAGAGACCTTGTCAAACAGATGTGAACAACTGACAAGGAGGTTTATGAGAAAATCTATGCCTTTGGCGAGCAGTTGGGCCAGGAAAGAGCTTGCGAAGGAAACGAAAAGGAATATATAGCCGCCGGCCATGATCAGTCCTACCAGAGGCAGTGCTGCATAGTTAAGGATAAGAGAGGAGAAAGTCACTCTGTTGAAAGAGCTGGCTATAAAAGGAAAAACTCCGAGTTGGGCGGTAAGGGATAGAACTATGATCTCGCTGATTCTCAAGGGAAGGCGGGGAAAGTATTTAATAATCCTGGGGAAAAAAAGAATGATGGAAAAGGTGGCAGCAAAAGTAAGCTGAAATCCTACATTAAACAAGCTAAAGGGATTGAAAAAAAGAAGGATAAAGGCGCTGATGGAGATGGTGTTGATTAGGTTGACATTCCTCCAGATGAGTTTCCCCAAAAGAAAGGCAACAGCCATTATTGTGGCCCTCATCACAGAAGGCCTGCCTTCCACCAGGAAGGCATAAAAGAAGAGAAAAGCAATCACACACAGATAGGAAAGGCGCGTGGGCAATCTTGAAAGCTTCAAAAGAGAGAAAAGAAAGAAGGAAATGATGGCAATATGAGCTCCAGAAATAGCAAAAAGGTGATAAATTCCGGCCCTTTGTAGCGATTTGGTGATAGTGGGATCCATTCTTGATCTTTCACCTAAAAGGAGCGCCTCAAGAACAGCTCCCTGAGGAGAGAGCACGCCTTTTTCAGAAGAAAAATGGTTTTCGATTTTGTCCTGCAGGCTTTGGCGCAAAACAGATACCAGATACAAAGGAGAATACTTTTTTCCGGATTCTAATCTTTCTACAAGTAGTGCGCTCTTGGTAAAAGCCCTGTTGTGGATGTTCTGACTCTTGAAGTATGCATTCGAAGTGGATGCTTTGAAGTTGCTATAGCCTTTAGAAGATAAAAGACTGGCCGAAACTTTAACTTTGTCATGGACAAAAAGTCTGAGTGGGGATGAAGACACTGAGGAATGGGGCACGGTGACTCTCAGATTTCCCTTTATATTTTCCTGTTTATTCTCGTAAAAAACTTTTTTCACCTTTAAGAAGAGAATGTCCTTATCAGGCCCAAGGGACGGAGATTTGTACAACGTGCCGTAAAAATCAGCATAATTCGAGAGCTTCAGCCTGTGAAGAGAATTTTCATCGAAATTCTTGCTGGAAAAAGAATAGAGGCTTGCCCCGAGTAAAAAGGTAGAGATGAGGATAATAAAGAAAGCCTGTCTTTCTTTTCTCAGGAGAAAGAGGAGCCAGGCAGAAGCGAGGGATGCCAGCAGGGATAAGATCCAGGTAAGCAAGGTAAAGGATAGAAGAGAAGAGAGCAAAATTCCAGATGCCAGCGATAAAGCCAGGAAGAGAAAGGGAAAAGCCATCGGCCTAACGAAGACTTAAGTAGATATGAATCAACATAGACCTGGCGCTCGAGATAGTCCAAGAGAATTTGGCATATAACTTTGATACCAATGGTGATGCTTCCTTCATCAGGATTAAAATACTGATTTTGAAGAGAGGTCCATGGGTCTATCAATTTTGAAGCCTTCCAGGGGAAGAAGAAACAGGGCAAACGAGAAGAATGAGATTTTATACTTGATATTCCTGCACATGGATTTATCTTAGAGTTGCAGCAGGGCAATGTCAAGAAGTCATATGAGGTGGCTCAGATGGCGATCGATTCGTTAAAAGTGCCGTAAGCCTCTTTGAGGACAGAAGATATTTCTCCCAGAGTAGCCATGGCTTTGACAGCGCTGATAATATAAGGAACAAGATTCTCTTTAGCCTCAACCGCCTCTCTTAATGCCTGTAGCACGCTTTCCACTTGTTTTGTTGACCTTTTTTCTTTTAGGAGCCTGAGTTTTTTTATCTGGGCCTTTTCCAGCTTTTTTGGAGGATAGTAGAGCCTAAAGCGAATTTTTTCTTCTTTATTTTTGTACTCGTTGAGACTGACGATAATCTGTTCTTTACTTTCAATTTGTTTTTGATATTTATAGGCACTTTCCTGAATTTCTTTCTGAATAAATCCTTTTTCAATAGCGGCAAGCATTCCTCCCCAATCTTCTATTCTTTGGAGATATTCCATTACCTTTTTTTCAATCTGATTGGTTAAGCTCTCGATAAAATAAGAGTGTCCCAAGGGATCAACTGTATTAATCACTCCGCTTTCGTGGGCAATGATTTGCTGCGTCCTGAGCGCTATCTGTACAGATTCCTCGCTGGGGAGAGCCAGGGCTTCGTCCCTGGAGTTTGTGTGAAGAGATTGAGTGCCTCCAAGTATAGCGGCTAGTGCTTGAAGGGCGATCCTGATGATGTTGTTTTCAGGTTGTTGGGCAAGGAGGGTGACTCCGCTTGTTTGGGTGTGGAACCTGAATTTCCAGGAGAGAGGATTTTTTGCCTTATATTTTTCTCTCATGAGCCTGGCCCATATTCGCCTTGCAGCACGAAACTTGGCAATCTCTTCAAAGAAGTTATTATGGGATGCCAGGAAGAAAGAAAGGCGAGGGGCGAAGTCGTCCACCTCAAGGCCTGCTTTTCTGGCGGCTTCGATATAGGTTATAGCGTTAGCTAAGGTGAAGGCCAGTTCCTGAACAGCTGTGGCTCCCGCTTCTCTGATGTGGTAGCCGCTGATGCTCATCGTGTTCCATTGAGGAACATTTTTTTGGCAGAAGGCAAGAATGTCTGTTATGATTTTAAGAGAAGCGTGAGGAGGGTATATGTACGTTCCCCTTGCGATATATTCTTTGAGAATATCGTTTTGGATTGTCCCTGAGAGCTTGCTCCAGGCTACTCTTTTTTTTTGAGCTAGAGCCAAGTACATGGCGAGAATAATGGCTGCTGTTGAGTTGATTGTCATGGAGACGCTGACTTTATCGAGAGGAATGCGGTTGAAAAGTATCTCCATATCATCGAGGGAGTCTATAGCAACTCCTACTTTGCCCACTTCTCCTTTGGCCAGGGGATGGTCCGAATCTAAGCCGAGTTGGGTGGGAAGATCAAAAGCTACGCTTAGCCCTGTCTGGCCCTGGGAAAGGAGAAAGCGGTATCTTCTGTTGGATTCCTCCGCTGTTCCAAAACCAGCATACTGGCGCATAGTCCACAATTTTCCCCTGTACATGGTTGGGTATATTCCCCGCGTAAAAGGGTAGTTCCCGGGATCACCAAGATCCCGGGAATAGTTGAACTTAGCTAGATCTTTTTCGCTGTAAGTTCTTTTAATTTCAATCTGCGAGGTAGTGAAAAATTTATCTTTTCTTTCTTTATCTGAGGCCATGATCCGCTCAGACTTCTTTGGTAATCTTCCCTTTGTCACAGGTTTGGCATAAAGTGCTTTTCATGATTAAGCATGAGTTTCAATAACGAATTCTTTCGCCTATTAGGAGGCGTACCTGGCGAAAACCTGGGGGCCTGCATAGCTTCCTTTTTCTTTTAGCTCCCCTTCTATCTCCAAGAGCCGGTTGTACTTGGCCACTCTTTCGCTTCGGCTCAAAGAGCCTGTTTTTATCTGGCCGGAGTCAACGGCAACACTTAGATCCGCGATGAAAGTATCCTCGGTCTCTCCAGAGCGGTGGGATATGACTGTGGAATATTTCTTCTCATGTGCATATCTTATTGTCTCTATTGTCTCGCTCAGAGTGCCTATTTGGTTCAATTTGATCAGGATTGAGTTACCTATCTTCCTCTCTACGCCCTTTTTGAGCCTTTCAAGGTTGGTGACAAAAATATCATCCCCTACAATCTGGATTCTCTGGCCAAGCACTTCTGTCATGAGATTCCAGCCTTCCCAATCATCCTCTGCAAAGCCATCTTCTATGGAGATAATGGGATATTTTTGAACCAGAGACTCGTAAAAACTAATCATCTCATCTGAAGATCTTTTTGAACCATCCGACTTCTTAAAGAAGTATTTTTTGTCGCTGAAGAATTCAGAGGCAGCCACATCAAGGGCGAGCCAGATATCCTCGCCGGGTTTGTAGCCTGCCTTTTGGATGCTTTCAATGATCAATTCAAGGGCCTCTTCATTCGATTTCAGATTAGGGGCAAATCCTCCCTCGTCTCCCACGGCAGTGCTGTAATCTTTTTTCCGCAGGATTTTTTTTAGCTGATGAAAAACTTCTGCGCTCATCCTGATGGCTTCAGAGAAATTGAGGCTTCCTGTGGGAACGATCATGAACTCCTGAATATCGACGTTGTTATCAGCATGAGATCCGCCGTTAAGAATGTTGATCAGAGGAACTGGAAGTCGGTAGGTTTCTTTTTTCCCTAGGTAGCCATAAAGAGGTAAGCTCATGGCCTGCGAGGCAGCATGAGCAGCTGCCATGGAAACTGACAGGATGGCGTTAGCCCCCAGGTTTTTTTTGGAAGGCGTCCCGTCAAGCTGGATAAGACGCTTATCTATCTCCTCTTGCTCAAGAGCATCCAAGCCTATAATTTGATGCGCAATGATCTCTCTAACATTGGCGACTGCCTTTAGAACTCCCTTTCCAAAATAACGAGATGGATCTCCATCTCTTAATTCCAACGCTTCATGCGTGCCAGTCGAGGCTCCTGAAGGAACAGCTGCCTTTCCTATTGTTCCTGAACTGAGGATAACCTCGGTGCTTATGGTAGGATTTCCCCTTGAATCTAAAATTTCTCTGGCTCTTATTTCGGTTATTGCTGTTTTCGCTGTCATGGAACTAGATGGATTCTTTGTAGATGTACAGATGTTTTTGCTGAAAAAGAGCTGTTTCTGAGTTAGCCAAAAAAGAGTTTATTTTTTCCCTTCTTCCTCCTTAGCGGCCTCCTCTTTCTTTTTAAAGATTTCTTCCTGTTTCCTCTCGACAAACTCCTTTAAAGTATCTAGTCCTTCAGAGGTTTTTTCTTTTACGATCTTTATTCCTTTTTCAGCTTCTTTGGCGATTTTTTCATAACCTTCTTTAGCTTTCTCTCCTGTTTTAACAGCTGTTTCTCCGATTTTCTTCCTTGTCTCTGCTCCGCTTGTAGGGGCAAAAAGGACGCCCAGGATAAAGCCTGTGGCTGTGCCGATTAGAAATGAGAAAGTGACTTCAAAGAAACTCGCGCCTCTATCGTTTGACATTTTTTTTACCTCCTTTTTTTTTCAAGTGTCGCCAACCAAGTCGAAGTATGGGAAATATATACGGCCAGTATTTGGTGGAGGGCTTGAAGACTCTTGCCGTAAAGAGCCAAGCGATATCTGAAATTCTGGCAGCAATTGTCTTCGCGGCTTCGATCACAGGCGTCAGATCATCTATTTTTGCGTTCACTTTTTTGTCTGTTTGCCTCAAGTTTTCGATTAGGTCCCGTAGTTCAACAAGAGTTTCTTCACCCTCTTTGGCTGTCTTTCGAAGCTGGACAATAAGAGCGACAAGGAAGGCGACAGATACAACAATGCAGATTGTTATCACCAGGAACAAAAACTGGCTTAAGGTTAACGACATTGCAGTTATTAATAGATAAAATAAAATCTATTCTTTGTCAAATGAAAAAGGATTACCTTTCTCACGGTTTTCTCAATCACCCAGCCTGATCAATGTTTGTGGTTTTTCGTGTCCGCCTATCTCCAAAGGACTTTGCGAATGTCTTGGAGGTTGTATTCTTTTTCGATTTTTTTTAGGATTGGACCAAAGCTTTCTTCTCTATTAGATTCGAGCGTCTGCTCCCAATCTCTGAAGAATGAAGAGGGGATAAACTCATGTTCTTTCATCAGCAACCGGTTTATTCCTTTTAAAGCCTGCCAGTGAGTAATCATTAAAAGAGCTAAGTAGCCGAAGAAGACGTTCGGACCTGGGAGGATGACGGCTAATCCGCTTATGGGGAGGAGCAGAACTTCTCCTGTGAGAAGGAATATGTGCTTTGTTCTCTGTCTCTGAAGGAAGAAATAGAATTTGCTCTTTATTTTCTTCTCCTCCAGTTGGCCTGCGTGAAAAACCTGGATCTTCTCCTCCTCCAATTTCAGGGCTTTTCCGAAAGCCAGCTCCTGCCTGAGAACTTTTTGGGGCATTAGCATAAGCTTCTTTTTAGCCAATTCCCAGATTTCTTTCCAGCGAGATGATTTGACTTTGATTTGGTTTAAGGTCTCAGCCGAAAAATATCTGTATTTTCTCGAATAGTCTCTAACGAAAAAGAATTTCATGAGCGCCTCATTTTAACATTTCTCTGGGAGAATAGACAAATGTTGTTTATTTTCGTTGGCTAAGGAGATAGATGAAGAAGGGAGCGCCCACGACTGCAGTGATGATTCCGATGGGCAGCTCGCCCTGGAGCAGAGTGCGGGCCAGAAGATCTGAGTAGATGAGAAAGATTCCCCCTGTCAGAGAAGAGAAGAAGAAGAGGCATCGGTGATCAGGCCCTAT
This sequence comes from Candidatus Aminicenantota bacterium, assembly GCA_011772475.1. Taxonomy (GTDB): domain Bacteria; phylum Acidobacteriota; class Aminicenantia; order Aminicenantales; family Aminicenantaceae; genus SOIV01. The sequence continues at coordinate 44,273 of WVZK01000143.1, read as the reverse complement.
GAGAATCCGGATCCAATGGGGAACAATCAGGCCGACAAAGCCGATGATTCCGGAGACAGAGACTGAAGAGGCAGCAAGGAATGTGGATATGGCCAGGAAGGTTTTCCTGACGCTACTAACCGGACAGCCCAATGATTGGGCTACATCGTCCCCCAAGACGAGGAGGTTCATGTCCTTGGCCAGCCATTGCGCGATGATAAAGCAAAGAAAAAAGTAAGGCAAGACGGCAGTAATTTGATTCCAGTCAGAAAGAGCAAAACTTCCCAGGAGCCAGAAAACTGCCTGTTCGAAGTGATCTGCTTTAAGGAATATCATAAAGGACGTTAGAGCTGAGGCAAGAGCCCCTGCGGCTATTCCTGTCAGGAGCAGGGTTTCAACCTTAAAAACACCTTTTCTTTGGGAGAGGAGATAGACAAGAGAGACGATGACAAACCCTGAAGCAAAGGCAAAAATGCTCTGAACAGAAAAACCGATGATTCTTATGTTCAATCCGAGATAAATGCAGAGGACAGCCCCAAAGGAAGCTCCAGAGGAGACGCCGACGACAAACGGACCGGCCATCGGATTTTGGAAGTATCCTTGGAGGATTGCCCCGGAAAGCGAGAGACTGGCTCCTACTAGGAAAGCTAAAAGCGCGCGAGATAGCCTGAGGTCGACGAAGATTGTCCTGAAGGTGCTATCGTTTTTGACTACAAGATTCCACAGATCATTAAAATTCGTCTCAACAGGACCTTCAAGAAGAGAGATCAGAAATCCCGCAATAAGAAGGATAAGAAGAACTAGGAGAAGCCTTAGTTTTTTCACCCTTGTTTTCAACGCTCTTCCTTGAAAAATTGGGGATGGAGGATTCGAGCCAGTTCTTCCAGAGCATCTATAAGGCGAGGGCCTGGCCGGGTAGCGAGGTTTTCATCCAGAAAATAAATCCTGTCTGTCTTGACGGCCTTTATTTCCTTTAGATGAGCTTCGTTTATTATCCAATCTTTGACCTTGGAGAATTCTGCTCGTGATTTGGATAAGGTTATGATGACTTCAGGATTATCATGGATGAGTTGTTCTCGGTTGTAGTGAAGCCATTTCCTGGGCATGTTTCCGGCAATATTCACTCCCCTGGCCTTTCCGACAAGGTCGTCAAGGAAGCTCCCTTTTCCACAGGTCCAGAGACCATTGCCATGGATAGATAGAAAGACTCTTGGTTCATGCTGTACGTTACGGAGCTTTGTCTGAGTTTTGTCGTATCTTTTTTTAAGAGATTCAACAAGGATTTCTGCCTTTTTTTCCTCTTGGGTGATTATTCCTATTTTTTCGATGATGATGAATACAGTTTCCAGATTTGTTCCCATTTCTAAGACAAACAAAGGAAGATGGAGGCTTCTAAGGCGCTCTATGATTCTTAGAGGATTTCCTCGAAAGCCAATGATTAAATCAGGTTTAAGATCGATTATCTTTTCGAGATTAGGATCAACCAATCCCCCGATTTTTTCTTTCTTCAAGGCTTTCTCGGGAAAGTCACAATAGCGGGTGACTCCGACAACCTTTTCCCCTAAATCAAGATTAAAAAGAATCTCTGTTATGTTGGGAGCCAGGGAAATGATTCTTTGAGGAGGAGAAGTTATAACAAAAGGATAATCCAGATCGTCTTTTATCGTTTTCTGCTGGTTCCCCAAGAGAAGAGCATTAAGCGAAAACAGCAGAACCACTGCATGGATTCTTTTCGGCTTCATGAATCCTCCCCTGCTTTGGGGATTAAGGATATTTCAGGGAGCTTTGAATGGATATTTTCTCTTATTTCTACATCTGCCCTGAAGACATCTTTAATGTTCTCCTTTGTAATCAGCTTTTCTGGTTCACCCAAGGCGCTAACTTTGCCCTCTTTTAGGAACATGAGTCTTTGCGAGTAGGGAATAACAAGGTTAATGTTATGCTCGGTGGAGAGGATGGTTTTGCCTTTCTCTTCTTGCAGGCGCTTAAGTATCTGATAGATTTCTACCTGATAGCTTATGTCCAGATGGGAACTGGGTTCATCGAGAAAAAGAAAAGGCGTGTCCTGGGCTAACGCCCGAGCGATAAAAACTCTCTGGCGCTCGCCACCGCTTAAATGGGCTATCTTTTTATCCTTTAGATGGTCAATCTCGGCAAGGCTCATAACTTCTTCGACAATCCCGGAATCTGATGGAGAGATGCCACCCAGGCGGCCCTGATGAATGTACCTTCCCATAAGAACAGTTTCCATCACACTGAATTCGAAGGAGAAGCTGAATATCTGGGGAACATAAGCAATTTTTTTGGCGAGCCGCCGCGCTTTTAAAGAAAAGATATCTTCACCATCAACCGTGATCTGACCTGAAGCATTCTTTAGTAATCCTTGGAGAGCTTTTATCAATGTGCTTTTGCCTGATCCGTTTCGGCCAAGAATAGAGAGAAACTCCCCGTCTTTCAAAGTGAAGGAGATATTCTCCACAACATACCCGTTTTCGTATCCTGCAGAGAGGTCTTTTACTTCGATAAGTGCCATCTTAAATGATAAGAAAATATGTTTTTTTGAAAGACAATGGGAAAAATATATAATTTCCCGATAATAATCAAGTCATTGCGGAAATATATAAAAAGGGGACAGGCCCCATTTTTTAATTTTCTGTCGACGATAAGTCACTGTTCTCTTTCTTTCAAAAATGGGGCCTGTCCCCATTTATGCTCCCCCATAGAGGGGAAAAGGCAAAAAGCAAGACCTGACCCCATTGACTTTTAAGGGTAATAAATCTAATATTTATGATTGAATTTCAGAGAAAAAAGATAGAGAAGGAGGCTGTCTCTCTTCAATCATAACCCCTGAGAATAGCACAAGAAGATTAAAAAGATGAAGGAAGAATATAATTTCCAGCAAATCGAGAAAAAATGGCAAAAGATCTGGGAGGAGAAGGAAGTTTTTCTGTCCTGTGAAGACCCCCAAAAAGCTAAATATTACTGCCTCGAAATGTATCCCTACCCTTCTGGAGCCATCCACATGGGCCAGGTTCGAAATTATGCGATCGGAGATGTTATTTCCCGGTATAAGATGATGAAGGGATTTAGTGTGATTCATCCGATCGGCTGGGATGCGCTCGGGCTGCCAGCAGAGAATGCCGCTATTACTCAGGGGGTGCATCCTCAAGAATGGACTCTCAGCAACATATCCCAAATGAGAAATCAGCTGAAGAGAATAGGCTTTAGCTATGACTGGTCGAGAGAGGTAAACACATGCCTGCCCGAGTATTATAAATGGAACCAGTGGATTTTCCTGAAGATGCTCGAAAGGGACCTGGCTTACCGCAAGAAAAGCAAGGTTAACTGGTGTCCTCAATGCCAGACCGTCCTGGCGAACGAACAGGTGATCGGAGAAAGGTGCTGGCGGTGTGAATCTGTCGTTAAGCTTAAGGAAATGGAGCAATGGTTCTTGAAGATCACAGATTATGCTGAAGAGCTTATTTCAGGTCATGATATTTTAGAGAAATGGCCTGAGCATGTCCTTCTCATGCAAAAAAATTGGATCGGAAAAAGTACAGGGGCTTATATCACCTTTCCTGTTCCTGATACTCCCCTTTCAATAGAAGTATTTACAACAAGGATAGATACAATCTATGGCGCTACGTTTCTGGCGCTTTCTCCTGAACATCCGTTAAGTCAGGAGTTAATCGCTGATTCAAAGCAAAGAGACAAATTACAGAAGTGGATAGATAAGAATATAGAGAGCCTCCGTCTCAGGAAGGAACCAGGAGAGGTGGAAAAGGAGGGAATCGATACAGGCAAGAAAGCCATTAATCCTTTCAACGGTGAAGAGATTCCGATTTGGATCTCAAATTATGTTTTGATGGAATACGGGACAGGAGCGATCATGGCTGTCCCTGCCCATGACCAGAGAGATTTCGAGTTTGCTAAAAAATATTCCCTGCCGATTAAGGTTGTTATTATTCCTGAAGGGGAATCTCCTCCGGAAGAGCCGGAAGAGTCTTTTGAAGATTATGGCGCGGTTGTTAATTCCGGGCCTTTCTCAAAGAAACCTTCACTTGAAGCTATAGAGGAGATGTGCCAGCACGCCCAAGAACAGAGATTCGGGAGAAAAAGCATACTTTATCGGCTCAGGGACTGGGGCATTTCCAGGCAGCGCTATTGGGGTACCCCTATCCCCGTAATCCACTGCCAGAAATGTGGAATAGTAGGAGTTCCTTATGAAGATCTGCCAGTTGTGCTCCCTCTCGATGTTGAACTAAAGGGAGAAGAAGGTTCGCCTCTTGAAAAAGTGGAAAGCTTTGTCAAGACTACGTGTCCTAAATGTAAAGGTGAAGCGCGGAGGGAAACAGACACCATGGACACTTTTTTTGACTCATCCTGGTATTTTTTTCGTTATACCTCCCCCAAGGAAGAAAAGCTTCCTTTTAGCCCTCAAGCTGCCGACTACTGGCTTCCTGTTGATATTTATATAGGCGGAGTGGAACATGCAATTCTTCATCTGATTTATGCTCGCTTTTTCTGCAAATATTTCAGAGATTTTGGATTAACGGTAATAAACGAGCCTTTTCCTCGCTTGCTTGCCCAGGGTATGGTTGTCAAGGACGGAGCCAAGATGTCAAAATCAAAGGGAAATGTTGTTGATCCTGACGATATAGTAGAAAAATACGGGGCAGATTCGCTGAGACTTTTTATTCTTTTCGCTTCTCCTCCGGAAAAAGAGTTCGTCTGGAACGATGAGGGGATAGACGGGTGCTTCAGATTCCTGAATCGTCTCTGGGCTACAATTCAGGAAAATCTAGACCTGTTTAGACAGAAGCCCAGTTCTCAGGAAGAGACAGAAATTGAGGAAAAAGCCAGTAAACTGAGAATTAAAATGCACCAGACTATTAGAAAAGTCACCGATGATATTGACAAAAGATACCATTTGAATACAGCCATAAGTTCAATAATGGAGTTTTACAACCTGATCAAGAAAGAAACAAAGACCTTAATTCAAAGCGTTAGAGGGAAGAATCTGTTGAGAGAATCCCTCGAGAACCTTGTTCTGCTTCTCTCGCCCTTTGCTCCTCATCTTTGCGAAGAGTTATGGGAAAGAATGGGTCATAAGACTTTTCTTATCCACTCTCCTTGGCCGTCTTTCGACCCTGACCTGGCCACTGAGGAGAAAGTCACGATTATCGTTCAGGTCAGCGGCAAGCTGAGGGGTAAATTTGAAGCGGAAAGAGATTTAGACGAGGATCAAGTTAAGGAAATGGCTCTTGGCTTAGATCGGATCAAAAGTCTTGTAGGAGAGAAAAAGGTCAAAAAAATAATATGCGTCAAGAACAGACTGGTTAACATAGTATTGTGAATGTTTTTGCTTGGCCTGCTATGAAAAAATTCTTCTTTCTTTTTCTCTTATGCCTCTTCTTTATCCACTGTGGTTATCATCTTCGGGGGACGGGAAGCTTTCTTCCTCCCCATATAAAGAAAATGAACATTCCTATGTTCAAAAACTTAACCACACGCTTTGAGCTTGACCTAAAGCTAACCCAGAGCGTTATTGATGAGATTGTGGCTAGAGGAAAAGTGGAGATCACCGGAAATATGGAGTCCGCAGATGCGATCCTGATAGGAGAAATAATTAGCTTCCGAGTTACCCCGATAGCTTTTTCGAAGGAGGCAACTGCTGATCGGTACAATATCATCGTTGCGGCTAAGATCACCCTGAAAGATCTGGCTAATCAGAAAATTATCTTCAACACTCCAAATTTTCAATACGTGGAAGAATACGAGGTGCCAGAAGGGGTAGATTTTGAGTCTGTCGAATCAGAAGCTTTGGACAAAGTAGCAGTGAAATTCGCCAGAAGTTTAGTGAGCACGATTTTGGAAGGATTCTAGAAGAGTGGCAAGTTTCCAGGGTAAAGAGATAAAAGAAGAGAATCTTCTCCCCTGTTATTTTTTCTATGGAGAGGAGACTTTTCTTGCCTGGGAGTTTGTTGACGAACTCAAAGAAGCCCTTATTTCTCCCGAAATTCAGGATTACAGTGTGGAGAGATTCAACCTTGAAGAAAACTCATGGGCGGAAGTCATCGATTCGGCAAGGGCTCTTCCTATCTTTATCTCACCATGGCGGATAATTGTCGTCGAAGTTCCTAAAGGCAGGAGGGAAAACCTTTCCTCCACTGAGGAATCAATATTGAAGGCCTATTTCTCATCTCCTCCTTCGAAGACTGTCATCGTCATCGTTTTCTCCGGAAAAATCAAAAAAAATACCTCCCTCTTCAGATTTTTTTCTTCGCTTTCTCCAAAAGCAGCAAGCTTGAAGGAGTTGAGATTCTTGAAAGAAAAAGCTCTTTTTGCTTGGATGGATAAAAAGTTTCTCTCTCAGGGAAAGACAGCGGCTCATGAAGCGAAAATAAAGCTCCAGGAGCTTGCCGGGAATGACTTGAGAAGGGTGAGTAATGAGATAGAAAAACTTATAACATTCGTGGGTGATAAAAACGAGATTGAATTGGATGACGTCAACCAGGTTTCCGGTTGGATCAAGAGCTTTTTTGAATGGGAAATAGCTGATAGCCTGGGAAAGGCTGATTTTGAACGGAGTCTTATGGTTATGAATAACCTGTTTAAAGAGGGAGTGAAGCCTGAGTATATTCTGGGTTCGATGGCCAAGTTCTTTCGCGATATTTTTCTGGCCAAGCTCCTAATTAAGGAAAAAAGCATGGACAGGAAGGCGATTTTCAAGGAATTGAGGCCCCATATCCATGAAAAATTTGGAAACTTTTATGCTGCTAAGTTTAGGGAATTTTTCTCTTTGGTCGAAAGATTTTCCATGGGAGATTTGAATCGCGTTTTGGCAGAGCTTGAAGAGGTTGATTTAAAGATGAAGACGACCTCTCTCAATCCTCAAACTCTTCTAGAAAGCTTCCTGTTTGATTATTGTGGGCCTCGAAAGAAGGAAAGAATCACTTGGAGGGAACGGAGGGATTAATCATTTCGATCTGCCGGCTCAACCTTGACTTGTGTCTGTTCCCTTTGTTTTCATGAATAGCCCCTTTTTTGATTGACTTATCAATGAGGGAGAAAGTGAGAGGGAGAAGCTTCTGGGCTGTTTCTTGGTCCTTATTTTTAATGGCCTCATTTAATTTTTTTATCTGACTGCGGAGAGCAGATTTGTTTCTTTTATTTATAGTATTCCTGCGCAGGCTTCGTCTCCACTGTTGTATTGCTGATTTAAGGATGGCCATTTCTCTCTCTTTTTTGGAACTGGTATGATAAGATATCTCTATTCCAAAGTCAACCTCTGGATAGGATAAAAAATGGGGACAGGCTACTTTTTCTGGAAAAAAGTTCAAGAAATGGGGCCAGGCCCCATTTTCCTCAAATTTCCTTTATTGGGGCTGGGATATTTGACGAAAACATTCCCCTCTCTTTATGCAGAAAGAGTAGCCTGTCCCCTTTTCATGCTTTTCATGTAAGGAAATGATGAAGCAAAAAGAGCGAGATCGAAGATTGGTCAGGTCGACTTTTGCCGTGGCAGCCCCCACGTTTCTGAGCAGAATATTTGGCTATATCAGAGACATGATCCAGGCGTATTACCTGGGAACTGGCAAAGGTGCCGATGCATTTTACATCGCTTATATAATCCCTAATCTGCTCAGGAGGTTGACAGGCGAAGGGGCGATGACAGCGGCATTTATTCCTGTTTTTACTCAGGTAAAGCAGGAAAAATCGAAAAAAGAGCTCTGGAAATTTGCCAATACCTTCTTTTTTAACTTAACCGTTGTTATGGCTGTTCTTGCAGTCCTGGGCATCATCCTTTCTCCTCTTTTGGTCAAAATTATAGCGCCTGGTTTTGGGGATGTAGAAGGGAAATGGGAGCTGACGATTTTTCTTACGCGAATAATGTTTCCCTACATATTTTTAATCAGTTTAGCCGCGCTAGCCATGGCAATCCTGAATTCTTTCCATAAATTTTTCGTTCCTGCCTTTACCCCTGTGCTTTTTAACCTGGCGATCATCAGCATTGCAGTTCTTTTTGCTAGAAAAGCGGACGAGCCGGCTCTTGTCTTTGCAGTCGGGGTCGTTATCGGAGGGATTTTTCAGCTTGTTTTCCAGCTTCCTTATCTCTGGAAAAGGGGAATGCGGTTCAAATTTAGTCTCTCTTTTTCCCAGCCTGCCGTTCGTAAGGTGGCCAAGCTTATGATTCCGGGCATATTTGGCGCCGGGATTATTCAGATAAACCTTGCTATAAGCCGGATGATAGCCTCGGTGTTGGAGGAAGGAAGCGTCTCATCTCTTTATTATGCAACAAGAGTTCAGGAGCTTACTCTTGGTATCTTTTCGATCGCCCTTTCCATTGCCCTACTTCCCACTCTGTCCGAATTGACTGCCCATCGTGATATTCTGGGTATGAAAAGAACTCTTATTTTCTCTTTTAAGCTGGTATTTTTTGTTACCATTCCTGCTATGGTTGGGCTGCTTGTTTTGAGCCGGCCCATCATACAAGTTCTTTTTCAAAGGGGTGTCTTCGATGAACAGTCAACAGCCATGAGTGCTTCATGCCTGTTCTTTTTTTCTTTTGGACTTCCTTTTATATCTGGCGTAAAAATTTTAGCCTCTGCTTTCCACTCCCTCAAGGACACTAAAACCCCTGTTATTGTCGCCTTTTTTGTGATGATAAGCTATATTTCGCTCTCTTGGATCTTGATGAGGCCACTTCGGGTGGGAGGCATAGCCCTGGCCCTCTCTATTTCTGCCGTCTTAAATTTCTTGCTACTTTTTATCTTGCTGGAAAGAAAGATCGGGAAGATAGAGCGGAAAGGATTTTCAGCATCAGCCTTGAAATCTTCTTTTTCGGCGGCTGTGATGGGATTGGGTGTCTGGTTTTTTATGAGTCATTTTGACTTCCAGCGCCTTGTTTTCTTAGAACAGCTTGGAGTACTGGCCTCGGCCATTTTAATTGGGATCCTCGCTTATCTCCTGATTAATCTGCTCTTTAACCACGAAGAGCTAAGAAGCTTAAGAGATATCTTTTCTCGTGAGAAAATATTGAAGGAATAAGAGGAACAAGATGAAGATCGTCTTACAGAGGGTTAAACAGGCTGCGGTCGAGGTACAGGGAAAGATCAAAGGAGAAATAGAGAGGGGAATTTGCCTCCTTGTAGGCATTGAAAAAGGCGATTCAGAGGACGATGCCCAATATCTGGCGAAAAAAGTGGTGGAGCTCCGCATTTTCCCGGATGAGGAAGGAAAAATGAACTTATCCTTGACAGAGACCAGAGGAGGAGTGCTGGCGGTTTCTCAGTTCACACTTGCTGGCTCTACAAAAAAAGGAAGGAGACCTAGTTTTGACAAAGCTGAGTTGCCAGAAAGAGCCGAGGAGCTTTTTCGTTATTTTGTTGATCAAATAAAGCAGAGAGGCATTAAGGTTGAAACAGGAGTTTTCGGATCCCTGATGGATGTCCGTATGGTCAATGATGGCCCTGTTACTTTTATTCTTGAAAAGAAAAGATCTTATAGTGATTAGATTTTAAGGCATGGGCAGGATTTTTGTCTTAGACCATATCCAGGAAATGGCCCATTTTTTCTTTCTTGGCCTTCAGATATTTGAGGTTTACCTTGTTAGGGGGAATTTCGATAGGTACTCTTTCCACAATTTCTAATCCATATCCTGAAAGCCCAATGAATTTTCGAGGATTATTGGTTATCAGACGCAGCTTGTTAACTCCCAGGGAAACCAGGACTTGAGCTCCTATTCCGTACTCCCTCTGGTCAGCCTTAAAACCCAGTTTTTGGTTGGCTTCATAAGTATCTGCCCCCCGTTCTTGGATGGCATAGGCTTTGATTTTGTTGGCGAAGCCGATGCCTCTTCCCTCATGACTGAGGATGTAAAGGATGACTCCCTTTCCCTCTTTGTTTATCATTTCCATGGATTTGTGAAGCTGCTCGCCACAGTCGCAGCGAACTGAACCAAAGGTGTCTCCGGTCAAACACTGAGAGTGAGCACGCACGAATGTGGGTTCGTCCTTTTTTATTTCTCCCTTGACCAGGGCTATATGGTGCTCCTTATGGATGCTGTCTTCAAAAATCATCACCTTGAAGTGCCCAAACTTGGTCGGCAAATCAGCTTCTTCTATCTTAGTGACAAGCCTTTCATGCCTCATCCTGTATTTTATAAGGTCAGCGATAGTCAGGATGGGAATATCATGTACCTGGCTAAATTCCTCGAGTTGAGGCATCCTGGCCATGGTACCGTCTTCGTTCATGACCTCGCAGATGACGCCTGCAGGCCTTAATCCAGCCAGGCGGGCGATATCCAGTGCTGCCTCTGTCTGGCCCGCCCTTTCCAGGACGCCGCCTTCCTGCGCTTGAAGGGGAAAAATATGCCCGGGTCGAGTCAGGCCTGAGGGGTGCGTTTTGGGGTCTATGGCTGTCAGAATTGTTTTAGCCCGGTCATAAGCTGAAATGCCCGTTGTCACTCCCTTTTTCGCATCTATGGAAACAGTAAAAGCTGTCTGGAAGGGCGCTGTGTTATCTCGAACCATTAGAGGAATCTCGAGCTCCCTTAGCCTTTTTTCTGTCAAGGGCATGCAGATAAGACCGCGCCCGTGCTTGGTCATGAAATTGATCACTTCTGGAGTTACTTTTTCAGCGGCAACCATAAGGTCGCCTTCATTCTCCCTGTCTTCATCATCGACGATAATGATGAGCTTTCCCGCTTTGACTATTTTTAGAGCTTGCTCTACAGAAACAATTTGTGATTTCCTTTTCATTTTATATCCTTCTCTCTTTTCCTGTTGTTCTATCGCTTGTCTTTACTTATCCAATTATACACGTATTTTCCGATCATGTCACACTCCACGTTGACCGCATCTCCTCTTTTTAACCTACCTAGATTAGAGTTTTCTAGCGTGATGGGGATAAGTTCAACATCGAACGAAGAAGGGCTTAAACTGGCTACTGTCAAGCTTACTCCGTTCAAGGCTACTGAACCTTCAGGGATAAAATACGGCCTAAGCTCTGGAGGGAAGGAGATTTTCAGTCTTTTTCCTGGTTTTTTCTGCGAAATAAGGAGGATCTTTCCGCGAGCGTCGACGTGACCTGTGATGAGATGGCCGCTTAAGAGCGAAGAGAGGGTAAGAGGCAGTTCAAGATTGAGCATTTCACCCTGCTTTAGAGAGCCCAGGTTGGTTTTTTGGATGGTTTCCTGAGAAAGGTTGAAGAAAAGGGCTTTATTCTCTTTCTTGATCAGGCTCAAGCAGACCCCGTTCACCGCCAGGCTCTCGCCTATTTCTATTTTAGAAATGATAGAGGGAGCCTCGATGGCCATTTCTTGTTTCCCTCGTCGGTATCCTTTGAACAATCCTATATGATTAATGATTCCTGTGAACATTAGAGATATCCTTCCATGATGATGTCTTCGTCAATTTGAAAAGAGTTTATTCTTTTCAAATGTATAGCGTTTTTTATGAAATCTGCCCCTTCTCCCTGGAGAAGAGATGGCGCATGCTTTCCCCCGATCAATTTGGGAGAAATGGAAACAATAATCTTATCCACAAGCCCGCCTTCGAGCATTGACGTCAGCACTCGGCTGCCGCCTTCCACCAGCACGCTCGATATCTCGTTCTTGCCCAACCAGGATAGCACTTTCTTTATGTCTAGAGTCGTGGAAGAAAGAAAAATGACCTCCACTCCCTTTTTGCGCAGAGCTTCAGCTTTCCTTGGGGAGGCTTTATTAAGGGAAAAAACAAGAATTCTCCCTTTGGAGAGAGTGGAAAGTATTTTGGCTGTTAAGGGGAAGCGAAGATTGGAGTCGAGGATAACTCGCGCAATCTGTTTTCCTCTCCAGTTAGGATGGCGCACAGTAAGCAGAGGATCGTCCTTGATAAGAGTATTAATACCAACCAGGTGAGCATCATACTCTCCTCTTAATAGATGAAAGTATTTTCTTGTCTGCGGAGATGAGATCCATCGGGACGAAAATCTTCTGGTGGCTATTTTCCCGTCGACACTTATGGCGGCTTTAGCGATGACAAATGGAGTTTTTTTTGTGATGTATTTTATGTATACTTCATTCAGTTGCCGGTTTTTCTCCTCGAGAAGACCAACAGAAACTTCTATTCCTGCCTGCTTAATTTTTTTAAATCCTTTTTTAAAAACCAGAGGATTTGGATCGAGAGCGGAGATAAAGACTCTTTTCAAGCGGGCCTGAAGTATTGCTTCGGCACAAGGAGGTGTTTTTCCCCAGTGAACACAAGGTTCGAGAGTGATGTAAGCAGTGCTGTTTCGGGAAAGAGGGCCAGCTCTTTGGAGAGCCAGGGCTTCGGCGTGGGGCTGGCCGGGTTTTACATGGTAGCCATGGCCTACAATCACATCTTTGCGTACGATCACTGCGCCCACGTAGGGATTTGGGCTTGCCCATCCTTTAGCTTTTTCAGCTAAAGCGTAGGCCATCTGGAGGTAGAAAATATCTTTAAGGTTTTTCATGAAAGAAGGGCTCTTGTAAAATCCTGGGGAGAGAAGTATAGCATGTCATTTTCTTTTTCCCCGATTCCGATGAATTTAACCGGGAGCTTCAATTCGTCCACGATGCTGATAACGCTTCCTCCTTTGGCCGTGCCATCCAGCTTGGTGAGGAAGATTCCAGTTAAGCCCGAAAACTTAAGAAATTCTTTGGCCTGAATCAGAGCGTTTTGGCCTATACTGGCATCCAGAACGAGCAGTATCTCATGGGGGGCTCCTTCTATTTCTCTTGAGATGATCCGTTTAATCTTTTCCAACTCCTTCATCAAGTTGGTGTTGGTATGTATTCTTCCGGCAGTATCCACTAGGAGAAGCTCGGAGGAACGGGCCTTTAGGGATTGAATGGAGTCGTAAACTACAGATGCAGGGTCAGCTCCATACTGACCTTTGATGGTAGGAATATTTAATTTTTTTCCCCATAATGCCAGCTGTTCCTGGGCAGCTGCTCTGAATGTATCAGCCGCCACCATCAACACATTCTTTCCTTCCTTGGTAAAGCGATAAGCTAGCTTGGCCAGGGAAGTTGTTTTTCCCCCGCCGTTTACTCCGACCATCATGATGACAGAATGAGAATGATCAAGGTTGATGTTGTTGGGGAATTGAGAGAGAGTATTTATAATCTCTTCCTCTAATATTTTTTTAATTGTTCCGAAAGAATCGGTTTTTTTGCTCTTTTCTCTTATAGAATGAATTATTCTTTCAGTAGAAGGGATTCCTACATCAGCCAGAACCATGGATTCGGCAAGTCTATCAAGAATTTCTTCTCTGTCTTTTTCACTCCGGAGAAGTTCCTCGAACCTTTGTTTGAATGCATTTCGCGTTTCGGCTAGTTTTTCTTTTAAATTTCCGATCACGGCACGATTATTATATTTTTCGAGTTTTTTAAAGTCAATTAGGGGTCAGGTCTTGTTTTTTGCTTTTATTCATACAAACAAGAATAAAATGGGCTCAAAAAATGGGGCCTGGCCCCATTTTCCGCCCCATTTTCCGCGGCCATTTTCCGCGATGGCAACGCCTGTCCCCGATAAAAAAGTAGCCTGTCCCCTTTTTTTATGTTAAATTTAAGAGCCAATGGTAGAAACTATCTGGATGTTGGCTCCTTACCGGGAAGAAGCGAAAACTCTCTCTGCTGAGCTTGATATTCCCTCAGAAATTGCTCAAATATTGGTCAACAGGAATTTGTGCGACCCAGAAGCTGCTGGCAAGTTTCTGTTTGGGAATTTGGATGGCCTTCATGATCCTTATTTAATGAGAGACATGAAGGAGGCAGTGGAAAGAATCAGCAAGGCGATTTTCCAGAAGGAGAAAATATTAATTTTTGGCGATTATGATGTGGACGGCATTCTTTCTGTTGTTATCCTCTCCAAGGCCCTGGAGTCCCTGGGCGCAGAGGTCGATTACTTTATTCCTGAGAGATTGAAGGAAGGATACGGGATTAAAGAGCAGCATATTGATATTGTCCTTGAAAAAAAAGCTAGCTTAGTGATCAGTGTGGATTGCGGGATAAAAGCGACGCGATTCGCGAAAAGAGCTAAAGGGGAAGGAGTTGATATCATCATAACTGACCATCATCTGCCGGGAGATATCCTTCCTCAAGCGAAGGCAATCCTCAATCCTGTGCTTGACGAATCAGGATATCCTGATAGGAGTTTAGCCGGAATCGGGGTGGTCTTCAAGCTTATCCAGGCTCTTTTTGAAAGAGAGGGCATGTCTTCTTCTCTTCCGCATTATATGAAGATGGTTTCAATAGGGACAATAGCTGACGTTGCAGAATTGAAAGGTGAAAACAGGCTTTTTGTTAAGTTCGGGCTAAAAGCGCTGGAAGACGTCGTCAACATTGGATTGTCAAGCCTGATTGAGTTCTGCGGTTTGAGTGGAAAAAAAGTCTCCGCTGGAGATGTCGGGTACAGGATCGGGCCGAGGATAAATGCTGCTGGAAGAATGGGTATGACTGATTTGGCTGTTAAGCTATTCTTTACAGATTCTATTCCAGAGTCACTTGAGCTCGTAGGCCATCTTAATAAACTGAATGCCAAGAGGCAGAAAACACAAGAGAAAATTTATGAGCAGGCCTTGAGGAGGATCAGAAAAAGAACTCTTGATAAACGATACAAGTTTCTGATATTGGGCTGCGAGGAATGGCACCGTGGAGTGATCGGCATTGTGGCCTCAAAGCTAAAAGATCACTTTCATCGGCCAGTTTTGATGTTTGTTTATGAAGATGGAAAGGCATATGGCTCAGGAAGAAGCATAAATGAGTTTCCTCTTATCGCATGTTTGGATGAATGCAAAGAGCTGTTCTTGAATTACGGGGGACATTCAATGGCCGTCGGTTGTGTGCTTGCTCATGAAAATCTGGAGCTTTTTAAAAAGACGGCAAATGCCTATGTCGGCTCAAGAATAACTGATGACCACTTAAAAAGAAAAATATACATAGATTCGAAGATAGACTTTTCTGATATAAGCCCTAGGTTAATCGAGAATTTTTATCTTCTTTCTCCATTTGGAGTTGGAAATCCCAAACCGATTTTTATGACGGAAAAAGCAGAAGTCGTCAGGGAACCTCTCAAAATTCAGGGAAAGCACGCCAAGCTAATATTAAAGCAGAAAGGAAGGATTTTTGAGGCTCTTGGGTGGGAAAGAGGCGAATGGGCCCAGAGCCTCCAGAAAGGCGATAAAATCGATTTGACTTATTCTTTTCAATTTTCCGAATACATGGGGGAAGAAAAGTTAAGTCTTGCTCTTGAAGACATAAAGTCGTAGGCGAAGGTTAGTAGGAAAAAACATGAATATCCCGAAGATCATGAGAGTTGGGATAATAATCCTGCTCGTAATACTCCTGGCAGTAATAGTGAGGTATTTTATTACTCGCTCGATTAGAAAGCCTCAGGTCCCCGTGAAAGCGGATGATCTTACCCTGCAGAAAATAGAGAAGAAGGATAAGATTGTCCATTTCGAAATCAAAGGAGGAGAGGAAAGTGTTCGGTTCATGGCAGATAAGCATTACGTTGGTGAGGATAAGAATTATCACGCAGAGGGGAATGTAGAGATTGTTTTTCTGAAAAAAAGAGAAGGCAAGGATGTTTTCATCTACGGCAATGAGGTTGTCTATGACAAAGACTGGAATCATTTTGCGCTAAGCGGCAATGGAAAAGTTAAATATGAGGATTTGGTGATTGAATCCGTTTCGTTGAATTATGACAATAAAAAGGAACTTTTCAGCACGGCCAAAGGTGTCAATTTTTCATCAGAGGGCTTAAGCGGGACTGCCCAGAAGTTGGACTATTTGATGGGTGAAGAGAAGTTACTCCTCCAAGAGAACGTCCATCTCCGCCTAAGGCCTAATCTTGAGACTTCCTTCCCCCTTATTGCCCAAGGGAAAAGGTTGGTATACAGCCGAAAAAGAAGACAAGGCTTGATGGATGGAGGAGTGCGTCTTTTTCATGGAGAGAGCCGTGCCGCAGCTTCGAATTTAGAGTTTAAGTTGTCAGAAGATGAAGAAAATCTCAGGACTCTGGTTCTGAAGGGCAATGCCAAAGCATTCATTAGAGAAGAGGAGAAGGAAGATATTTCTTCATCGAGCCGCTCATCTCCTTTCTCTCAAAGCACAATGCGCGAGGTGGAAGCAGAAGAGATAGAAATTAGAGCCTTCCCCTTCCTGCAGAAGGTTCAGGCCTTAGAGGCGAGCGGGAATTGCTCAATTAAGTTTGCCTCCTCCTCAGGGGCCTTTACCCATATATTGGCAGAGCATGTAAAATTTTTGTTTGATCGAGAAGGAGAGCTCAGGGAATTTGAGGCATTAGAAAGGGCGAGGATGGTTGATCAAGAAGAGAGCTCAGAAGAGAAAAGGTTTATCGAGGGAGATTCCCTAATAATGAAGGACAAAACAGATGTTCTCCGGGCTAAGGGAAAAGGTCCGTATGAAGCACGCGTAGCTTCTTCCGACAGCGAGGTTTTTGCCGAGGAGATATCCATTTCCCTTGATAACAATAACTTAGAAGTAAGAAGGGGAGTCAAGGTCGTTCTGAATCAAAAAAAAGGAGAAAAGAAACGTGTCGGCCTCTTTTCTGAAGAATCCCCTGTTCTCGTAAATGCCAAAGAGATGAGATATTTCGACCAAGAAAAGCGTTTTCTTTTTAACGGCGATATAAAAGCATGGCAGGAGAAGAGAATATTGCTTGCCGATGAAATCGTGCTTTATGAAGAGACGGGAAAAATTCTTTCCAAAGGAGAGGTGAAATCCATCTTTCCTCATAGGCCAAAGGATGAAGAAAAAGAGGAAAGAGTGGAAATATCCTCAGATAAAATGACATATCATCCTGAGCAGAATCTTATTTTCTACGAAGAAAGAAGTTCCTTAAAGGTTAAGGACATTGACCTTAGAGCTCAATCCGTTTCAGTCTATCTGAGCGAGGAAGAAGGAGACGTGGAGAAGATAGTTGCCCGCGGGGACGTTGTCATTGTTCAAAGTCTTGGAGAAGGAAGGGGAGAGGAAGCGATATACGACCCGGATAAGGAATCTGTAGTCCTTTTGGGAAACCCAGTCTTGATAGACAAAGAAAGGGGGATAACCAGGGGCGACAAATTGACTTTTTACCTGGCCGATGATAGAATCCTTGTTGAAAATAAAGCTAGAGAAAGGTCGGCAACAGTAATAAAACGTGAGAAATGAAACACTCTTTAGAAGCCATAAAGCTGGAAAAAAGCTATCATAAGAAAAAAGTCGTCGATAAAGTTTCTCTTAGTGTTAGAAAAGGAGAAATCGTTGGTCTTTTGGGGCCTAATGGAGCAGGAAAAACGACGACCTTTTCTCTAATACTCGGTCTCATTCCTAAGGATTCGGGGCGAATTTACCTGGATGAAGAAGATATTACAGAGCTGCCTATGTATGCCAGGGCAAGAAAAGGATTATGTCTTCTCCCGCAGGAAGCATCAGCTTTCAGGAAGCTGAGTGTCGAGGACAATCTTCTGTCTATAATGGAGACGAAGCGGAATGTCCAATCAAAGGGAAACAGCGATCTCGACGGCGTCCTTAAAGAGTTTGGGCTTGATAAGCTTCAAAAAGCAAGAGCATATACATTATCGGGGGGAGAAAGAAGAAGGCTTGAGATTGCTAGAGCCCTAATCACAATTCCTGAATTTATCCTTCTGGACGAACCCTTTACTGGCATCGATCCTTTGGCCATCCAGGACTTACAAGAAATCATCCTTGGCCTTAAAAATAAAAGAATAGGAATTCTTTTAACAGACCACAGTGTAAGGGAAGCGTTAAAAATCACAGATAGAGCGTATATCATTGATAAGGGAAAGATTTTAATGGAAGGGACTCCCAAGGAATTGGTTTTTTCTGAAGAAGTGAAGAAAAGTTATCTAGGAGAAGATTTTTATCTTTCTTGATTTTATAGATCAAGGTCCATTCGAGCATAATCATGATACTGAAGCAAAGGCTGGATCAGAAGCAAGTTCAAAAACTAATTCTTGCTCCTGCTCTTCAGCAGGCTATTAAACTCCTCCCCTTAACAAATTTAGAGCTTATCGAAATCATTGACACCGAGCTTTCCGAGAATCCCGTGCTCGAGTCTGAGGAAGAAACGATAGAAAAAACAACAGTGGAAGGGATCGAGGAAGGAGAGAAAGAAAGAGAAGAAAAAGGAAAGGAGCAAGAAGAGAAACCAGAGGACTCTGAGTCAGAGGAAGTAAAAGAGGTCCAGAAAGAGGACGAAGACTCAGAATTTGAATCTTACTTTCAAGAATATTTTGATGATAGATTTCGTTCCTATTTCCTGGAGAAAAAGGAAGTGCCTTCTTTGGAAAACATTGTTTCTAAAGGCTCTTCTCTTTGGGATCATCTCAATTGGCAGGCGAATCTGACATTTTTTGATAAAAAGGATAAAGAAATTGCTCAGCATATTATAGGAAACATAAACGAAGATGGCTACCTGACGACTACTGAGGAAGAAATTGCAAAAACTTGCAAGGCTCGCGTGGAGAGGGTAAATGACATCAGAGAGAAGATTAAAGGATTTGATCCTGTGGGCGTAGGGAGCCTAACCCTTAAAGAAGCACTATTGGCTCAAATTGAATACCTTCAGATCAAGGACGAGGTAGCCTGCACTATCATCAACGACCATCTTCATCTTTTGGAAAAATCCGATTATTCTCATCTGGCAAAGGCGCTTGGTATTCCTCTTTCGGCAGTAAAGGTTCATATGGAAATTATCAAAGGCCTGGATCCAACGCCCGGAAGGAAATACAGTCAAGAGAGGACGTTTTATGTTGTTCCAGATATTATTGTCACCAAGGAAGATGATAAACTTGATATCGTGTTAAATAACGAAAGCTTGCCTCGCTTGAGAATAAGCAGCTACTATAAAAAGCTTCTGGCCCAAGCTTCTAAAGATAATCCTGACACGTACAGGTTCTTGAAGGATAAGATGAAAAAAGCATTTTGGTTTTTGCGAAGCTTGGACCAAAGGAATCAAACGATTTATAAAGTGGCGAAATACATCGTGGAGAAGCAAAAAGAATTCATCGAGAAGGGCATTGAGCATATTAAGCCTTTGACTTTAATAGAGCTGGCCCAAGAGATTGGTGTTCATGAGTCTACTGTGGGAAGAGTGGTGGCCAATAAGTACATCATGACGCCTCGGGGTGTATTTTCGCTAAAATACTTTTTTCATAAATCCCTCTCGGGAGATTTTGGCGAAGAAATTTCTTCCTTAAGAATCAAGGAGAGGATTAAAAAACTTATAGGTAGTGAAGATAAAGGGAATCCGTTAAGTGATATTGAGATAGGAGAAGTGCTGGCCAGGGAAAATTTAAAAGTTGCTCGTAGGACTGTAGCCAAGTACAGGAAGCAGCTGCGGATTCAACCATCCCACATAAGGAAAAGAAAGTTCGAGATGGAGGAAGCTTAATGAGTTTAAATTTCACCGCTAGACATACAAGTATAACTCCTGAAATGAGACGGTATTGTGAAAGAAGGCTTAAATCTTTTGCGAGAGTTTTAGGGCATAAGATTGATGCTGATCTTATTCTCTCTGTTGAAAAATACAGACATAAAGTCGAGATCAACGTGAAAACCAAAGGAGTGACTTTAAACGCAGTGGAAGAAACGAATGATATGCTTAGTTCCCTTGGCTTGGCTTTTGACAACATAGAGAAGAGAGTCAAAAAGGAGAAAGAGAAATTAAGAGAGAGGAAAAGAAGAAAGAATAGAGAAAGAGAAGAATATTCTCTTCCTATCGAACCTGAAGAGAAGCAAAGAAGAGTTATTAGCAGTCGGGATTATTCCCTGAAGCCCATGTCTCTTGAGGAAGCTTTTCTTCAATTTGATCTAACCAAAAAGGAAGTGTTTGTTTTTCGAAAATTAGGCTCAGAGAAATGGGCTGTACTATACCGAAGAAAAGACGGGAACTATGGCTTGGTGGAGCCTGAATGAATTTTAATAAGAGAGAGAAGATTGAAACTCCGTAATTTATTGATGCAAGATATGATTATTCCTGAGTTGCAGTCCGAGAATGTGGAAAATGTTCTTAAAGAGATGGTCAAATTTTTAAAAAAGAAAAACAAAATTACTAAGGAAAAGGAACTGTACGAAAAGCTCATTCAAAGAGAGAAGCTTGGGAGCACGGCTATTGGAGAAGGCGTTGCCATCCCCCACTGCAAGATGAAAGGCATAAGAAATCCAATAGTCATGCTGGCAGTTTCGAAGAAAAATGTGGATTTTCGTTCGTTGGATGGGAAGCCTTCTCATGTTTTTTTTCTGGTTGTGTCTTCACCAGATAATCCGACCGTGAACCTTCAAATTTTAGCAAGCATTGCACACCTTGTCCGGAAGTCGAGTTCTTTGGTAAAGAAAATTCTTAATGCCAAAAATACCGGTGATGTCTTGGATATTGTAACAGAAGAAGAAGAGAAACTAAATGGATAACAATCTCGATGTCAAAGATTTTTACGAGAGGGCAAAGGATTTACTGAAGCTGAGACCAGCAGCAAAAAAAATTGATTTTTCTGGAAAGGCTGGGCGAAAAGGCAGTATATCCGTAGAAGTCTGGGGAAAAAAAGAAACTCAAGATTTTGAAAAACTTTCTTCCAAGAAGAAGAAGGAGTATCTATGGAAAAGATTCCAGAAAAGCCCACCGTGTGTTATTCTTGCCGATAATCTATCCTTTTCTCAGGAAATCGAGGACGCGGCGAAAGAGGAAGGACTGATTGTTTTTCGCTCCGCGCTCTCTCAAAAAAAGTGTCGAGAAAGAATGAAGAGCCTTTTTTCCCGTCTCTCGCCTGATCAGGTCATAATTTCTGGAGAGCTGCTTAAGATTTCTGGACTGGGAGTTCTTATTGTCGGGGATAGCGGGCTTGGAAAAAGCGAAAGCGCCTTAGAACTTATATCAAGAGGTTATCGTTTTGTCTGTGATGATGCGGTGCACATTAGTAGAGAAAATAACGGCAGGTTAGCAGGAACGGCTCCCCCAATCTCTCGAAATTTTATGGAAATAAGAGGTCTAGGAATAATCAATATTAAAGAGATTTTTGGCCCCAAAGCTGTCTTGAAGCAGTCAGCTATTGACTTAGTAATCAAGTTGGAAAAAAGGGAGCGAATAAAAGAGGACGACCGCCTTGGCCTGAAAACTCCTAAAGCTTATAAAATTTTAGGTGTGAAGATTCCTCAGATAAATATCCCTGTTGCTCCTGGCAGGAACATAGCAACCTTGATAGAGGTTGCATGTCAGGTCCACGTGCTAAAAGAAAAGGGTTACCATGCACCCCAGGACATAGTCCAAAAGCTCAATCGTGCCCTCTCCGTTCGCTAAAGCGATAAGAGGAGAAATGTGAAGGACGATAGATTCCTTATTATCACAGGATTATCAGGATCAGGAAAGACTGTAGTCAGTCGGTTTCTCGAGGACCTTGGGTACTACTGTATAGACAATTTGCCCTCCAAGCTTATCCCCAATCTAGTTGAGCTCTGGACAAGGAAAGAAGTCGAAATAGAAAAAGTCGCTCTTGTTGTGGATATCAGAGAAACCGGATTTTCCAAAAAATTTCCAGAGGTTCTGAAGGCTATTAGAAAGAGAATATCCCCCTGCTTGATCTTTCTTGAGGCTTCAGACGAGACCCTGGTCAAAAGATTCAGCGAGAGCAGGCGGCCCCATCCTCTAGCCAGGAAGAGATCTGTGGTGGAGAGCGTTAAGCTGGAGAGGAAGAGATTGGCTGAAATAAAGAGCATGGCTGATGAAGTCATTGATACCACAGCGACCAATCTTTCTCAGATAAAAGAATATCTTACGAGAAGGTTTTTGAAGAAAAAAGAAAGGAAGATGCAGATAATGGTCGTCAGTTTTGGCTACAAATATGGCATTCCTCTGGATTCGGATTTGGTTTTTGATACAAGGTTTTTGCCCAATCCTTTTTATATTGATGAGTTGAGAAACAAGACAGGAAAGAGCCCTAAGGTAAGGAAGTTCGTACTCAAAGAAGAGGAGACAAAAAACTTTCTTTCCAGGTTGTACAGGTTTGTCGATTTCTTGATACCCAGATTCATTAAGGAAGGAAAAAGCAACTTGATAATTTCTATGGGGTGTACAGGGGGAAAGCACAGGTCTGTGTTATTGTCTGAAGAGCTAAGGGATCACCTTAGGAATAAAAATTATAAAGTAAGAATCTACCATCGCGATTTATTTAGATAAGTGACTTTGTTGATGGTTATTCTGTCTTTTCAACAAAGGATATGAATAAAACGGACATAGATTGCTGCTCGACTTATCGCTTAAAAAAACTTAAGATTGGAAAGAGTAAATGGTAAAATGTGTTAGTTAATAATTTGAGCAAAAAAATTAAATGAAAAAAAACTTGCTTAAGCAGACTAACGGAAGAAGAAAATGATTGGTGGAGTTATCGTTTCCCACGGAAAATTAGCCGAGGAGATTTTAAACGCCCTGACGATTATAATCGGTGAGGCCGTGAACATAGAGGCCATTTCTATCGGGTGGTATGATGATGTTGAGGAATCGAAAAAAAAGATCAACCAATCACTGAAAAGTGTCGACCAGAAAAATGGGGTGGTGATTTTTACTGATATGTTTGGGGGAACAGCATCTAACCTGAGTTTCTCTTTTCTTAAGAATGATCAAGTGGAGATTATTACGGGCGTCAACCTCCCGATGCTTATCAAGTTTGTTTCCCTCCAGAGAAGCAATAATCTAAAGGAAGTTGTAAAAAAGGTCGTAGAGCAGGGGAAAAAGAATATCCATCTAGCCAGTGCTCTTCTGAGTTCCAAGCATTAAGATTTGCAGAGGGGATGCTCAAGAAGAAAGTCACGGTGAAGAATAAACTGGGGCTTCATGCCAGAGCCGCAGTTAAATTTGTCAATCTGGCAAACCGTTTCGGTTCTTCAGTTAGAATTGAAAAAGACGGAGCCGAAGTAGACGGCAAGAGCATTTTGGGGATACTTACTTTAGCTGCAGTCAAAGGCTCCCAAATCACTTTAATAGTGTCAGGAAAGGACGAAGCCACAGCTCTTAAGGCCTTAGTGGCCCTTATCAATAATAAATTTCAAGAGAGAGAGTAGTATTTTATGGATTACTTTAGGCTGAGAGGAATCGGAGTTTCCCCAGGTATTGCTCTGGGCGAAGTTATGCTCACGGAAAGAGTTGTTTTCACTGAAAGAAAAGAGAGCATTTCTCCTGATAAGGTTGATGAAGAATTAAAGAGGCTGAAAAATGCCATCAAAAGAACAAAGGAACAATTAACTCAAGTAAAAGACCAAACAAAACAGAAAATGGGAGAAGAATATTCATTCATTTTCGAAGCGCACCTTCTTATCCTTGAAGGAAAGTCCTTGCACTCGGACTTTGAGAGAATTATTAAGGAAGAGAATTGCCGAGCAGAATGGGCGCTTTCACGAGTTCATGATAAATACGGTAGGCTTTTTGAATCTCTTAATGATGACTACTTCAAGCAACGAAAGTCAGATATAACAGACGTATTGGCGCGCGTGTACAGGAATCTTGAATCTGTAGAGAAGAAAAAAGAAGATGAAGCGAGAGAAAAGATCTTAGTATCCCACGAGCTCCTTCCTTCAGAGGCTGCTCTAAAACTCAGCAAAGGAAATGTTTTAGCTGTTGCGCTCGATATGGGTGGACAGACATCTCATACAGCCATTCTTGCCCGTTCATTGGATGTCCCGGCAGTGGTAGGTCTTCACAATATTTCTCAGAAAGTCAAAAACGGAGACACTTTGATCGTGGATGGTACAGATGGAGAGGTCCTGGTCAATCCTCCTCTTGCCATAAGAAAAGAATTTTTGAGTAAGAAACAAAAATATGATGACTACCGAAACGAGCTCAAAAAGACAGCAAAATTGAGCTCTTTGACCTTGGATGAGGTTAAGTTTTCTCCTCTGGCCAATATCGAGCTTCCTGAAGAGGTAAACCTTGCTCTTTCTCTTGGAGCCGAAGGTATCGGGCTTTTTAGGTCTGAATTTATCTATCTTCAGAGTACATCTCTTCCTAGTGAGGAAGATCACTTTTCAGTTTATTCTCGAATTGCTAAAGAGGCCTATCCTCATCCAGTTTACATCAGGACCGTCGATGTGGGAGGAGAAAAAAACCTGCCCCAGTTAAAGATAGAGAAAGAGCCTAATCCTGCCCTAGGTTTGAGAGCCATAAGATTTTCTCTTCGAGATAAAGACCTCTTCAAGATTCAGCTCAGGGCCATACTGAGAGCAAGTATTCAAAAAAATGTCAAGATTCTAATCCCGATGATAACGGAAATTGAGGAGATAGAGGAGGTCAAGCTTCTCTTCCGCGAGGTCAAGGATGAGCTAAAAGCAAAGAGGATTAAATTCGATGAAAAAATTCCTCTTGGCGTGATGATTGAAGTGCCTGCTGCAGCGGCCATCACAGATTTATTGGTACGAGAAGTGGATTATTTAAGCATCGGGACTAATGATTTAATCCAGTATTACCTGGCAGTCGATCGCTCAAATGAGTTTGTTTCATACCTGTATAAGCCTATGCATCCTTCGATATTGAGGCTCATTAAGTTTATCATTGAAACTGCGCAAAGAGAGGGAAAAGAAATTACTGTTTGTGGAGAGATGGCCGCAGATCCTCTTTCTGCTATTGTCCTGCTTGGATTCGGCTTGAAGAAATTTAGCATGAACCCGATCTTTATCCCCAGGATAAAAAAGGCCTTGCGCTCTGTGGAATATAGAACTGTAAAAAAAGTCATTCAAAAAGCGATGACATTAAAGACTGCTCAAGAAATTGAAGAGTGTGTTATTGAGAATATACTGGCAAAGCATCCAAAAGCTTTTCTGATGGGCCAGGTGATATAAAAAGGGGACAGGCAAAATTTTCCGTTGTTATTTATTGTAGGGGCTTGATTCATCAAGCCCGCCATGTTGTCTCAAAAAAAATAGGGGAGAATGTCCCTGTGTAAATAAGATGGAGCATGTCCCCTTTTTGCTACAAAATAGATTGTTTCTTTTCTACGCTGTCCGGCTAAAAACGCTGTCTGGCTCGGTCGTCAATACTTCATATTCTGTTAGACGGTTAATTAATTTTCGAGTCCGGAAGTATTTTTTTATCTGAGAAGCCTTTTTCTTATCGAACACACCTACTAATTTCTTATGACCGGTTTCGTCATAAAAATAGAGAACTTTTTTACACTTCGCCTTTTTCAGGGCCTCATCTATTTGTTTTTGCATGTTTGTATCTTGCACTGTTTGCATTCTTAATCTCCCTGCTTTTAATAATGCAAAATTCATGCCAAATATAATTCCTATAGAAGTAGTACCCTATGCGCTTAACTAGCGTAATAAATGAATTTTGTGTAAAAGATTTTTGCAGCTGTAAATTTTTTTCCACTCTTAGATTTTGCATCTTTTGAAAGCTGCTGTTATCATTGAACAGTATCATCGGGATTGCAGGAAAAAATGGAAAGCAAGAAAAAAGTGATGAGTGACATCATAGAGGCTGTGGCTTCAAGAATAAAAAATTCAAAAGAAATAGTCGCCTTTACTGGTGCAGGGATATCAACAGAAAGTGGAATACCAGCTTACAGAGGAGAAGACGGGCTCTGGAGCAAATATGATCCTAATATATATGCCAACGTAACCTATTTTAATCAAGATCCTTCTTATTACTGGAATTTCTTTAAAGAGGTCCGATATCCGATGATCAAAAAGGTTAAGCCCAACAAGGCCCATTTAGCCCTTGCAGAGTTGGAAGCAGCTGGATACTTGAGAACAGTGATTACGCAAAATATAGACGGGCTTCATCAGGAAGCAGGGTCTTCTTCCGTCATTGAGTTGCACGGGACAACAAGGATTATCTATTGCCAGAACTGTTCCCACGAATATTCCATGGATGAAGTCTTCTCCATACTAGAAGTCAAGATCCCTCCGCTTTGTCCAGAGTGTAAAGGGAAGTTGAGGCCTGCTGTTGTTTTTTTTGGAGAGGCTTTAAATCCAGAAATCCTCCGCTTGGCTTTTGAGGAAGCTGAAAACTGCGAATTTTTACTGGCTGTGGGAAGTTCTTTGGTTGTTTATCCCGCAGCTGATATTCCGCGGATAGCAAAACAAAACGGTGGCATATTAGCCCTCATCAATAAACAGAAAACTCCGATGGATCTTATGGCAGATTATGTGATTAATGATGAGGCAGGAAAGATTCTTCCCCAGATAGTTCGAAGCTTAAAAGATGATTAATTGATTATCCTCCTTTTTCTACGTTCTTCCATAGTCATCCTCAAGGCGGATAATATCTGATTCATCAGAGTCTCCTATCCAAATCTCCATCACGCGAGCTTGCTTTGGTCCAAGGCAGCGGAGACGGTGAGGACTTTTCCTGGGGATAAAGATTTCTTCGCCTTCTTCAGGCTGCCATACTTTTTTGCCTTCAGTCACCTCTAGGCCCTTATCCAGCACTACCCAGAATTCACTCCGATGGTGATGGTACTGGAGGGAGAGAGTTTCTCCTGGATTTACTGTTATAATCTTGATGCTTCTGGCTTGTTTATAGGGGAAGGAGCGGAATTTCCCCCACGGTCGAATGTCTTCCTTAATTTCTTTTTTAAAGTTCTCAATATCGCTTTTCTTGTTTAAGGCCATGAATCCTCCTGCAGGCAATCCGGTTTACGGATAATCGGACAGAAGGACGAACATACGCAAAGGGATTACGAGTAAATTCTTTAAACTTAATTAGACTAAAACGGAACCTCGTCTTCTTCTTCCTTTTCCTTTTCAGGTGCTTCGGCTTTATCCTCAGAAAGATCAGATGGTGGTTGAGGTTCTTCATAAGCTTGATCTTCAATCTGTTCATCCCTCTTGCCAAGGAGAGTGATGTTTTGGGCTTCGATTTCGGTGGTATATCTTTTATTGCCCTCTCTGTCTTGCCAGCTCCGAGTTCTTAATTTTCCTTCCAAGTAGATTTGTTTCCCCGGGCTAAGGTATTTTTCACAGAACTCAGCCAATTTGCCCCAGGTCACTATGCGGTGCCATTCTGTACGAACGTCTGATTCGTTTGTGCTGGGATTGAAATAGCGTTCATTGGTAGCCAAGGTAAATTTTGCGACCGGTCTTTCTGTCTGGGGAAGGTATCTCAATTCAGGTTTTACACCGAGACGTCCGATTAGAGTTACCTTATTAAGGCTGTTGATATCTCTCATTTTCCAATGACAACTCCCTGATTTTTTCCTGAGCTATTTTTGTTTCTTCTTCAAGGGGATATTTGCTTATCAATAGCTTAAAAACGATAAGAGACTCTTCCTTTTTTCCCAGTTCCATAAGGCTGATTCCCTTTTTCAAATAAGCTGCAGGAACTTTATCTCCGCGCGGATAGTTAAGGAGAAGTTCGTTAAATTGTTCGATGGCTTCTGCGTATTTTTTCTGACTGAAGTAGCATTCGCCGATCCAGTATAGAGAATTGTCAGCAAGAGGGCTTTCTGGAAATTGTTCCATGTACATCTTGAAGCCGTCAATTGCCAGCTCGAAATTTCCCTTTCGATAATCTGAAAAAGCCATGTTATAGACTTCTTTGGGAGAGAGATGAGCTGAGGGTGGTTCTTCTGGTTTTTTTCCGGTCTGGTCCTCTTTTTTTTCTGTTTCTGCCTGTTTCCCAGGTTGTGCCTCCTCTTTTTTACCTTCTTTTGTTTTTTCCGGAGCTGGAGGCTCGTCTTGTTTACCTTCCATATCATCCTCTTTCTGTTCGGAGGAAGGAACAGAAGCCATCTTTATTTCTGTGAGTCCCTCAGAAAATTTTATAAGCTGCAGAGTCATCGTCTCAAGTTTTTCAAGAACAATTTGATACTGTGTAGGAATTTTTTTCTGATCTTCTTTAAAGCTTGCCTGCTCTGTTTGGAGATGCTTCACTATTTTCAGAAGTTCCTCCAGTTGTTCCTTTATGAAATCTATGTCCTCGCTATTTTTTTCTATTTTATCTTTAAGTTGAAGGAATTGTTGCCTGAGGAGCTGAACATCTTCGTAGATTAATTCATAGGCTTTTTTCTTCTTATCAGCTCCTGCGGAAGCGAGGGCTAAAAGCAGGATAAGAAATATCCCGATAAACCTTTTGCACATAATTATTTTTTGATCATCAAGAACTTAGCTCTTCTGTTCTTTTGCCAGGCGATTTCGTTATGTCCTGGATCCAGAGGCATGCTTTTCCCGTAAGAAATTGTTCTTATTCTATCAGCTGAAATACCGAGAGAAGAGAGATAATCAAGAGTGCTCTTAGCTCTTTTCTCACCTAGAGCAAGGTTGTACTCCTCGGTCCCTCTTTCGTCGCAATGGCCTTCAATAAGGATCACTACACTATCGTATTTCTTGAGCCATTCGGCGTTTGCTTCAAGGACAGGTTTAGCGTCGTCACGTATAAAGTATCTGTCAAAGTCGAAATGAATCATTTGCAGTGGAGCTTCAAGGTTGATTTCTTCGAGAGTTTTGCTCATGAAAATTTCTTCCTCTGTTGGCTCCGGCTCTTCCACCACAACAGGTTCTTCTACCTCTTCTACTTCTTCAACCTCAGGTTGCTCTTCAACCTCAGGAGGCGGTGGAGGCGGTGGGGTCACTTCTTCTACTCTTTCTCGACCCCGGCAGGAGTAAAGAGCTGCGAAAACCATGAGGAAAGCCACGGAAAAAATAATTACTTTTTTCATTTAATCTCCTTTGATGTTTTTTTCTCTCCCGATTAGTTCAGAAGAGCTTCTTTATCCTTATCTTATAATTTTATACCTGCAAACCCATTTTATGTCAACATAACCATGATATTCCATGGGTTTCATCTATGCAAACTAAAAAAAGAAATGCAATCCCGGATGCGATGTTTTGTGCTCAAGGAACGAATCACACAAACTAGTCTATCGTGACCAATCAGGGAGCTTGCTTTCTCCTTCAGAAGTGAGACGGCGAAGGTTGGAGCCGTCGTAATCAATGGCGTAAAGCTGTATTTTTCCAGTAAGGTTTGAGGAGAAAACAAGATGCCTACCGTCAGGAGACCAGGAAGGGGTTTCGTTCCGCGCATTGCTTTCCGTGAGTTTGATAACTTGTTCTGTCCGAAGATTCAGGACATATATGTCAAATATCTGGTCCACACGGGAAACGTAGGCAACCCTGTCTCCAGCGGGAGACCAGGCGGGAGCATCATGATAGCTTCCCCCAAAGCTTATCCTCCTCACGTTTGAGCCCTCAGCATCCATGATATAAATTTGAGGAGTCCCTCCTCGGTCCGAAGTGAAGGCAATTTCCCGGCTTGTCGGTGACCACGAAGGGGCAGTGTCAATTGCTTTGTTAAACGTCAGTCTTTTTATGTTCTTGCCCTCGCTTGTTGCTACATAAATTTCTGGATTTCCCATCTCTAAAGTAGAGCAGAAAGCTAATTTTTTTCCATCAGGAGAAAAGGCCGGAGCAAAACTTGTTCCTTTGCTGATCACCTCAGTTATCTCTCCTTCAAAAGGATCTAAAATGTACAGACCTGCCATGTTGTTTCGGTACGAAGTATATGCGATCTTTTTCCCATCAGCAGACCAGGCTGGCATGTAGTCCTGTTTTTTGTTAAAGGTTAGTCGCGTTTGGTTGTGGCCGTCATAGTCCATCATATAAAGCTCGTCGTTCCCGTCTCTATTGGAGGTAAAGACGATCTTAGAGGTGAATATTTCTCTTTCACCATAGATTTTCATGATTTCATCCGCCATCTTATGAGCTACCAAGCGGATAAGGGTTTTTTCAGATTGATACCGCTTCCCGAAAATAAATCGCCCTGCCTTTACGTCATATATTTTGCCCTCGAACAGAAATTTTTTCCCCTCACTTTCCGGGAGCTCACCCACAAAAAGGATATTGGCTTGGATGGATTCCCAGTCCTTAAAAAAAATTTCTTCAGGATTCAACGGCCTTATATAGCTGTAGTAGCTCTTGGGTAAGAGTTGAAAAACTCGGCTGTATTTTAAATCGTCGGAGATGATCTGGTGGAGTTCTTGAGCAACAGTTATTGTTTCAGGCAGAGAAGAACGAACTATGAAATCGGGGAGAGCCAGAGGGATGGCTGGCATCCCTTCTTTTATACTTATAACCACTTCCTGCTGAGGGTGGAGTATTAACACTACAAGTAAGATAAGAATTCCCCACGGTAAAATCCGTTTTATCTTCATTTTGAGTGCTCAAATATCAAATATATCCCCAAATATTCATCCTCGTAGTCTCTTGGGAGGGGAGGGAATGGGGCTGATGATTGTATGGCCCGAAGGGCGGAAAGATCCAGGGATCTTATTCCGCTTGACTCCTCGATTTTTGGCTCTGATATTTGCCCGTTTTTGTAAATTCTAAAATGGACAGTTGACTGGAAGCTGCCCGTGACTCCTGGGTCAACAAGAGAAGTGAACCAGTTGCTTGAGACTCTGTCAATTATGATTTGAAGATAATAAGTGAAGGGAAAGTTGGAAAGGCCGATTTGAGAGGAATAGGCTGATCCAGTATCCGGGCCACCACCTAAACCGCCGCCGAGCCTTACACCCGAGCCTGAACCAGTGCCTTTTCCTTTGCCAGAGCCAGCTTCAGCCTCTCTGGTACCAGTTGATTGTTTTTGAATAGCAGCCTTTTTTTCTTTTTTTGCCGTTGTCTCCTTTTCGGGCTTTTCAACCGGATGTCTGAGGGCTGGCGCTTTCTCTTGCTGCAGCTTTTGAGGGGTGGTTAAATCTCTTAAAGTATCTCTTTTGGGTAAGGCCGTTTCCGCAATTTTTTCTTCGCCTCCACCGCCTTCTCCGGATGCGCCTCCGACCCCACCACCTCCTCCGGGAAAAGACATGAGCTCAACGTAATGAATCATCTCTCCTCTTGAGGTTCTTTGCAAATGAGGAGAGAGGAGAATAAACAGGAAAAATGCCACATGAGCTATGGAAGAAAGGATAACGGCCTTTTTAAATGCGGGATTGCTTCTGGCGAGCGCTATCATTTTTTATTTTTCCTCGGATTCTATGGGTCTTGTTATGAGTCCGGTTATCTCTACACCCGCTTTTTTCGAAATATCAAGAATGCGCATGATAAAACCGTAAGGAAGGCTCTCATCGGCGCGGATGAACACAATTTTCTTTTCTTTACCGTAGAAATATTCTTTCAGTTTTTGTTCCAGAAGATATTGATTGATGACAGAATTTTCTACGTGAATGTATTTATCCTTGGTGATAGTAAGGGTTAGCCCTACTTCTGCAGGAGTTGACTCTGTTTCAGCTTGAGGAAGATTGACGCTAATTCCTGATTGGATCATAGGAGCTGTGACCATAAATATAACCAGGAGAACGAGCATAACGTCAACAAAAGGGGTGACATTTATCTCTGATAGAGACGTTCCGAGACGTCTTTTGAAGGGCGGACGAGTTTTAAGGGCCATAGAGCTTCTCGGCAATGCTTAAAAATTCGAGAGAAAAATCTTCCATTTCGGTTATCAAGTCTTTTATACGGTGAAGGTAATGGTTGTAAGCAATAACCGCAGGAATGGCAGCAAAGAGGCCTGCTGCCGTGGCAATGAGCGCTTCGGCAATTCCTGGAGCGACTATATCAAGACCCGCAGATCTAACTATCCCGATTCTCTGGAAGGCAACCATGATTCCCCACACGGTCCCGAACAGGCCAATAAACGGAGTTACACTTCCTGTTGTAGCCAGGAAACTCATCATTTTCTCAAGTTTGGAGATCTCGCTGTTTGATGCCTTTACCAGAGCTCGATTCAAGCTTTCGAGCTTATCCAAGGTAAGAGGCCGTTCTGGATTGGATTTGCTTAGATAGGCTAGCTCCTTGTAGCCAGACTGAAAGAGCGAAGCCAAAGGGCTGCCTCGGTATCTCCTGGAGGCTTTATTAATGTCAGATAGATTATTGCTTTGTCGAAACACTTTAAGAAATTTTTCTGACTGGGAAAAAGCGGATTTCAAAGTCGACCTTTTGAAGAAAATAACTGCCCATGAAAAGACTGAAAAGAAAATAAGGACGAGGATGACCAGTTGGACTACGAAATTTGCCTCTATAATAAGTTTTAGAAAATTCATCGGCGCTTCTTCAAAAATTAGCATATGCCTGGGTTAAAGTCAATCTGGACAAGGTTTTGCTTTCCAATCTGGGGTCAGACCTTTAAAATTTTTATAGTTTGTTTGGCTTTTATTATTTAATAATCTTCTATGAAATTAATTGTAAAGTTTGAAAGGTCTGACCCCAATTGATCTTGATTGACAAAATCGTGATTTAATAATAGATTTGATACCTGTATCAAGACAAAGAAGAGGGCTTAAAAGGAGGCAACCTATAAAGGCAGAAAGGAGATTTCAGCCGGCTCAATTCCTGGCCGTAAGTTTTATCGTTGCCATACTTGCAGGGACTTTCCTTCTTCTTCTTCCTCTCAGTACAAAATCAGGCAATATTTCTCTCATTGATGCTCTCTTTACAGCTACATCCGCAGTTTGTGTGACTGGCCTTATCGTCCAGGATACAGCCACGTACTTCACGCCCTTCGGTCAGGCCGTTATCCTAATCCTGTTTCAACTGGGTGGACTGGGGATTATGACTTTTTCAACCCTTGTTCTTCTGGTTGCTGGAAAAAAAATTTCCATAAAAGACAGGATTATCATTCAGCAAGGATATCATCATGGGGCACCTGAAGATTTTAAATCTCTCATCAAGAATATATTTTTTTATGCCTTGACTCTTGAGGTAGTGGGAACTCTCTCTCTTTTTCTTCGATGGCAGAAAGACTTCCCCTGGCAAAAGGCTCTCTCTCATTCAGTTTTTCATTCCATCTCGGCTTTTTGTAATGCGGGCTTTTCTCTTTTTAGCAGCAGCTTCCTCTCCTACAGGAGCGATGCATGGATAAACATAACGCTCTTTCTTCTGATAATACTCGGCGGAATGGGATTTTTAGTGCTTCAAGAAATGAAGCAAGTCTTTTCTGGCTTTTTAAGAAGACGGAAAAGTAAAATTTCCCTTAATACCAAACTGGTTCTTACTTTGACTTCGTTTCTGATTGTTTTTTCTTTCGTTCTATTTATGGCGATCGAGTGGAATAATTCTTTAAAAATGTTTAGCTTGAAAGAAAAGATTTTTTCTTCCATTTTTCAAGTTGTAACTCCGCGCACAGCTGGATTCAACACCATGGACCTGAATTCTTTAAGTTTCGCTGCTATCCTGCTTTTAATTATGCTGATGTTTATAGGTGCCTCCTCGGGTTCAACAGGTGGAGGTGTCAAGACAAGCTCGATTGGAGTGATACTCGGATTCTTGAAATCTAAAATCACGGCCAGGGATTCTGTTAATCTTTTTCGCAGAACTTTGCCGCTGGAATCAGTCATGAAGGCCTTCACTGTCATTACTTTGGCCATATGCATCATTTTCTTGAGTTTCTTTATCATCCTGCTCACCCAACCAGTGGCAAGCATGAAGGAAGCACTTTTTGAAGTTTTTTCTGCATTCAGCACGGTCGGGCTTTCTCTGGGCATAACGCCGAAACTGAACAGCATTGGTAAAATTGTGATTATCCTTACCATGTACATCGGGAGGATTGGACCCTTAACCTTGCTGTATGCCTTCAGCCGTCGGAAAGCCTTAGGGCAGTTTGAGTATGTTGAAGAAACTGTTATGATAGGATAGAATCAGGAATAGGAGACGTCGGTTATGAAATTTGCAGTGATAGGGCTTGGAAGCTTTGGATCAAACATTGCTAAAACTCTTTGCGAGAAAGGGAATGAAGTATTAGCAGTAGATAAAGATAAGGAGAAGATTAAAGAAGTTAAGGATTTTGTCTCTCATGCTATAAGCATGGATGCCGCTGATAAGGAGAATCTTCAGGCTTTGGGAATCAAAGATATGGATGTTGTGATCGTGAGTCTAGGGCCGGAGATGGAAGCTTCTATACTTACTGTTCTTTACCTGAATGAGATGAAGGTCAAACGTATAGTGGCCAAAGCCCTGACAGAGGATCATGCCAAAATTTTAGAAGCAGTCGGGGCAACAGAAGTTATCTATCCAGAGAAGGATATGGCCATAAAGACAGCCTTGAGGTTATGCTGCCCCAACGTGCTTGAATACCTTCCTCTTATTTCTGGTTTTGGAATCCAGGAGATTGCACCTCCAGAAAAATTTATCGGAAAGAATTTAAGGCAGCTTGATTTGAGAAACAAGTACGGTATTCAGGTTATTGCTATCAAAGAACTTATCCCAGAAAAAACGACTTTTATCCCTAGGGCGGATTTTGTCCTAAAGGATAGCGATATTTTGGTAATCATGGGAGAAGAAAAGCAGCTCGAAAAGATAAACGCGCTATAGATGCTTAACCCTGTTACTTTGTGTTTGACTATCTCTTTTTTATTTGATATATAAGTAGAGGTTATCGCTAGAAAAAGACGGAAAAGCGAGAATTTGTTGCTTGGTCAAGGTTGATCAAAAACAAATTTCAATAAATCCAGGGTTTGGATAGCAAAATAAAAGAAAAAGTGTTATTCTATAAAAAAACATCTTGACAGGACTTATGACCAGCGGAAACATCCTCATCCTAAATAAAAATTCCGAAGAAATAGAACTCTTAGAAGAGCTATGCAGCAAAATTGGCAGTACTAATTCTTCTGCCAACCTTGAGAGAGCAATCTCCCTTATTGAATCCTTCGATTTCAACGTGCTTGTTGTGGACTGCTCTCTAGCCAGCTACCCTTCCCTTAAAGGATTGTTAGAAAAGCCAACGAGTATCATCATCACGGGAAGAGAAGAAAAGAAAATTAAAGAAATAATCAGTGAATGGCCCTTGAACCGCTATGTGGACTATCATGTCATAATTTTAGAAGAACACAACGAGAAAGCTTTCCAGCGAGCTCTAAAAAAAGCAGTCGAACATTCCTTGCTCAAAATAGAAGTGGAGAATCTTATACATTATATTGAGAGTACAAAAATCGAGATAAAGGATGCTTACTCTGAGATCAAAGAGATTAAGAATTTTGTAAATGAGAGTATTATTAAAGAGTTAGAAAAGCGTTTAGAGTTAGAGGCAAAACATATATGGTTCAAAAAGGAAAAACAGAAGATAGAAGAGATTTTAAAAAATATTTATATAGCCAACGATGTTACAAGCCTGCTGGATACTGTCTACGAGATAAAAGACATTATCCGTGCCAGCGGCATTTCAATTTACATCCTGGATGAGGATGAGGCTATAGGAAAATTCCTCAAGCCGTTAGTATGGGATGATGCCTTCTTGCTTCATCCTGATATTTCAAAGCATATCGTCTTGATAGATTCGCAGGATTTCGCAGCTTTTGTCGCCCGCTACCGTCAGGAAATCAATATTACTGACCTATCAAACGACATTCGTATGTCCAAAAGATACGTGGAGCAATTTAAGCCACCATTGAAGAACATACTGTGCGTCCCAATCATGCATGATCGCGAAGTCATAGGAGTGCTGGAAGTCTACGATAAAATTCACCCTAAAGAATCGAGCCAGGAAGGTTTCACAAAAGAAGACGAGCAAATTATGCGTACCCTATCCGAGCATATATCCTTGGCCATCACAAAATTAAATCTGATTCAGTATGACGCTCTTACAGGTTTGCTGCGTCCCGACCCGTTCTTTGATAATGTTATCCAGAAGTTAGAATCTCAGAGGAAAAGGCGCCAAGAAAAAGAGTCATATGCTATGGTGATGGGTGATGTCGACTGGTTTAAGAACTATAACGACAGAAACGGCCATGAGGCGGGAAACCTACTCCTTAGAGAGTTGGCGGAGGTCCTTAAGTCTTCGACTAGAGACCAAGATTTTCTCTGCCGGTATGGAGGAGAAGAATTCCTGTTCTTTCTAACAGGATTAAAGGACCTGGAAGAAGCTGGCTTGTTTACAGAAAGGATAAGGAAAAATATCGAAAACCACTATTTTAAATTCCAGGAATATCAACCCAGAAAAAACCTGACTATGAGCTTTGGCATAACTTATTTCACGAAGGAGAGGATCGATTCCCTGGAGATGATAAACAAAAGTGATTTAAAAAAGATGGCCAATGAAGCAGATATCGCCCTGGCAGAAGCAAAGGGCAAAGAGTCTACTGCTTTGAGGGCACAGGGCAAGAAAGAGACAACCAAGTTAAAAAACAGGATTTGTATCTATTACGGAAAACCAACAGACGAGATTGAAAAAGAAGAGGTTATCAAACCTTTCGAGAAAAAGCTTCTTCAGGAAAGAAGGAGATTCGAGAGATTCTATACTTCAACTATTCTTATATACAAAGAAAATGGCGCTCGCAACGTGGCCCAGACGATAAACATAAGTTTAGTTGGAGTAAAAGTTTCTTCAGAATCAGAGCTTCCTCGTGATCATACTCTTGATTTGATGCTGATTTTGAAGGATAAAGCCTATCCGTTTAAAGCGGATGTTGTCTATTCTGAAAAAGTCGAAAAGAATTTTTTCCGCTATTATACAGGATTGAAATTTAAGGATCTTTCCCCAGAGGATAAAACTATTTTGGAAGATTATTTTTCTTCTTTAGATTTAGAAGGAAGATCATCTATGCCCAATTAAGACAGCTTAACCTACTCTATCCCTAATTCTTCAATCACAGACTTTAAATAAGCAGCCCATGGAGTAATCCGCTCATAATACGCATCTTTAATTCTTTTTGTTAACTCATCAAAAGAATTGAAATCATCTTGGTTGCTCCAGTTCTCCATGCTCACCTTTTCAAGAATATCTTTGAGAACATCCATATTCAGAATATCTAAGGTATATTGAGGCAAAGAGCAGGTTGATTTTTCGCACAATCGAACACTTCCTAATATGGTTTTTCGGAGGCTCTTTTGATGCCTTGCGATCTCCTGTTTTAAAAAAAACTGGTCTTTTGGAGATTCGGCCTGAGTGAGTTTTTTAAAGAGCTTTTTTGCCTCATCCAGGTCTCTATTCAAGTTTGAAACCAAGCTCTCTCCGTCCAGAATTATTTTGTCCTTATTCTGAAAATAACTCACTTCACCGTCATTCTTAGCTCTTTCAGATTTCCGGAACTTGGCAAGAGTTTCGAATGCCTCTTCAAAATCTGTTTCACCTTTTAAGATTCTCTTTTCCATTTCATCTTCATGCGACGGCTCTCTGTCTTTTGCCTCGTTCTCCTCAGATAGAGTGGATTCCGTAGCTTCATTTTTCTCTGGTTTTTCGACATTAAATTCATCTTCTTTATTCGCTTCTGATTCATCATTTTCCTCTTCTGCTTTTCTTTCTTCTGTTGGTATTTTAGTTTCAGGCGCAGGTTTCTCTTCCGGACCTAACAGTTCTTTAATCTTCCTCAGTCTTGTCAGCTCTTGCTTCAAATCAACGTGTTCAAGTTCTTTTGTCTCCAGGCCTTCTGTCACGATTCCGAATTTTTCTTCAAGGTCCTTTTTCAAACTTGCAGTTTTTTCTTCAGCTGCACGATGGAATTCCCCAAGCTTCTGGTTCAGCTCAGTAACAATTTTTAGCTCCTCGAGTGTTTGGGCGGTCAGAGTATCAATTTGTGCCAATGATTGAACCGCCTTTTCA
This sequence comes from Candidatus Aminicenantota bacterium, assembly GCA_011772475.1. GTDB lineage: Bacteria > Acidobacteriota > Aminicenantia > Aminicenantales > Aminicenantaceae > SOIV01. The sequence goes on along the minus strand of WVZK01000143.1, from coordinate 6,750 downwards.
ATATGTTCTTTTATCTGATTCTTAGTTTCTGCCTTACTATTTTCAAATTCAGCAAGCGCAGTTTTGTAATTTACCAAAGCCTCTTTTTCTTCCTCAAGCTCCTTTTCAATCTGAGCCATTTTCTTTTCCGCTTCTTCTTTCTCCTTTTGAATCTTTCCTTCAAGCTCCGTTTCTATTTCCTGTTTTTTCTTGCTGAAAATTTTCTCTAGTTGCTTTTCAACCTCTTCAATCACAGGGGTTTGATCTTGAGGGTTTTCTCTATTTTTTGGCATTTTTGCTTTTCCTTACACTGTTTTTTCTCCTTAATTATTCTCAATAAAAAAGAATTGTCAAGAAAAGTTCATCAAAAGTGGGGTCAGGTCTTGTTTTTTTGCATTTACAGGCAAATGAAAAACGCTACTTGTCCTCATGCACTAGATTACTTAAACGAGGTCAGGTTTTGCTTTTTGCCTCTAGATTCCTCCCGCTTAATAGGTTATTAAACTATACTTCTAAGTATTTCCAGTGCGACTTGCTTGGCTTGCTTGCCGCTTTCTTTAGTAGGCCCCACGCAAGAAGGACATCCTTCTTTACAGGGGCAGGCTGTGATCGTTTTCTGGCAGTGTTTAAGGAGCTCTTTTTCCAGTTCGAAAAGAGAAGGGCTTAAGCCTATCCCTCCAGGAAAGTAATCAAAGATGAAAATATTCGGCTCGAAGGCGATATCCGTGAAGTCAGGCCGTTCCTCATCTCTGGTTATTTTAGAGGGAATGTTACGCGGAGGGACTGACTTCCCTGTGGTATTGTCGCCGATGGACACGCCGACATCGTGGAGGTCACACATCATAAACAAAGGCGAGACATGATGGAGAAGGTAAGCCAAGCCGAAAAGACCGTTTATCTTTTGCTCTGTGGAAAAGGAGAGAGAATGGAAGATTTCAGAAGGTATGGTCAACCAATAGGCTGTCGTGTGCATTTCGTTTTGAGGAAGGCTTAAATCTCCAGCTCCCACATTTTCCGATGTGTAGAATTTTATTTTTTTAAATCCTACGACCTGTGTAGCAACATGCACTTCCCCGTGGGAGATAGAGCATTTTTCCAAGCTTTTTTTGTTAAAAACGTCAAGGATTTTGATTTTGGTGTAGTCAATGGCATCTGTGAAATAATCGACGTCGGTTTTTTTGACATAAGCTTTTCTCTGGTCATAATCGAGCTTATCCACAAAGTATTGATCTCCTTCACACATATAGATGGCCTTTGGATGGAGCGTTGTGAGCGCCGAAGAAAAGTCCACTTCAGCGATGGCTTTTGCTTTTTTACTCATATCTACGACCACGAAATTATCGGAACTTATGCTCCTTAAGCTGACGCCATCGGCTGGATAAGCATCAGACGTCCAGAACCATTTGTCTTTTGAATGATGAACGAGTTTCTCTTCTTCCAGAAATTTAAGGATTTCTTCTATCTCAACACTGCCGAATTTCTCTTTTTCGGCAAAAGGAAGCTCAAAAGTCGCACATTCGATATGACTGACAAGAATAGAGAGATTGTCCGGATTAATCAAAGCTTTCTCTGGATTCTTTGAGAAGAAGTAATCCGGGTTGTTGATGATGAACTGGTCTATGGGGGCGCTCGAAGCGACTAAAACAGCGGCTGATTTTCCTGTTTTACGGCCAGCTCTTCCTGCCCTCTGCCAGGTACTTGAAATGGTGCCCGGGTAGCCTGCAAGAACGGCAATATCAAGGCTTCCGATATCAATCCCTAATTCTAAGGCATTAGTCGAGATAACTCCTTTTATTGTTCCTTCCCTCAAACCTTTTTCGATTTCTCTTCTCTTTAAGGGAAGATATCCTCCCCTATAGCCGCGAATAAGTCCTTCGCTCTTGATTTTCTTTTCTATGTCCTCTTTAAGATAGGTCACCAAGACTTCGGTTATAAGACGACTCTGGGCAAAAACGATGGTTTGAAGGTCGCTCTTTATGAAGATAGAAGCGACTCGCCGCGATTCATTGACATAGGAACGGCGAATCCCCAGGAACTTATTGACCACCGGCGGGTTGAAGAAAATGAAATATTTTTCTCCCCGCGGAGCGCCGTTGTTGTCAACAAGGGAGACGGGCTCCTCTGTCATTTTTTCTGCCATCTCCAGAGGATTAGCGATTGTGGCCGTGCAGAGGATAAATTGAGGCCGGGCGCCGTAGAATTTAGCGATTCTCTTCAGTCTCCTCAGGATATTCGCCAGATGACTGCCAAAGATACCCCGGTAATTATGAAGCTCATCGATCACTATGTATTTCAAATTTTCGAAAAGTTTAATCCACTTTGTGTGATGAGGTAGAATTCCCGTGTGAAGCATGTCGGGATTGGTCAGGATGATGTGTCCGCGAGCTCTTATGGCTTTTCGTGCATCTTGGGGAGTGTCGCCGTCATAAGTGAAAATCCTTATTTCTTCCCCAAGATGTTTGATTGTCTCGTTGAGCTCGGCCTTCTGGTCCTGGGAAAGAGCTTTTGTGGGAAAAAGGTAGATTGCTCGACTCGAAGTATCTTCAAGGATTGCCTCAAGCACTGGTAGGTTGTAACAAAGCGTTTTTCCCGAGGCTGTGGGAGTGACAACAACAATATTTTTTCCTTCCTTGAGCAGGCGCCATGAAAGATGCTGATGCGTGTAGAGTTTTAAGAATCCTTTTTCTTTCAGGGCTTCGGCAAGAGCAGGATGGACCTCGGGGGGATACTCGCAGTATTGTCCTTCCTGGGCAGGGATATGCTTTATAGCCCGGATGGAGTCGTTCTTGATGCCAATTTCTTTTAAGGATTCCAGGGACTTGAGTAAGTTATCCGCTGTGCTCATCTTAAGTTATCCGGGATCTCCGAAAACCCATTCCTATAATATTATTTTTACAAGGAAGCGGTCAACAGAAACTGTTTGTGCTAAAATAAAAACTCATGTTAGAAGAGATTAGAGTAAAGAAGGCTGCTCAGCATAATTTAAAGAAAATCGATGTAAGCCTGCCGCGCAATAAATTGATTGTCGTTACCGGGCCGAGCGGCTCTGGAAAGTCCTCGCTTGCTTTTGATACCCTCTACGCTGAAGGACAGCGCCGTTATATCGAATGCCTCTCAGCCTATGCTCGCCAGTATATTGAGCAGATGGAAAAGCCGGAAATGGAGTCTATTGAAGGAGTTTCTCCTTCCATTTCAATCGACCAGAGGACAATCTCCTCCAATCCTCGGTCTACGGTGGGGACGGTCACAGAGATCTATGATTTCTTGAGGCTTCTTTTTGCTAGAGTGGGATCCCCCCATTGTCCTCGCTGCGGAAGAAAGGTCAGAGCTCAAACTCCTCAGCAAATCTTGAAGAGAATCTCTGATTCTTCCTCAGGCGAGAAAGTTAAGATTCTTTCTCCAGTGGTAAAAGGACGCAAAGGGGAATACCAGCGTCTTTTCGAGAAGCTGAGGAAAAAAGGCTTTCTTCGTCTTAGAGTGGATGGCAAGTTCAGGGAACTTGAGGAGGAGATTTTACTGGAGAAGACAAAAAAGCACAGCATTGATATCTTGATAGACGAAATAAATGTTTCTTCCGAGTCAGAAAAGAGATTAAAGGAAGCGGTGGACAAGGCTCTTGAGATTGCTGGCGGGGACCTCTTGTTGATAAGAAAAAAAGGAAGAGAAACTTACTACTCCTTAAACTTGTTATGTCCTTCCTGTGAGATCAGCCTTCCTGAGCTTGAGCCCCGTAATTTTTCTTTCAACAGCCCCTACGGAGCCTGCCCCCGCTGTCATGGCCTTGGCTTTGAAACCGTCTTAGACATGAGGGGTGAAGTGGAGCTTACAAATGAAGTCTGCCCAGCATGTGAAGGGGGCCGGCTGAAGAAGGAAAGCCTGGCTGTGAAAGTAGGAGAAAGGAATATTTATGAGCTGACTTCCCTGCCCGTAAGTAAGCTTATCGATGAATTTCGTGATATCAAGTTCTCCTCTTCTGAAGAGTTGATCGCTTCAAGAATAAGAAAGGAGATTCTTTCACGCCTTGAAATAATGATTGAACTTGGAATGCCATACATACAGTTATCTCGAACGACCGCCTCTCTCTCGGGAGGCGAAGCCCGGCGCCTTCGTCTTGCTGCGCAGGTCGGAGCTCGCCTGAGGGGCATACTCTATGTCCTGGATGAGCCTACCATCGGCCTTCATCAAAGAGATAACCGCCGTTTGATTTCTCTGTTAAGGGAAATTAGAGATCAAGGGAACTCCATAATTGTTGTTGAACATGATGAGCAGACGATTCGCTCAGCTGATTTCATCCTGGATTTAGGCCCAGGGGCAGGGGAAGGAGGAGGGTTTAAAGTAATCGAAGGTGATTTAGATCTCATCCTTTCCTCTCCAGTTTCTCTGACCTCGCAGTATCTTAGAGGGGAAAGAAGTATCCTTGTTCCTGTAAAGAGGAGAAAACCAAAGGGATGGCTTATGATTTCAAAGGCGGCAGAGCACAATTTAAAAAATATAGATGTTCGGATTCCGACCTCAGTCATGACAGGAGTCACCGGAGTTTCGGGTTCAGGGAAGAGCACTCTTGTCTACGATATCCTCTTTAAAAAACTCTTGAACATATTCTACAGAGCTAAACAAAGGCCTGGAAAACACAAAGCTATTTCGGGAATTGATCCAATTAACAAAGTCGTCTCAGTCGATCAGAAAGCCATCGGTCGGACGCCTCGGTCAAACCCTGCCACCTATACCGGACTCTTCACTCCCCTGAGGCATCTTTTTTCTCGTGTTCCGGAGTCAAGAATGAGAGGGTATTCGGCAAGCCGCTTCAGTTTTAATCTCCCAGGAGGGCGATGCGAGGAATGTCGAGGAGCAGGAGTAAGAAAAATCGAGATGCATTTTTTACCAGATGTCTTTGTAACCTGTGACCGCTGCGGAGGAAGGCGTTACAATACGGAGACTCTTTCTGTCCAGTACAAGGGGAAAAATATTGCGGATTATTTAGATATGACCGTTGATGAAGCCTACGAATATTTGAAGGCTGTTCCGATTCTGAAGAGGAAGCTGGGAACGTTGAATAAAGTAGGCTTAGGTTACATCAGATTGGGTCAGCCAGCTCCCACTCTCTCGGGAGGTGAAGCTCAGAGGATAAAGCTGACCAAGGAGCTGAGCCGGAAAGACACAGGGAATACTCTGTATCTACTGGATGAACCTACCACAGGTCTCCATTTCGACGATGTCCGCAAGCTTCTCGAAGTTCTTTCAGAATTGGTAGAATTGGGCAATACAGTAGTAATCATCGAGCATAATCTTGATGTTATCAAGTATTGTGATTATATTATAGATCTAGGCCCTGAAGGAGGTGAAAAAGGAGGCTGGATAGTGGCTAAGGGTATCCCAGAAAAAGTAGCGAAAGCAGAAAATTCTCATACTGGCAGGTTCCTAAAGAGGATCTTTACCGAAGGAAAACCAATTTTCGAATGAAAAATGGCATTTAAAGATATATTAGGCAATAGCCGCGTGAAAAAGACCTTAAGGAAAGCTCTGCAGAAAAACAAAGTTCCCAATTCTATGCTTTTCTGTGGGCCGAAGGGAGTCGGCAAGAGGGATATGGCTTTGGTCTTGGCTAAGGCGATGAACTGCGAGAGAAAAAAAGACGATGCCTGTGAGGTTTGTCCATCATGTCGGGCAATTAATGCGGGAAATTTTCCCGATGTTATCGAGATTTCTCCTGAAAAAGACGTGATTAAGATTGAACAGATGAGGATATTGAGAAAAATCGCTTATCTGAAGCCTATGATGGGAGAGAAGAGAGTCTTTGTTGTTGTTGAAGCTGATAAAATGAAGGAAGAAGCAGCAAATTCTCTTTTGAAAATACTGGAAGAGCCCCCTCTTTTTTCTTATATTATCCTTGTTGCTGATAATCCTTTTCTGATCATTTCTACCATAAAATCTCGTTGTCAGGTATTAAATTTTTCCCCTATCTCCAAAGAGGACATAGGAAAAATTCTAGTGGATAGGGGATACGAAGAGAAAAAAGCTAGGATTATCTCTCTCCTAGTTCATGGGAATCTTAAAAAGGCCTTAAGTTTGGAATGGGAAGAGGTTCAGGATAGAAGAACGAAAGCTTGGAAGCTTTTCCTTTCTCTTCTGAACAAGGGAAAAGTTGCTCTCTTTTTGAGGAATTATGCTGCTTCTCAAAGAGCTCTCGTCAGGGATGATTGGGAGCAGACCTTAGAGATGCTCTCATCCTTTTGTAGGGATTCAATCCTGATCAAAGAAAAAGGGGACAGCCGCCTCCTGATGAATCCTGACTATGAGGAAGAAATCAGGAAAGCAGAAACACTAATGAGCCTCGAGGGGTTGATGGATTGCCTGACAAAGATAGATTATGCGATTTATGGTTTAGAAAAGAATCTTAATGTGAATCTGCTTGTTAGTTCATTTTTCTCGTACTTTAAGGAATGGGAATATGTCTGAGATCATCTGTGTACTTTCTGAGCTTTCGGGTAAAGTCTTTCGGGCCAAAAAAGGAGATGAAGAACTGAAGAGAGGTGATTACTGTATTGTTGAATCCGAGTTAGGAGGAGATTTGGTGGTTGTTGTAGATACTTCGAGCGAGGTATGCACTCACAATAAATCCGCCCAGGATGCTGTTAAGGTTATACGAAAAGCCACCGAAGAAGACGAGAAAAGACACAAATGGCTTAGGAAAAAAGAAAAGAAGGCCTTTGAATTTTGCCTGAAGAGAATCAATAGTCGAAATTTGCCGATGAAATTAGTCATGGTCAGGTA
>WVZK01000139.1 GCA_011772475.1 Candidatus Aminicenantota bacterium | reverse complement strand
TAGGGCCGGGGAATCTGCTTCAGGATATTATCGAATCGCAGAAAGTGGATGTTGTGAGGCTTGATGAAATTTTTCGTCAAGAAAAAGACAGCCTCATTGTCGTTAACGCTCATCGAGTAAATCGTGGCCAATCGCTGGTCTATCCTCCCCGGGGCGAAAAGGAAGCTGATTTTTATTTCATTCGTCAGGAGAATGAGCAAAAAGTTTTCAGTACAATAATGAGTCTTTGCGGTTGGCGTATCCCCAAAAGGTTTGATCTGCACCCGCTTTCGCCCGAGATTCAGGTTATAAGCCCCATGTACAGAGGTCTTGTGGGAGTTGATAATCTTAATTCAGAGATGCANNCAGGTCAGGAATAATTATGAGAAAGAGGTCTTTAACGGCGATATCGGAGTGGTGTCTCATATTGATAAGCTGCGTTACAGAGTCTTTGTGGATTTTTACGGAAGAACGGTCGTTTACGAAAGAGAGGAAATGGATGACCTTACTCTTGCTTATGCGGTCTCAGTCCATAAATCACAGGGCAGCGAATATCAGACAGTGGTCATGCCCCTTCTGACCCAGCATTACATCATGCTTCAGAGAAATTTATTTTACACCGCACTCACCCGGGCCAAGAAATTGAGCGTAATCGTTGGCTCATACAAGGCTCTCTACATAGCCATCAAAAACGATAAACCGGTTAAAAGAAACTGCTTGGTAAAAGAAAAACTCATAAAAATATCTCAAGGAAAGTTGTAAGGATTTGATTTATATTCTGTAGGGACTTGATTTATCAAGCTCAACTTAAAATAATAAGATTCAATGATATAGATTAAATGCTAATAAAAAAAATACAGTGAATAGTTGAAATGCGGAAAGCTTTTGGCTATATTCTCACATAAGTTATATTAGCGGCAATAATATAGATTTGCCAAGCCAGGAAAAAAAGATTATAATGACTGCCGCAAATTTAATTAAGGGCTAATAAAAGGAGGGTATAAATGAAACTCGATAAGAAAGCTTTTGGCTTGACAGCCGGAATACTTTGGGGCGCAGCTATTTTCTTAGCAACAAA
>WVZK01000014.1:5395-6011 GCA_011772475.1 Candidatus Aminicenantota bacterium | reverse complement strand
AACCCACATAAATACTCCCATGAATCCTTGACTACCGAACATCATCGTATAATCTCCATATTTTTAAATTTTTTATTCCTTTTATTGTTTTTCATCTCATTCTCTATATATAATATAGTATACCCCCCTATGGTATGTCAAGCACTTTTTTAATTATTCTCTTGCATCTAAGAGAAACCTCTGGTTTATTTTTTTATATTTATCTAATGCCCGTTATATATTAGCTCTCTATTTTCCTCATCTTGAACCTAAGGATTTGAACAATAACATATGTTACTTGTCAGAGATTATAATTCCGCTCTTAAAAATATAATTTAGAGCTAAAACTTGAACTTGATTCCTGCCCGAAAACTTAATCCATTAAGGCTGATGCTGTAAGGAGGACAATCCATCATTATTTGTGCCAGATCTTCTTGAGATCCATGGAAATGATAATCTCCTTGATCATGATCATAATGCCAGAATCCTTCCTCGTGTCCTACGCCTACTATAGCTTCTCTAAAGCCTGGATGTAATTCGCTTGTAAATCCCTTTAGATTGATGAAACGGTAAATGCCTTCTGCCACGATCTTAATTCTGTCAGCAATTTCAAGGTCAAATCCAAAGCCGGCATGAG
>WVZK01000014.1:0-5387 GCA_011772475.1 Candidatus Aminicenantota bacterium | reverse complement strand
CTCCTCCGACCATAAAAATATCCAGCTTAGGATTTATGGGGAGAACATAGTATAAGCTCAAAGTGAGAGGGATGACTCTAAAACTATGACTACCGCCAGAAAAACCGCCAGTTTGGCCGCCCATCATGCCGCCCATCATGCCTCCTGGCATAAGCCCTATATTTCCGCCCATGTGCATGTTATCTGAGTCACTCAAATAACCGATACCAAAACCAGCTCTGATATTTGAAGAAAAACTAAATTGGATCTCTGCCTTTACATCTACCATTCCTTTCCGGCTCTCAGAATGAGCATACCCTCCTCTAAGAGAAAAGTTTATGCTATTCAAGCCTGAAGAGGAAGCCCTCTGACCTGGCTCAGCATAAATCATTACTGGGCCCAATAAAAAAAGAATTCCAATGGTAACAAAACTAAAAAATCTTGATTTTGACCGTTTACTCCTCACGATTTCACTCCTTCAAATTTACATTGCTAATACTATACCAGGGTACACTATAAATAATATATAGATACTATAGAATTTGTCAATTAATAAATTAATTATTTGTCAAACTTTTTCTTTTTTTTTATTATATTAAGATAGATTTTGAGGACATGAAAATTAACATAGTAAAAAGAGTGGCTTCTCTCCCTGAATTGAACATCGCTTTCTTCGCCTTTCTGCTGAATTTTGTCTGGGAAGTGCTCCAGACTCCTTTTTTCATCGATATAAGCACTGAGATCAATACTATCATATGGTATAGGATCCACTGTACGTTGGGCGATGTGATGATTAGCCTGGCAGGTTTTTGGTTCGTTGCGCTTATTGCAAGAAGCAGAAATTGGTTCCTTAATCCAACGAAGAAGAAATTGCTGCTGTTTGTTGCTTTTGGAGTAAGCTACACAATATTCAGTGAGATAAAGAATGTATCCTTGAATAAGCTATGGGCTTATTCTGACTTAATGCCAGTCATCCCTTATATTGATGTCGGCATTGTCCCTCTGATCCAATGGATAACAATTCCCCCCCTTCTTGTATTCATAGTAAGAAGGCAACTATCCTGACCTCTTTTTACTTAACTTGAAAAATTTGACCTGGAATAACTAGTATTTAAACTGATATACTGCCAAGGCAGTTTTCTATTAATCCGATTAATAGATTCTCCTCAAGAAAGGAAGGAAAAATGAAAGCGATAAAAGAAATAGAAGCTCAAAACAAGGAATTAATAAAACGCTGGATTAAAGAAACAGATAAGAGGAATCACGATGTTTGGGATGAGGTCTGCTCTCCTGACTATGTGTGCCATTTTGCAGGTGCCCCTGGGCCGATGAGCCTGGCTGAGCACAAGGAAGCCACCCGCCTCGGAATGGCTGCATTCCCTGATTTTAAGACTGAGTTTAATGACATAGTGGCTGAATCTGATAAGGTTGTGTGGAGAGTTACTATCAGCGGAACTCAAAAAGGAGAATTTGCGGGAATCCCGCCAACAGGAAAGAAAATTAAGTGGACTGCAATGATGATCGTAAGAATTGCAGGAGGAAAAATCGCTGAAGGTTGGGGAGTAGCAGATATGCTCGGAGTAATGGAGCAGCTCGGAATGGAGCTTAAGCCAACCTCATCCTCTTGATTCTTTCCAGCCTCCTATCCCCTCTTTAAATAAAAAGACCACGATTATTAATCCTACTATCGGGTCTGCCTGCCAGAATCCAATCAAATAATTCAAGCCTAACCCTATGAGCAGTGCTATAGAGAGAAAAGCACAGGCCAAAGTTTCTTTAGAATCAGCGATTAATGCCTTGCTTTTAATCTGGACGCCTGTCTTATATTTCTGCATGGTCAATGCCGGCATAACCACAATCGAAACAGCAGCTATTATTATTCCAGGCAAAGAAGGGTCAGGAATTTCTTTTAGAATCAATTTCTTTATAGAATGGAAGAGAACATACAGACCGAGTATAAAGAAAGTCAAGGCCACAAACTTCATCGCCCTCTTTTCTACCCGTTCCTCTTCCTTTTTTGAGATCTTTTTGTGCTTTCTCAGTCGCCAGATCAAAACAAAGCCTGATAATGATTCCACAATGCTATCCAGGCCAAAGCCAACCAGGGCTATGCTGTTGGCAATTTTTCCGAATATGATCGATGCTACAGCCTCGAGTATGTTATAGGAAACTGTAAAATATTCGAGGCGGAGAGCTTTTCTGTATAATTTTTCCATATTTCTCGCTCTATATAATTAGGCTAAAGGTAATATTTTGCATATAATTTTATTATTTAATCTGTATTTTACGCAAATTTTGAAAACAGGCATCTTGTCCTTTCTTCATTTGCAAGCCTCCGTTATTTTGTGTTAGAATTTTTTTGACTTAATCGGAAGGAGATAAAATGTCAGGCCATTCAAAGTGGCATTCTATAAAATACAAAAAAGCTGCCCAGGACGCCAAAAGAGGCAAGGTCTTCACAAAAATTATCCGGGAATTAGCTGTTGCCGCACGCATCGGCGGCGGCGAACCGGACACCAATCCCCGATTAAGAAAGGCTATCTCTGACGCTAAGGCAGTAAACATGCCAGCAGATAACATCAAAAGAGCCATTTTGAAAGGCACAGGGCAGCTGGAAGGGGTAAACTACGAAGAGGTCGTCTATGAAGGATACGGCTCAGGCGGCGTGGCCATTTATGTGGAAGTTTTATCTGACAACAAAAACAGAACAATCTCTGAATTAAGGCATATCTTTTCCAAAAATGGAGGAAACATCGGCGAATCTGGGTGTGTCGCTTGGATGTTCAAACGCAAAGGATACATCGTTGTCGAGCAAGCAAAAGCATCAGAAGATGAGCTTTTAGATGTCGCCTTAGACGCAGGAGCAGAGGATTTAAGAGAGGACGGAAGCAACTATGAAATCTTCACCTCGCCAGAAAATTACGAGCCAGTGGTCAATGCGTTAAAAGAGCACAACATAGAGCTAGCTGCCTCCAACCTAGGCTATATTCCTCAGAATTATGTAAAATTAGAAGGAAAACAAGCCCAGCAGCTCCTACGGCTGATGGAAGAACTAGAAGACCATGATGATGTTCAGAATGTATGGGCTAACTTTGACATAGATGAAAAGGAAATTGCCAAATATTCTGGCTAAAAAATAATATTTATGCGGGTCCTTGGAATTGATCCTAGTATTCAATCTACAGGATTCGGCATCATCGAATACTCAAATAACGCCTACACAGTCATCAATTGTGGAGTCATCAAACCTTCTCGCCGGAAGCTCTTTCACCATAGAATAAACGAAATAAAATCACGCTTGGATGATCTCATAGCCGAGTTTGAACCAGATGAGGTAGCCATCGAAAATCCTTTTTACGCACAAAACATCAAGACAGCAATCACTCTCGGCCAGGTAAGAGGCGCAACCTTGGTGGCAGTTGCTTCCCACAATTGTTCGCTCTTTGAGTATTCTCCGTTGGAGATAAAAAAAGCTGTTACGGGCTATGGTCAGGCGGATAAAAGTCAAGTGAGGATGATGGTCCAAACATTGCTCAACATTAAAGACAAGAAGCTTGAGACAGACGCGTCGGACGCCCTGGCGACCGCTTACTGCCATCTAAACTCGAGAATTTTTCACCAAAAAATAAAGGAATCAGAAAGAGAGAGGTAGAAGAGCGAATGATTGCCTATCTTAAAGGAAACATGATTCACAAATCTTCCAATCAGGTTGTCCTTGATATCGGAGGTGTAGGCTATTGTGTTTGGATTCCACTTTCCACATATTTAAAGCTGGGAGACCTCAACGAAACAGTTGAACTCTTCATCTACACCCATGTTACTGACAATTCCCTTTCCCTTTATGGATTTTCGACCAAAGAAGAAAGGGAAATCTTTCTTAAACTAATCAGCATCTCAGGAATAGGGCCAAAGATTGGGCTTAATATTCTTTCAGGAATTGAAGCCTCAGACCTCGAAGATGCTATAAAGAGAAGCGATGTTGCCCGCATTTCTCTAGTGCCTGGAATAGGAAAAAAGACAGCCCTGCGCATTGCCGTTGAACTCCAGGAAAAACTCGAAGAGAAAGAAAAAGTGTTGGAGGTTAAAGGATTCCAGGAAAAAGAAGACTTAATTTCGGCCCTTATGAACCTTGGCTTTAAAAGGAAAGAAGTTGAAAGGATCGTGGACGAGACCATAAAAACTTTTTCCACCGACGCGGGCTTCGAAAAACTTCTCAGAGAAAGCCTGAAAAGAATGGCAAAAATATAAAAAAGGATAGATTATGGAAGCAGTTCTCAGTCCGGTCAGAACAAAAGAGGACCTTCTTTTTGAAGACAGTCTCCGGCCCAGAAATTTTAAGGAATTTGTGGGGCAGGAAACCGTTAAATCAAACCTGAAAATCTTCATAGAAGCAGCGCGCAAAAGAGATGAGCACCTCGATCATGTACTCCTTTACGGACCTCCAGGATTGGGGAAAACAAGCCTTGCCTACCTCATTGCCAAAGAAATGGGTGTAGGAATAAAGCCTACATCAGGGCCGGTCATCGAAAGGACAGGAGACCTTTCCGCCATCCTCTCTAATCTGCAAACCAAAGAAATTCTTTTCCTCGATGAAATCCATCGCCTTCACCCGTCGGTTGAAGAAATTCTCTACTCCGCCATGGAAGACTTCAGGTTGGATATAGTCATCGGACAGGGGCCGAGTGCACGGAGTCACAAACTGCAGCTAAAAAAATTCTCGCTGATCGGCGCAACTACCCGCGCTGGTCGCATAACTCCTCCATTAAGGGGAAGGTTCGGTATCATCCACCGCCTGGACTATTACAGGAAAGAAGACCTAAAAAAGATAATAAAAAGGTCAGCCTCAATACTCAAAGTGGAAATCGATGATAAAGGGGCTGACCAGATCGCCCACCGCTCGCGTGGAACACCCAGGGTTGCCAACAGGCTGCTAAGGCGAGTAAGAGATTATGCTGATGTAAAGGGCGAGGGAAAAATCACTGGCAAGGAAGCCACAAAAGCGTTAGACATGATGGAAGTCGACATCCTAGGCCTTGACGAAGTAGACAGGAAAATCCTAATGACAATAATCGAAAACTTCAGCGGCGGTCCGGTTGGAATTAACACGATCGCGGCAGCAATCGATGAAGAAAAGGACACGATAGAATCTATTTATGAGCCATTCCTGATGCGCATCGGCTTTCTAGAGAGAACAATCAGAGGTCGCAGGGTGACTCAAAAGGCCTATTCTCACCTGGGACTCTCTTCTCCATCCGCTGGTCAGGGGAAGCTTTTCAAAGAAAGCAAAAAGTAAAAGTAAGCGCTTTATTTATCTTGAAAAATGGGGCCTGGCCCCATTTCTTTGTATGATTTATCAAACGAAACTTTTTATTTATGTAGGGGCTTGATTTATCAAACGAAACTTTTTA
>WVZK01000036.1 GCA_011772475.1 Candidatus Aminicenantota bacterium | reverse complement strand
AGAGCACGAAAAAGAACTCCTCCATCTTGATAAGGAAAGGGCTGAAGTTGAGGAGAATCTGAAAATCCTCGGTCAGACACAAAAGCAAAAACAACAGGCCTTGAAGACGGCAGAACTCGCAACTCAGGAATCTCAAGAAAAACTGCTGAACTGGGGAAAAACTCTTGATGCCTTGCGGACTGAATATTTCGAAAAGCTCTCTTCTCATACAGAGACAAAAAATGAGAGGATTAAAGTCGAAAAAGAAAAAGAACTTATTCATCGTCAGGAAGAAAAACTCAAGAGCCAGGTTTTAAAAGAACAGGCGCTTCTCGAGCAGCAGGAAAACAAACTGGAACAAAACCAGAAAGAGCTAATCCAGGCTCAAAAGCTAAGGGATGAGAAGAGTAACACATTGATTACCACTCAGAAAGAGCTGGATCAAGCGCTCTCTTTGTCGCAAAGCCTCCAAAACAAAATCTCTGAAATAAAAGAAAAAAAAGAGCAAGAAATCCATCATCTCCAAGCGCTCGAAAAACTGTCAAAAAAAGAGAGAAGCTCAGATTTTTCGAAAGATATCCCAGATGCCATCGGCCTTTTAGCTGATTTAATCGAAACCGATGATAAACATGCCCCATTAATAGATATTTTCTGGAAGGAAGAGGCAAAGGCCACTCTTGTCCATTCTGAAGATTTTAAAAAAATTACGGCGGAGAAAGAGATAAAGGGAAATTTTCTCCTTATCTCCCCCAAGAAAAAAGAAGAAACCTCTCCAACTCTATCAAAGCTCGCTAAAGATCCTCAGGTCTTAGGGCTATTTAAGTCTCAAATTCGGCCTAGCCCAAAAATCAAGGACAGCCTCTCCAATCTTCAGGAAGCAGCCATTGTGAAAGATATAAAAAGTGCTGTCGAGCTCTGGACTCGGTTTCCGTCTTCAAATTACATAACTCTTAAGGGGGATTTGCTGCTTTCTTCAGGACTTCTGAAAACAGGGCAAAAAGAAGAAGGGATCTTCACTATAAGCCAGGAGATAAAGAAGGCAAAAAAGAGCATTACCCTTATGGATAAAAAGCTTAATCCTTTAAGCACAGAACTCGAAGAAAATATCAACCAAAAGCATAAATTGGAAGAAAAGCTACAGGGAGAATCTGCTCTTCTGAGCCAACTGAATAGAAAAATTGAGGAAATAGAAAAAGAAAACAAGTACGACCAGACAGAAAAAGAGAGGATCGCAGCTCATATTTCTCTCCTTCAAAACGAGTTTGATGTCTTTACTAAGGACAGAAAAGCGTTGACCAAAAAAATGGATGCTGTATCGTTTAAGGCAAAATCTCTCGAGGAAGAAGAAAACTCTTTAAAGAAAAAAATAGAAGATGAAGAAAGAGAATATGCAGACCATCAGGAAGAGGACGAAAGGAAGCGAAAAAATTTTTTCGAGCTTAAAGCCGAAGTAGATCTCCTCCAGGAAAGAATCAAAAACCTGAATCACAGGCTGCAGACCCAAAGCCAAAGAAAACAGGCTCTTGAAGTCAAATTGAGCTCTCTTCAGGAAGAGATTAAGAATTACGATGAAGAAAAATTAAATCTTAAAGAAAACATCAAGGACCTTTCTAAAAAAGCAAAAAACCTCGAAGAAGAAAGGAAAAAACAAGAAAGAGAGCTTGCCCGCAGCGAATCTCACCTCCAGGATATGAAAAAAGAGCAGGACGATATGGAAAAGAGGATTGAGCAATCGAGAGAAGAGCATGAAGCCAAAAAGGAGGAACGGGTGAAATGGGAAATCAGCAAAGCTGAGATAGACCGAGATTTGGTGAACCTTGAAGAGAGCTGCTGGCAAGATCTTAAAAAAACTCTCCAGGAAGTGAAAAAAGAGATGCCCGATGAGAAGATTCCCGATACTGAAATTGAGGAAAAACTGGCAGAAACAGAAGAAAAACTTCAAAAGATTAAATCCGTTAATTTGATGGCAGAAGAAGAATATTCCATCCAAAAACAACGCTATGATTTTCTTATCAAGCAGAAGGAAGACCTGCGAGAATCCATAGATACAACCAGAGAAGCCATAAGAAAAATTGACAAGGAGAGCAAAACCCAATTCATGAAGGCTTTGAGGGAAGTGAATAAAAATTTCAAGAAAGTTTTCTCCCTGTTGTTCGGCGGTGGCGTTGCCGAATTAAAACTGGCAGACCCAAGTCATCCTTTAGAAAGTGGAGTAGATATCACCGCTCAGCCACCAGGAAAAAAAGTCCAGAGCCTATCTCTTCTATCCGGAGGAGAAAGATGCTTGACCAGTCTGGCATTCTTCTTTGCCCTCTTTCGCTACAAACCCACTCCCTTCTGTGTACTTGACGAGGTTGATGCCGCTCTCGATGATGTTAATCTGGCAAGGTTTTTAAAATTGATGAAAAAAATAAAAGATCAGACACAATTCATCTTAATAACTCACAACGTCAAGACTATGGAGGTAGCTGATTACATCTACGGAACAACCATGTCTGAACCCAACATCACAAGCCTCTATTCAATAAAACTTGAATCAAAAGAAAAACGTTGAAAAATGGAAAAAATGGTGGAAAAAATGGGGCCAGGCCCCATTTTTGGCCCCATTTTTGGCCCCATTTTTTGTTCAGAGCAAAGCGAGGGAATCATCTTCTTTCATCGCAATGACAATTTTTTGTTTGAAAATTTTAGAGATAATTGAAAGAATAGAGAAACCCAAAGATATAAGGATTTGTTTATATGTATCCTAAAAGTGCGGGCTTGATGAATCAAGCCCCTACAAAATATGAATCAAGCCCCTACATTAAGGAAAAAATACGTTTTATGAATCAAATCCTTACAGAATTGACAGATTTCCGCCTAATTATTATGAAATGAAAAGGAGGGTTTCATGTCAACCTATCTTTACATCATCCTCGCCTATATCATAGTCCTTACCGGTTTCAATTTCTACAGAGCCAGGCGCGTCAAAAGCCAAGAAGACTTCATGGTTGCCGGCCGCCAACTAAAAACCTCAGTCATGGTTTTTACTCTTATCTGTACCTGGATTGGCTCTGGAACTTTTATCGCAGGAGCAGAATTCGCATCGAAAGCAGGTTTCTCTGCCCTTTGGCTGGCAGCAGGAGCCTGGGTAGGCATAATTGTTATCTATTTTCTGGCTGGAAAAGTTCAAACTTTTGGCCAGTATACTATCGGAGATATCCTAGAAGTGCGCTACGGGCCTGCAGCCAGGCTGGTTGGAGCCATCGCTCTCATCATCTCTTTTACTGCTATCGTATCTTACCAGTTTGTTGCAGGGGGATTTATTCTTAATGTGGCAACTGATGGAGCTATCCCAGAATCAATAGGCACTATCATCGCCGCCACCTTTGTTATTCTTTTTACTGCTCTGGGCGGAATGATTGCGATTGCCTACACAGATTTGCCCAACGGAATCATAATTGTCCTCGCCTGCCTGCTTTCAGTTCCGTTTGTTTATCTCGCTGCTGGCGGATTTCCAGAGGCAACTCAAACGCTTGATGCAGGCTATTTTGCTGTTGTGAACGAGCAATTCGGAACTCACCCTTTTCTTAAAGTCGGAGGGTATTTTCTGGCAACCATGCTTCTTCTTATGGGTGTACAGAGTATGTACCAGAAATTCTACAGCGCTAGAACACCGAAAGACGCTAGAAAGGCAGTTATCCTCTGGACGATCGGAACCGTTTTTGTGGAGACCGTGGTTGTTGTTATCGCCGTGTTTGCTTACAGCAAGTTTAAAGGACAGATTGATCTTACCATTCCCAAGGAAGGAGGAAAAGTTGTCCTTATGGCGGCCAGAGAACTGGTTCCGGCGCCTGTAGGAATTCTCCTTCTCGGCGCAGCCTGCGCTGTGGTTATCTCAACGGGCATGAATTACCTTCTTTCTCCTACCACAACCATCATGCGCGATATTTACCAGCGCTTTGGAAAAAAAGAGGCATCCCAAAGCACTATGGTCGCTCTCCAGAAAGTTTTTGTAGTCTTCCTTGGGGTAATGGCATTTATTCTGGCCATGAGGCTAACATCGGTGCTCGGAATGGCCTACTTTGCATATACAATATACGGAGTTGCAATCACTCCTGCCCTCATCGCAGCTTTGGCCTGGAAAAGAACAACCAAAGCTGGAGGATTAGCCTCGATTATATCTGGAACAGCAGCCTGTATAGTTTTGAGGATTCTGGCAGAAGTTTTGCCTCCAGATAAAGCACCAGAAGGTGACCCATGGGGAATTCCTATAATCTATCCTGCTTTGTTTATATCTTTAGGCTCGTTGATCATAGTCAGCCTTCTTACGGAAAAGCCAAAACCAGAGGAACTTGAAAAATTCTTCCCTGAGAAAAAATAAGACGCCAAAATGGTTTACCTCGTAACCATATTAGTTTATCTTGTTGTTCTTTTTATCTTCGGACTCCGGCTGACCCGACGGCTAAAGAGAAAAGAAGATTTTCTGGTTGCAGGCAGGAGCTTGACAGCTCCGGTGCTCGTAGGAACACTCCTTGCCAGCTGGATTGGCTCTGGAGATATTTTCAGCGTTTCTGATCTCAGCTATAACCACGGCTATTCCTCACTTATCGGTAGCAGCGGTGGCTGGCTGGGCATCATTATTGTCTTTTTCATAGCGGGCAGAGTCAGGACTTTTGGCCAGTTTACAGTCCCTGATATCCTGGAAGCCAGGTACAACAAGTGGGCCCGAATTCTGGCCACTGTTGCCACAATAATAGCCTATGTGACAATTGTCAGTTACCAGTTTCGAGGAGGAGGCTGGGTGCTTGATATTATTACTGGAGGGAAAATTCCCACAGAAAAAGGAATAATCATCATTGCTGTATTTGTCATCACCTATACCCTGCTTGCCGGCATGATCTCTGTAGCCTACCTGGATATTTTCAACGGCATTGTGATGATAACAGGCATCTTTCTTGCACTTCCTTTTCTTATTCAGCACGTGGGAGGAATGGACTATATCGTGGCCAACGTGACCGAGAGGAGCCATGCCTTTTTGGGGAACATGACTTGGGTTCAGGCAATGGGATATTTTGTCCCGACACTGCTTCTTGCCCTGGGACAGGGAAACATGTACCAGCGTTTTTTTTCGGCTAAAAATGAAAAAGAAGCAAGAAAATCAGTAATAGGCTGGGTGGTAGGAGTTATCCTCCTGGGAGTCGCTCTGCAGAGCCTTGCTGTTGTGGGCAGCAGCTATTTTAAGGGATTAGAGGCGAAGGAAGCTGGAAAGATTATTCTCCTTGTAGCCCATAAAGGAGTCCCGGTTGCTGTGGGCTGTTTACTCCTGGTGGCAATAGTGGCCATCATCATCTCCACTGCTAATAGCTTCCTTCTCGTGCCAGCCACAAACGTCATAAGAGACATATACCAGCGGTTTATAAATCCCAGCCTGCCAGATAAAAAGATGATTCTTTACTCGAGGTTGACGGTAATTGTTTTGGGTTTTATCGCCTACTCTCTAATTTCCTTTTTCCCGCGGATTCTGGATGCAGCTTATGCCGCCTACACGGTCTACGGCGCTGGAATCACTCCAGCCCTTGTAGCTGTCTTCTTCTGGAAGAGGGCAACAATCTCGGGTGGGGTGCTGTCCATTTTAGGGGGAACAGCGGTAACCATTATCTGGGAGATCGTGAATAAAATCCAGGGGCATGTTCCTTTCGGTGTCCCGGCTATCTACCCCGCTTTGATCGTTTCTCTTGTTCTCCTCTTTGGGGTGAGCCTTTTTTCTCCTAAACCCCCGCCTGAAAAGTGGAGACCATTTTTTAAAGATAAGGGTTTAAACAGGTGATCCTAATCTTAGCCAATATCAGGAGGAGCACGTGAAGACAGGAATTGTCAAGGATAAGCGTTACATGGAACACAATATGGGAGCTTTCCATGTGGAGAATCCGATGAGGCTGGAAACAATCTACGACATGGTGGAAAAGGAGATTACTTTCTCTTATTCAGAGATAGAACCTCGCCCTGCAACAGAGGAAGAAATTCAGATGGTCCATTCTGCTCGTTACGTCAACCTAATCAAAGAAACCTCAGGCAAGGAAAGAGTTGCTCTCGATCCTGATACAGCCACCTCAGCCCGTTCTTATGAAGTTGCGCTGCTTGCCGCAGGCGGTTTACTGAAAGCTGCAGACCTAGTAATGGAGGGGAAGATTCAAAATGGCTTTGCCCTCGTCAGACCGCCCGGCCATCATGCTGAAAGAGAGCAGTCAGCTGGTTTTTGTCTTTTCAACAACGTAGCAATCTGTGCTGAATATTTAATAAAAAAGCACGGCCTCAAGCGTATTCTAGTCATTGACTGGGACCTCCACCATGGAAACGGGACCCAGCATTCCTTTTATGAAAGAAGCGATATTCTCTATTTTTCCACCCATCAATTCCCTCACTATCCAGGAACAGGGTACTGGAATGAAATAGGGATGGGAAGCGGTGAAGGGTATACTGTCAACGTCCCTCTTGCAGTTGGAAAAACAGACGAGGATTATCTCGTTATATTCAGAAAAATCCTCTCCCCTATCACAGCTCTTTATAAACCAGAATTTATCCTCGTCTCCGCCGGCTTTGATATCTACCGGGCAGATCCGCTGGGAGGGATGATGGTAACCGAGGACGGATTTGGGGCTCTCACCTCAGAGCTTCTTTCCTTGGCATATGATTTTTCGAAGGATAGAATTCTATTCACTCTTGAGGGAGGCTATGATTTGCAGGGTCTCAGGGAGGGAGTAAAGCAAGTGTTACTCCATCTAGCAGGGGAAGCCAAAAAACCACAGATAGAAGAAAAAATTTCGGCCATCACCCTGAGGGAATTGATCCCGGTATTTGAAACACAGCAAAAATACTGGAAAGACCTCCGCGAACCCGGGCCAGGGATATAACCTGCTGCGACATTTCTTTGCTGGGGCTTGATTTATAGAAAACGGGGCCAGGCCCCATTTTGCATGGCCCCATTTTGCACAGGGGCATTTCTTTGTAGGGATTTGATTCATCAAACCCACGTTATTCTAAATGGATTAATTTAAAAAATGGGGCCTGGCCCCATTTTTTCTGCCATTTTTTGTGGCTCCCTAAATTATCCCCCGCTACCATTCCTTTTTATTTCCACAAATGCTGGCTTGATTTATCAAGCCCAACTTATTTATTGGAAATTGATTTGTCTTTTGTATGGGTTTGATTTATCAAACCCACCTGCCACACAAAAGTGTATTTATAACACTGCAATCGTCTTATTTTAAGGACATAATACATGCATAAAACCAGGGGATTCTGGGGGAAAAAGGTTGGCATAGTATTTGCATTATAAATGATCTGGATTAAATGTAAGGAGAAAAAAAATGAGAAAAACAACAGGAATTTTGATTGGAATTCTATTCTTTTTCTCACTTTCAAACGCAGAGGAGACTCAGTACACAAACAATTCGTTTGCCCGGTTAAGCTACGTGAAGGGCGACATTTATATCCAGAGATCAACTGACCTGGGTTTTGAGGAAGGTGTTGTGAATATGCCCATCTCAGAAGGCGACAGGATGGGTACTGCTGATGGACGCGCAGAAATTTACCTGGGAAACGGAAACTATGTACGATTAGACAACGAAACCAAGGTAGACTTTTTGACCTTGCCAAAAATAGAATCTGAGCTCATAAGTATTCGAGTCTGGACAGGGAATGTCTATTTCCGCGTTAGAGGCTTAGAGGAAGAAAAAAATATTGAAATTCATACTCCAGATGTTTCTATTTATGTTCTGGATAATGGACTTTACAGGATTGATGTAAGGCAGGGCAGTGAGACCGAGATATTCGTTTTTGAGGGTATGCTGGAGGCTGCTGGAGAATCGGACTCTATCTTGATAAATAACGAGCAAAGAGTTGAGGTTGTAACTGGCCGTTTTACCTCCCGGCCTACTCGATTCTACGCGGTCGCTGAAGATAGTTTTGACAGATGGAGCGAACACAGGGATTCTCTGCTCCGCAAGCGTATGGCAAAATCTTACCTGCCAGAGGAATTAGAAGATTTCGAATATGAATTATCCACCAACGGCGAGTGGATCTATATGGTCCCGCATGGTTATGTCTGGGTTCCCGGAGGGATTGATATCTACTGGCGACCATATTACTACGGTCGGTGGACATGGCTTCCTTTATGCGGCTGGACCTGGATTTCATACGATCCCTGGGGTTGGTGCACACACCACTATGGCAGGTGGCACTGGAGGTATGGTCTCGGCTGGTACTGGATCCCAACGAGATTTTGGGGGCCTGCATGGGTTAGCTGGTACTGGGGATACGATTACTTCGGCTGGGCACCTTTAAGTTACTATGGATACCCAGGTGTGATAATCAACAACGTGTATTATGACCGGTTCCGAGGACGCTACTATCCTTACAACTCACGCGCTCTTACCGTTATCCATAAAAATCAGCTCAAAGCTCGAAATGTCTCAAAAGTTGCCCTCTCTAAGGACTCTGTTAAAAGTCTGGGCAAAATCAGCCTTACCAGAAAGAAGCTACCTTTAAGGCCCACTGCCAGCAAGATATCCGTCGAAAAGCTTGACGGCAAAAAGGTACTTCTCAGGAAGAAAGGCATTTCTCCGGAATCTGAGGTAAATAAGCGGGCGAATCGAACCACAGTCAAAAAGACTGAAGCTGTAGATGCAAGCAGGATCGGAAAAAAGACAGCCACAAGAGTTAACCCTACTAAAGAAAGAGAAGTCGTTAAGAAAAAATCAGATGAAGTAAGTAAAACTAGAGTGAAAAATCCGACCTACAAGTCCAGAAGTTCAGTCAAAAGAGATCCTTCTCGTTCCACGTCATCCCGGACAGTAAGCACAAAAACTCCTTCGAAAAAAATAAAGCCTAAAAAAACAAGCTCTTTTATCGGCCGGATTTATAAAAATATATCTGGCTCAAGCAAATCCATTAAAAGTCGTTCTTCACGAAGCTCTTCATCCTCAAGTAAATCAGTCAAAAGAAGTTCTTCTCGAAGTTCCTCACGAAGCTCATCTCGAGGAACTAGTTCAAAAAGGGTCAGCTCAGGCTCATCAAAATCCAGGTCTTCTTCTTCCAAAGCTTCACGAAAGTCGTCATCTTCTTCCTCTCGTTCGGCCTCAAAATCCGGGAAGGTAAAGAAAAAGACTTAGCCATTGCCCCTTTTCTTGATATATTTTCCCCTGGAGGGGCTTGATTAATCAAGCCCCTCCCCTCCTTTTTCTTACAGGAATTTAATGCATCAATGATAAGTTCTATAAAATCAAAAATAATGTGGGTTTGATGAATCAAACCCCTACAATAAATCAAGCCCCTACAGAGAAATTAAATCCCCGTGAATGAATCAAACCCCCTGCTTTATCTTTTTTATTTTCTTACTGAATAGTAATCAAGGATCATCATGTGATCTTCATGGGTGCAAAATCTGTCCGGCTCAGTGCCGGGAAGAAAAACTTCCTTTAAGGTAAAAAGGCAAACTGGAGACGCAAGCAATCCAGTCTTGCTATCAATCTCCACAAAAGAGAGATTGGGAGGAACCTCAAATTCTTCATTTATAACAAACTCCTCTCCATTTTCCTCGGCAATCCTCTGTTTATCCTTGATAACTTTGTCAAAAAAATCTCTCCAAACCGGAAGGGCTGCAACAGCTCCCGACTGCCTCTCTCCTATGGGAATCTGCCCTCTACTATGACCGACCCAGACACCTGCGCATAAAGAGGGAGAAAAACCTACAAACCAAGCATCAGTGTACTCATCAGTAGTCCCTGTTTTACCACCCAAAGGCCATTTTAAATAACTTGCTGATTGACCGGTTCCCCTGTTGTATATTACCCCCTGGAGCAAATAAGTCATAATATAGGCTATTTGAGGTGAAATAACTTCTTCTGTATCAATCCTACTTTCTTCCAGAATGTTACCGTCTTTATCCTCAATGCGAGTTAAAAAGTAGGGTTTTATCCTAATACCTTTATTGGGAAATGCCGTAAAAGCAGAAACAAGTTCTATTAATCGCACCTCAAATGTTCCCAGGGACAGGGAAAGATAAGGATAAATAGGAGAAGTTATTCCGAACTTGCGGCAGTAATCAACGCCCTTCTGAGGGGAGATAAATTCTAACAGCTTGGCAGTCACAATATTCCTTGACTCCTCCAGTCCTTTGCGGACGGTCACAGCTCCCTTATATCTTTGGTCATAATTTCCCGGGGTCCAAGGTTCTCCTCTCCATTTATCGATAAACTCTGTCGGCTCATCAATGATTATGTGCGCTGGCGTAAATCCGCTCTCGATAGCTGCTGTATAAAGAATGGGTTTTATCGACGAGCCTGACTGTCTCAAAGCCTGGGTTGCATTGTTCCATTGGCTCTTTTTAAAAGACTTGCCTCCTACCAAGGCTTTTATTTGACCGGTGTGAGGCTCGATCGCCAGAAAAGCTCCATCGATGAGAGGTTCCTGGTCAAGAGAGACAAGAAGTTCTTTATTTTCTTCGTCTATTTCCTTGATCTTAACAAGGATTAAATCTCCCTCCTTGATAATGTCTTCCAGATTCTTCGTCTGTGTCCAGTCAATATCTGAATTATTCATCTTCGCAGAATATTCTTTTATTTTGAGAGAAGCCTCTTCGCTTGCGACCGATAAAACTACAGCATCTACGATATCTCCTTCACCAAGCGTAGGTATTAGCCAGCTATCTGGCGGCCAGTCTTCGATCGAGATATTCTCCAAATCTTCAAGGCTTTCAACGCCTTCCTCCAGTAAATTCCGTTTATCATCCCTCCAACCCTGTCTTTTATCCAGGATCGGTAGCCAGTTCAGAAGTGCCTCCTCAGCAAATCTTTGATAAGTTGGATTTAAGGTTGTGTAGACCTTTAATCCCTTTCTGTAAAGAGCATCAGCTCCATAATTCTCTTCTAAATACTTCCTGACTTCTTCCTTGAAATATGCGGCAAAACCGGAATCTCCTCGACGCAACGGTAGGACATGGAACGGCTTCGCCTTGAATTCCTCGCCTTCTTCTTCTGTTAGATATCCCTCATCTACCATCCGTCTAATCACGTGGTCTCGGCGGTTGTGGGTGATTTCTCGATTTCTGTAGGGAGAATAAAGGGAAGGTCCACGCAGAATGCCGACGATCATGGCAGCTTCTTCCAGAGACAGTTCAGAAACACTCTTTCCAAAGTACAATTGGGAGGCTGCTTCGACTCCGTAAGCTCCATGGCCAAGGTTAAACTGATTGCAGTACATTGTTAATATTTCATGCTTTGAATACTTCCTTTCGATCTGGCGAGCAAGGAGAACTTCCTTAAATTTACGGCGAACGGTTTGCCTGCGATGGAGGAAAAGATCTCTCGCCAGTTGCTGGCTGATGGTGCTTCCGCCATGGAGCTTTCGAGATTTTCCTCCAAGTTTGGTCTTTATATCTTCCCTTAGAGCCCGCAGCACTCCGCGAAGATCAAAACCTCTGTGCCTATAAAACCTGGGGTCTTCTGTAGCAATAATAGCATTTTTGACAGCCTCTGGAATCTCCTCATATGGAATTTCAATCCTTTTCTCTATGGCATACTCTCCGATAACGTCTCCCTCATCGGAATAGATATAGGTTATGACGTTGGGCTCAAACTCTTCGAGCAGGGATACAGATGGAAGGTTCTGTCTGACGGCAAAGTAAGCGCCCAGCCATAATCCAACAGCGCAGGCAAAAAGCATGATACAGACTAAAAAGGCTACTTTAAAAAGTTTTCCCACGGAAGGCTTTTTTGCCTTTCTTATCCTGATGATGAATCCTTTGAACGCCATAGATAAAATATAACAGATGGCATAAACAGGGTCAAACGATATAAATCGGTGGGCTTGATGAACGAGGAAACGGGGCCTGGCGAGGAAATGGATGAAATGGGGCCAGGCCCCATTTGTATTGCCCCATTTTTAAAAAAACAGAAATGGGGCCTGGCCCCAATTTCCCTTGGCCCCAATTTCCCTCAATTTCCCTATGAGATGAGCGCGAGGGCTTTCTCCTCTATCTCTTTGCTGATTTCTTCTTTAGATTTTAGGGCATCTATATGGACGAACTTTTCGCCTTTAAAACTCTGGAATATCTCTCTTACTTTGACTAAATAATCTTCGCGCTCAAAAAGCCTGTATTTCCTTTTCCGATTCTCTATCCGCTCTAAACCCTTTTGCGGGTCAATATCAAAGATAAAGACCAAATCAGGCTCGACGACAAACTCTTCATTCATTCTCGCTATCCTTTTCTCTTCGATTCCTTTTGCTCCCTGATAAGCGATAGTTGAGTAATAATATCTATCCAGGATAACGACTCTTTTTTTCTTCAAGGCAGGCTTTAAGTTTTTTTCCACATTCTCTCTTCTATCCTTCAGGAACAAATCCAGCTCTTCTTCTGGGGTTAGAGAACCAGGATGAAGGGCTTTTTTCTTAATCTTGCGGCCCCATTTACCTTTGGTTGGTTCACGGAAATAGACCACCTCAACGCCTTTCTCCTGAAGTCTCCTTAAAAGAATTTCCGCCTGCGTTGATTTTCCAGAGCCGTCTATGCCCTCAAAAACAATTAACACTCCTTTTTCTAAGACCATTGTCCTCGACTTATGTGATAATATCTCCAATGAATTATTAATGCAACTTTTCTGTAAACCGAGAGTTTTCAATAAGTAGGACGATTGAATTTTTCAGATGAGTATGCTATTTTATTATTCTGAAGTAGGAGGAAGGAAATGAAAAAAACAGCTTTGATTGCTATTATATGCTTTTTCTTGGGTATCTTTTTAGCAAGCTTTGTCTTCGTTTATTTGCCCGAGAAGAACACACCGGATAGCTTCTTAGAAGAAACTCCCAGTTCCTCACCATCCTTTCTTCATGCGTCTCCTTCGCTACAGATGAAGCCTGATTTGGATTTTGTCAGTATAGCCGATAAAGTCGGCCCCGCAGTAGTGAGGATTGCAGCCGAGAAGGTGGAAAAGAGAAGAGTTTCAAGTTTTTGGGATGATTGGCCTGAGGATTTCTGGGATAGATTCTTTGGCATCCCCCGACAAAGGGAAAGGGAAAGAGAGTTCCGCTCTGAAGCAAGGGGCACAGGCTTCCTTATCAGCGCAGACGGATACATAGTGACCAATAACCATGTGGTGGAAAATGCAGAGAAAGTGATTGTCACAACCCTAAGTGAAAAAGAATATAATGCAAAAATTGTAGGAACAGACCCTAATACAGATCTGGCTCTGCTAAAAGTTAATGATAAAAATTTACTCTTTGCCGAGCTCGGAGATTCTGAAAAACTGCGCGTGGGGGAATGGGTTTTAGCCATAGGAAACCCCTGGGGATTTGAACATACTGTCACGGCAGGCATTGTCAGCTCTAAAGGCAGACAGCTGGGGATTCCGGATGTTCCCTACCAGGACTACATCCAGACGGATGCA
Source organism: Candidatus Aminicenantota bacterium (assembly GCA_011772475.1). Taxonomy (GTDB): domain Bacteria; phylum Acidobacteriota; class Aminicenantia; order Aminicenantales; family Aminicenantaceae; genus SOIV01. The sequence goes on along the minus strand of WVZK01000036.1, from coordinate 14,998 downwards.
GCCATTAACCGGGGAAACAGTGGCGGCCCACTGGTTAACATGAGAGGAGAGGTTGTCGGTATCACGAGCAATATTATCTCTCCTTCAGGAGGAAACATCGGCATAGGATTTGCCATTCCTTCCAACCTGGCTAGAAAAATAGTCAAGCAGCTCAAGGAAAAAGGAAGAGTCATAAGAGGATACCTTGGAGTAAGCAGCGGCTTAGTTTCTGAAGAAGACAAAGACCATCTTGGATTAAAGACAAGAGATGGGGCCCTCGTAAGCTCGGTTGAGCGTGGCACACCAGCTGAAAAGGCCGGACTAAAGCCAGCTGATGTTATTATTGAAGTCGACGGCAAGCTTATTAAGGACAACCACGACCTTATGTTTAGGATCGCTGAAATCGAGCCCGGGACAAAAGTCGAAATAAAAATAATCCGGGATGGAAAGGAAAGAATTTTAACCGCAACCCTTGCCGAACGGCCCTCTGCAGAAGGACAAGAAGTCCCTGCCGCATCTGGTAAGGATATAGGAATTAATGTTATGACTATGACTTCGCGCCTTGCCAGGCGCTTTGGATTCCAAACAGAGGAAGGAGTTTTAATCACCGATGTCCGCAGACTCAGTGAAGCAGACAAAAAAGGCCTGAGAGCTGGAGATATCATCCTTGAAGCTAACAGAAGAAAGGTGACAACCGAAAGAGAATTCAGAAATATCGTGAATAAACTGGATTCTGGCGACACTCTCATGCTGCAAATTAGAAGAGAACGCGACGGACAGGCAGAAGAATTCATCAGGACCTTAAGGATCCCTGAATGAAGTTCTTTAAGGTTCATTCTCTTGGCAACGATTTCCTGGTTATCGATAAGGCGGAGACCAAAGGTCTCTCCGACATAAGCGGTCTTGCCGGAACAATCTGCGATCGCCACACAGGTGTTGGAGCCGACGGCCTGCTCCTTATCTCAGTCAAAAATAAAGCAAAAGGTCATGTCGACTTCCGCATATTCAATGCGGATGGAACAGAGGCAGAGGTTTCTGGTAACGGACTAAGATGCGCAGCAGCATCCCTTTATCACCAAAAGAAAATAGATTCTCCTAAAATCCTTTTTAAGACCACTATCGGTCAAAGAGAAAGCGAGCTTGTCGAGGGAAAAAATAATGTTTTCATCCTCAAAATCGAAATGGGAATCCCTCGGTTGAGCTCTCAAGACATTCCTTTTGATGACGGTTCTCCTCATGAAAAGATCATAGATTACCCCCTATCTATTAATAAAATAGTCTACCCTATCACAGCTCTTTCCATTGGCAATCCTCATTGTGCGATCTTTGTGGACCGTTTTCCTGACCGCATGGAATTACATCAAATTGGACGAGAAATCGAATCGCATCCATTCTTCCCCAATAGGACTAACATCGAGATCATCAGGAAGTTGAGCAAAGAGGAGATTGAAGTTCTTTTTTGGGAAAGGGGCGTTGGAGAAACGCTCTCTTCAGGAAGTGGTGCCTGTGCAGCGGCTGTAGCTTCTATATTGAAGAACCTGACCAATAAAAAAGTTAAGGTGAGAACCAGTATGGGGCACTTGACTGTAGAGTGGGAAAAAGAGAAGGTGTATCAAACCGGCCCGGCCGAGATCGTCTTCAAAGGCGATTTTTTCTTCGTAGGGGCTTGATTCATCAAGCCTACATTCTTAATTATATAAATAATTTGATTGCTTAAATAAATCGGTGGGTTTGATAAATCAAACCCCTACAAATGAATCAAATCCTTAAAGGTTAAAAGGAGAAGGTAACTCCTAAACCCATTATAAGAACATTGAGGTTGTACCGCTCTGCAGTATCCGCTTCTCGCTCTTTTCCCAAGGCATAAGCGTAGACGAAGTCAATCTGTGTTCTTCCTGTCCTGTAACCAATCCCACCTAATACCGTGAACTTGTCAACATCTATGTTTTTGCAATCGAGAGTTGAATCAGGCGTGGCACTGCGATCAAACCCCAAGCCTCCACGAAGGAAAACTCCCTGGGGAAAAGAGTATTCCACTCCGGCCCTCAAAATAAGGATATTATGAAAATCCATGGCTTCTTCGTATTCGATATCAGGCGTCCCATAAGGAAGGTCTTTGACCATCTTATCCACCTTTTGGAGCCGTGACCACATCGTATATTGAGCGCTGGTGGAAAGAAGGAGATTTTCGGATACTTTATAAGAGAATCCCAGTTCCACATCCCAGGGAAGATTGAAACTCGTCACTGAATCTCCTCTTAGCTCGACTGGTACGGTTCCTAGACCCGGGATTGTCTGTGTCTGAGTGATCCTTGTATCCCCTGAAAGCTCCATCCTGGAAGGCCCTCTTATGCTCAATCCAATCCCTATTCTCTCTGTTGGCCTATACATAAGACCAAAACCGGCTGAAATAGTAGAACCACTCTCTTCCGAGACCACGGTAGTATCAGGATCCATTAAAGCATCGACATTTAAAACAGCCCGGTAAAAACTTAGGTTGAAGCCTATAGATAATTTCTCGCTAAATTGATACGCCAGAGTAGGAGTCAAAGTATAAATGCCCAAGGTAGATTTAAAACGAGAATATTCATCCTCACCTACCTTAAAAGGATAGCCCAGCTCTCCTTCTTTCCAATCGACGCCTCCGCCTGCATAAGGAACATAAATTCCAAATCCCAAGGTTAGCTTTTCACTTGTCCTGTAAGAGAGAAAGACCTGCGGCAAAGAGACGTTGTACTTACTTTGAGTTTTCGAGCCAGTAGGAACGATGTATTCATGATCTGGCCAAATGTAAAAACCATTAATGGAAAAATTTAAATCATTGCTCTGAAAAACCAAGCCAGCAGGATTATAGAAAACGGCACTGGGATCATCCGCAATACCTACAAAAGCTCCTCCTATAGCAATAGCTCTACATCCCATTAGGGTATTATTCCATCCACCCGCCCAGAGTCTGGGGAACACTAATAAAATTGAAACGAGAAAAATGAAGGCTCTTTTTGACATTGGACCCTCCTTCTAGGGTTTATGGATTTTTCGCTGTCTATTGAATTATTAAATTTTATTCTGTTTGTCAAGATAGAAAAAAGTATAAAAAGTAAAAAAGGCTATAAAAAAGGGGGCAGGCTACTTTTTTGCTTCAAGAATAAGGTAAGTTTGATGAATCAAACCCCTACACGATATATTAATGAGACTTTGTCTTGTGTTTGTGAAATGGGCGAAAAAAAGTAGCCTGTCCCCTTTTAGGTTTCTTTCATGTTTGGAAAAAAGTAGCCTGTCTCTTTTTAGGTCTTGGCTTTTTTGGTCGCGTCTTTTACCAGGGCATGCTTAAAAACTTCGTTTATATCCTCTATAAAAATAAACTCCATCTCTTTTTTAGCCTTTCTTGGTATATCGATCAGGTCCTTTTTATTGGCTGCGGGCAAAATCATTGTCTTCACGCCTGCTCGCTGCGCAGCTAAAACCTTCTCCTTAACTCCTCCTACCGGAAGTATATTACCCCTTAGAGTAATCTCTCCTGTCATGGCTACATCCCACTTTACTTTCAAATCACTGCAGACAGAAATAAGCGAGGCAGCAATTGTAACTCCAGCCGAAGGTCCGTCTTTGGGTATTGCCCCTTCTGGGATGTGAATATGAAAATCGTTTTGAGAAAAAACATGGCTTTTAATGCCTAGTTCGTCAGCATGAGCCTTGGCATAACTCAAAGCCGCTTGAGCCGACTCTTTCATCACATCACCTAACGATCCTGTCAGCACTAACGCCCCCTTCCCTTTCATTTTTGTGGTTTCCACAAAAAGGATCTCTCCTCCCGTGGCTGTCCAAGCAAGCCCAGTAGCCACTCCGACCTGTTCCTTTTTCAGAAGCTGGTCTTTGAATATTTTTGGAGGGCCGAGGTAGCTTTCAAGACCCTTTGATGCGATCTTAGTCAGCATCTTTTTCCCTTCAGCAACTTTCCGAGCGACCTTGCGGCAAACTGAAGCAATCTCCCTCTCAAGGTTTCTCACTCCTGCTTCTCTTGTATAAACAGATATAATCTTTTTAATGGCTCCTGGAGTAAAAGAGATCAACTTCTCGTCGAGCGCATTTTCCTCTAGCTGCTTTGGTACAAGGTGGCGCAAGGCGATCTGCAACTTTTCCTCCTCTGTATAGCCTGGAAGACGGAGTATCTCCATCCTGTCTCGGAACGCAGGCTGGATGGGATCAAGAAGGTTGGCTGTAGTGATGAACATAACCTTGGAGAGGTCAAAAGGAACGCCCAGATAATGGTCTCTGAAGGAATAATTTTGCTCGGGGTCCAGGACCTCAAGGAGAGCGGAGGAAGGATCTCCCCTGAAATCAGCGCCTATCTTATCCACCTCATCCATCATAAACACAGGATTATTCGAGCCAACTCGCCTTAATCCCTGAATGATCTTTCCGGGTAGAGCGCCAACATAGGTCCTTCGGTGCCCTCTAATCTCAGCTTCATCCCTTACTCCCCCGAGAGAAATACGGATGAATTTTCTTCCCAGAGCCCTTGCAATGGAGCGGCCGAGAGAAGTCTTCCCCACCCCTGGAGGTCCGACGAAACATAGAATAGGACCTTTTGTCTTTTTGGAAAGTTTCCTTACTCCCAAATATTCAAGGATTCTCTCTTTAAGGTTGGCTAGGCCATAATGGTCTTCATCCAAAATTACCTTTGCTGATTTAAGCTCCAAATTATCAACCGTGCTTTTGTTCCAGGGAAGAGCAAACATCCAATCCAGATAATTGCGCACAACAGCTGTCTCGGCTGATTCTGGATGCATCTGCGACAGGCGTTTTATCTGCTTTTCGAGTTCTTCCTGGACTTCCGGTGCAACTTTTAGCTTTTTCAATTGATCCTCATAGCCTTTGATCTCTTCCTGAATCTCACTCCCTTCTCCCAGCTCTTTCTGGATCGCTTTCATCTGCTGCCTCAGGAAATATTGCTTCTGGAGCTTGTCCATCTCCCCTTTAGCTTCAGTGCTAATCTTAGATTGCACATCCAGAAGCTCAAGCTCTCTGGTTAAAAGCTCATAAACCTTCTTAAGTCTTGTGGCAGGATCCTCTATCTCTAAAATACGCTGAGCTTCATTGACCTTTAATTCCAGGTTAGCAGCTGTCAGGTCAGCCAACCTGCCTGGCTCCTCGATATTAGAGGCAAGGATCATAACCTCCGGAGGAATATCTTTTCCTAAGGAAGAAGCCTTCTCCAGTCCGGTGCGAGCATTCCTTACCAACGCTTCTATTTCAATAGATTGTCCCTTTTCTTCAGGTTCATTGATCACTTTTATCCCTGCTGTATAATAGGGCTTATCCTCTTCCAAGCTCGTTATTTTTGCTCGGACAAGACCTTGAGCTAAAATTCTCACTCTTGCGTCCGGGAGTTTCAGCATCCTCATGATCAAAGCCACTGTACCTACTTCATAGACATCTTCCCTTTTGGGCTCTTCGGTTTCCATATGCTTTTGAGTCAAGAGAAGAATCATCCGGTGGGAGGTAAGCGAATGATCAATTGCGTTCTTTGATTTATCTCTGCCAACGAATAACGGAATTACCATATAGGGAAAAACAACTATATCCCTCAGCATAAGAATAGGCAACTCCTTTGGAATCTGAATTTTTTTATCTTTAACTTCCGAAATATCTTCTATTTCATCTTTATTGTTCCTATTCTTTTCAGTCATAATTATCCTCCGGGTTTATTCCTCCGTCTTCTTGATTTTCATAAAAAACACCTTCATTTGTCCAGAAAAAACCTCCCTCTTCTTTATATAAATCTTCCTCTTCAATTACAATCCTCGAGGAAGCTTCGACTCTCTGCTCTCTCCTGTAATCTACCTTTCTCTTAAAATAGATTCTAATTCTTCCTTGAACTCCAAAACATCTTTGAATTCCCGGTGAACTGAGGCAAACCGGACATAGGCAACCTTATCCAAGGCCTTGAGCTTCTTCATCACGAACTGTCCGATCTTCGATGCTTTCATCTCTTTATCTGGTCCTTCCTGCAGTTTGCTCTCGATCTCTTCGACGATTTCTTCAAGCTTCTGTAGAGGAACAGGCCTTTTTTCGCACGCTTTCAGCAGGCCCTTGAGGAGCTTTTGGCTATCAAAGTTCTGTCGCCTTCCGTCCTTTTTTATGACCATGTAGGGAATTTCTTCGATTCTCTCATAGGTGGTGAATCTTTTCTTGCAGGAAAGGCACTCTCTCCGCCGACGGATGGATAGGCCATTTTTGCTTTCCCGAGAATCAATGACCTTACTTTCCGGATGTTCGCAGTAGGGACACTTCATTCCTCAGCAGCCTCTCCTAATTTTTTTAACTGAAAAAGCGACATGCCCTCCTTCCATAATATAGCATATCCTATCAAGCAAGTCACCACAAGCTGGATAGCATGGACGACTATGGTCATACCCACAGCCTGGCTCTTGTCGATACCGAGGAAAGAAGTCATCCCGACCATGCTGAAATAATGGAATCCTCCGGCCATGCCAGGCGTAGGTATAGATGCTCCTACCATTGTCAAGAACACGTAAGGAATAATGAAGAAGTAAGGGAACGAAAAACCATAAGCTAAAAAGAAAATCCAATAATAAAAAATAATGCCCAGCCAGACGACAAAAGACAAGAGTATGAACACGAGCAAATTTCCTACAGAATGAAAGAATTTTAATCCCTGAATGAACTCCTCGAAAACCTGAAGAATTTTATGGGATACTCCGTGAGGAACAGGCTTCAGAAAAAATGCAATCATCGAGAGAGCCTTCTCTCTAAAAAAATAAAGAAAAAGAGCAACAGCAAAAACAAAAAGAGCAATAGCCACTCCTATTATCCCCCATAGCTGAAGATTCGAGTAAGCCTCCTCTCCTGCCCGAAAATAGGAAGGATAAAGAGGTTTAGAGAGTATAAAAAGCCCCAGCAATAAGCACATTATCATTATATCAAAAGACCTCTCCACCACAATTGTGCCTAAAAGAAATCCTTTACTCATTCTTTCCTTCCGGGCTACGTATAAGGGCCTGATCAACTCTCCCAATCTTCCTGGAAAAATAAAGGAAACCGTAAAGCCAACAGCATAGCCAGAAAACCGATTTGAAAACTTGACTCTCTTTTTCTCGTGCTTAATCAGGTATTCCCATCTTATAGCCCGGGTTATGAAGTGGATTGGAGTGATGACGATAAGGATTACAAAATATTTAAGGTCGACAGTTGTCAGATAGTTTAAAACCTCACTCCATTCAACTTTTCGGAAGAAAAAATATAGAAAAACAAAAGCAAGGAGGAATAAGAGAGATAAGCGAACGACGGTTTTTTTCATAATGAGTCGTCCATATTACCATCGGAAATTTACCAAGTCAACGCAATAAGGGAATAAGATATGCAAAATTTTAGTTATTCGAAATGTATTAGAATCAAGGTGGAATCAGACTAGTTGAGAGAAGAAAACAATTGGAAGATATAGATTTATGCCGACCTATAATAATCTGACAAACTTCAGGTTTTTCGCCTTTCTGAATAGCTGAGTATCAGCAGTGATGAAATCACAGCTGAGTCTTTCAGCCAAAACCATATAGCTTGCATCATAAACGCTTATTCTATACTTACGTGAAACACTGATTGAAGAGAGAAATTCTTCTACGCCTAAGGTAAAGGTTTCAATTTCAAGATTGAATATCTCTGCTAGAGCCGAGGAAGCACTCCTTACTGGTATAGCCGTTTTAGTAGCTAAGACGTTAGCCAATTCATAGTATAAAAGTTCTGGAGCAGCGATTTTCTCTTCACCTGTAATGTGATTCTCAATCAGTTGGAGCCCCTGAGGAGTATCCTGTTCTTCAAAAATCAATTTCAGGATTATTGACGCATCTAAGACAATCATCTCTCTTCTCTCACTTGTCGAATTATCTCCACAGAATTAAGGCCTTTTAATTGCTTTGCATGTTTCTTTCGCCATTGATCGATCCTGGATGCAGCCAAGCGAAGCCTTTTCTCCCGGTCCTTTTCCTCTTTTAGCTCTTTATAATCCTCAAAAGGAATTATCACCGCTAAAGGCCTGTTAGCCCGGGAAATAATTATATGTCTTTTTTTATTGTGTACATCATCTAAGGTGCTACCAAATTTTTTTCTGAAAGTTAAGGCATTTACTGTCTTCACCGTCACCTCCTGCAGGTTTAACTATAATATAGGATATAATATAGTATATGTCAATCACAATCAAGAACATTTATAACGCGAATCTTTGATCACATATACACATATATCAACTAATATCATACCGAATAAGATAAGTAAGCTTTCTCATTTAATTTCAGGTGCAATCCTAATAATGATTATTGCTTACACTCAGCACCAAGATATTCGCTCTCCTCATACCCTTTTCTTCACAGATGTCTCACTTGACCTCAAAAGGTGATTGAAAATCATGAAGCGAAAGGTTTGTTCCTTGTTTGGTAAGCCACGTAAATTATTGTTTTTAGCGTATTTCCAATGATTTTATACCGCCTGAGAGTTTAAGCCATTTTGCCATAATTTCAGCCATTTTAAGTATTTTTTGACACACAGCTGACACACGGGCAGAAGTCTATTTTAAAATAGAGCGTCTGACTACGAATCAGAAGGTCGTAGGTTCGAATCCTGCCGGGCGTACCAGACAACCTCCCCTATTTTCAGCAATTTACCATGTATTGGACTTTCAATCCTAATACCGTAGTTTCAACGCAATTCAGTCATTCTTGTGAAATATTTGTGATATGGGTATAAGTCTATATTCATTTCAATTTGACTCTTTCCCCATTAATTGTTATTCTTTTTCTGAATAATAAAGGGGAACAATGGGAATAAAGTGTCCTAAATGTCAGTTTAACAATCCTGATGATACTGTTTATTGCGGTAAGTGTGCCGCGCCGCTAAAATCCCCAGAAGAAATATCTGTTACAAAGACCTTAATAACACCAGCAGGAAGGTTACCAAAGGGAAGCACTATTGCAGGAAAGTACCAGATCCTTGAAGAACTTGGAAGAGGAGGGATGGGAGTTGTCTACAAAGCCAAGGACACCAAACTCAAGCGCACCGTTGCCCTCAAGTTTCTTCCTCCAGAATTAACACACGTCTCAGAGGTCAAAGAGAGATTCATGCGCGAGGCACAAGCTGCTGCTGCACTGGATCATCCCAACATATGTACTGTTCATGAATTTGACGAGGCCGAGGATAAAACCTTTATATCAATGGCCTATGTAGAAGGCCAGAGCTTAAAGAAGAAGATTGAGTCGGGCCCACTTGAGATAGATGAAGCTCTTAGGATTGCCACCCAGGTAGCCGAAGGTTTGCAGGAAGCTCATAAGAAAGGAGTCGTACACAGGGACATAAAGAGCTCCAACATCATGGTGACTGAGAAAGGCCAGGCGAAGATAATGGATTTTGGATTGGCCAGGGTTGCTGGGGGGACTCTAGTAACCAAAGAAGGTACGACAATGGGGACGATCGCCTACATGTCTCCTGAACAGGCGAGAGGTGAAGAGGTTAATCATCGTACAGATATCTGGTCATTAGGTGTGGTTCTTTATGAAATGTTCAGCTATCAGTTGCCTTTCAAGGGGGAGAAGGATCAAGCTGTTGTTTACTCCATATTGAATGAAAAGCCCAAGCCGATCACTAATTTACGCTCTGAGATTCCAGTGGCCATAGAACAGGTCGTAGGCAAGGCTTTAGAGAAAAATCCTGATAGCCGCTACCAGCACTTGGAAGAGTTGTTAGACGATATGAGATCCATATCAGAGGGTATAGTGCCCGAAAGTATCAAGGCAAGACTGAGGAAAGAAAAGCTACTCAAGAGAAAAAGAGCATTCCTTTATGCAGGCATAGCAGGTTTTCTCCTAATAATGACTGTGATAGTAATTAGTCTTTTCATAGGACGTGCTGAGGCGATCGATTCGATTGCGGTCCTGCCGCTTGAGAACCTCACGGGTGATGCTGGACAAGAGTATTTTGCCGATGGGGTCACCGATGAGTTGATCGGGCAGTTGGGCCAGATAAGCGCGTTGCGCGTGATTTCCCGCACGTCGGTTATGCGGTACAAGGAAACAGATAAGTCTTTGTCGGAGATTGCCCGGGAGTTGAAGGTGGATGCAGTAGTAGAAGGATCGGTGCAGCAAGTAGGCGATAGTGTGCGCCTTCGGGTGCAGTTGATCGATGCGCTCCCTGAGGAGCAGAACCTTTGGGGGCAGACGTACGAACGGGCCAAAAACGATGTATTGGTGATGTACAGCGAAGTGATACGCGCCATTGTAGACGAGATCCAAATCAATCTTACGCCGGAAGAAGATACACGGCTGGCCAGCGCCCGCCAGGTCAATCCCCAGGCCTACGATGCCTATCTCAATGGTAGGTTTTACTGGGCCAAGATGACTCCACCTGACCTCGATACCGCGCTGCAGTACTTCCAGTTAGCCCTGGAGAAAGATCCAAACTACGCACCGGCCCATGCCGGTATCGCAATGCTCTGGGCTACTCTCTCGCAGCACGGGCTCCTGCCACCCAGTGAGGCAGCGCCAAAAGCGAAGGACGCCGCCCTGAAAGCCCTTGAGTTGGATAGCATGTTAGCAGAAGGTTATTTCGCGTTGGCAGGAGTGAAAACCTATGTCGAGTGGGATTGGGAGGGCGCGGAGCCGGAGTTCCTGCGGGCCATCGAGCTCAATCCCAGTGGTCCGGATGCGCGCGCATTTTACTCCAACTTCCTGATCATAATGGGCCGGCCGGAAGAGGCGATAGCACAGATCGAACGCGCCATCGAGTTGGATCCCTTCAACCCACTGATTCAGGCTATATATAGCATCAACTTGGTGTTCGCGCGCCGATATGGCGATGCGATCGCGCAAGCACAAAAAGCACTCCGAACGACGCCAAACCACCCGGTGGCGAGTTCTGCTATCCAGATGGCGTACCAAGCGAAAGGAATGTATGGGGAGGCACTGGCTGCGACGGAGGCCTTATGGGCCGCATTCGGCCATCGGGAGGTAGTAGACGCCCTCGCGCGCGGCTACGCGGAAGGGGGCTACCTGGGGGCGATGAACCTTGCGGCGGAAACGCTGGCAGCGAATACTCAGACGACCTACCCCTTCGAAATTGCGATGCTGTATATCCGCGCGGGGAAGAACGACAAAGCCTTCGAATGGCTGGAGAGAGCCGTAGAGGCGCATGACCCCAACACGATTTCTCTTGTCATGCCGATTTTTGACAGTCTGCGCAACGACCCACGCTTCGAGGATCTGCTGCGCCGAATCGGCCTGCCTGTAACAGAATAATCCGTAAGACTAAGAAATAAGATAAGGAATCCAAAGCCATAGAGAACTACGAGAAATTCCTCGACCTCTGGAAAGACGCTGATCCTGGTATTCCTGAGGTTGAGGATGCAAAGAAAAGGCTGGCTGGGTTGAAGAGGCAATCAGCATGAGAAGATTTTTTGCACTGATTCTGGGTTTGGCTATAGCGTTAATGTTTGGGTGTGTTGAAAAGTCCGATCAAAAAAATAACCGAATATCTATCACCCCTAAAACAGGCTTCATCGATGTGGGAAAGACAAAGCTTTATTATGAAGAGATGGGGGAGGGCCTACCTCTTGTGATGATTCACGGAGGTGGCTTAAATCATCATATGTGGGATGACCAGTTTGAAGTATTTGCTGAAGAGCACCGCGTAATCCGTTACGATGCACGAAATCATGGGCAGTCCGCTGGTGTACCTGGTGATTTTAAACATTACGAGGATTTACACGAGCTTCTTGAGCAGTTAAACATACAAAAGGCTGCCATTTTGGGCTTATCGTTGGGAGGAAGGGTTGCCATCGACTTTGCCATTGCATATCCTGAAAGGATTTCTGCCATCATTCTAGCCGCTCCTGGAGTGAGCGGATTTGAGCTTAAAAGTGAAATATTTAAGAAAAACTCAACAAGAATGGATGAGGCTTTCAGAGCCGGGGATGTCGAGCGTGCAGTAGAATATTTCCAGCGATCTTGGACAGATGGACCCTACAGAACACCTTCTCAAGTTGATTCCGCAGTGAGGGAAAAGGTCAAAACCATGGCTTTAAATACAGTGAAAAAATGGAATCCTGAAAGTGTTGCAAAAGAGCTCGATCCTCCCGCTGTTAATAGATTGAATGAAATCCAAGCTCCTACATTGGTTGTTGTAGGAAATCTCGATATGCCTGGCATTTTAGAGATCGTGCAATTGATTAAAGAGAATGTTGCAGGAGCAGAAACTTTCACAATTGCCGATGTTGCCCATATGGTCAATATGGAAAAGCCAGAAGATTTTAACAAGATCGTCCTAGATTTTCTCAAGAAACTTGAATGAAAGGTTCAAGAGCAAGGACTCCTGAGGTTTAAGATGCCAGAAAGAGGCTGGCTGGGCTGAAGAGTTAATAATATAGCTTAGGCGACACAAACAAATAAAGTAGATTATTGACTCTTCAACTCGCCCAGCCTCTTCTTTGCATCCTCAACCTCAGCTATACCAGGGTCAGCGTCTTTCCAGATGTTGAGGAATTTCTCGTAATGTTCTATGGTTTTACCATTCCAACTTTTCTGCGTTTCTTACGCATCTATTACCTAGGGTCAACCTCATCTTATATAGCCCAGCGAGCGAAGGGTCTCCAGTTGCTCGGGCGTCAGCGGAGAATCCTTTGGCCTTGTGAAATGCTTTGCTAGCGCTTGATGTGCCTCCCACCTTGCCTTAAGGAGCTTGGTATACTTCTCTACTAAGTCGGGCCGCTTCTCATGAAGGCTGTTCAGGCACTCCGAATCTTTCCAGAGATCGTACAGCAATAAGGGGACAGATCGCTGCTCCTCAGGCGGATCTTCCGGATCTGGATTGATTTCCAGCGAAGCTCCCCAGCGCCCATCGACCACCTCGATTCGGCCACTTAATTCTCCAGTATCCCGATCGGTCCAGAACTCGTCAAGTATCACGGGTCGAGGTTCCCACCCTGCTTCTCCCAGCAGCAGCGGTGCCAGTGACTGCCCCTGCATTACCTCGGGTATTGGTAGATCCGTCAGGTCGAGAATGGTGGGTAGCATGTCGATCATAGAGACCGGATGGCTGAAACGCTGCCCTCCTGAGATGTGTCCAGGCCAGACCACAATCAATGGAATGCGGGATACGCCAGGCCTGAGCATTGGAACCGCTCGATCACCATAGTCGACGTGTGGCGGTACGGGATCACGTATTAGAAGGTTAAAATCAGCCAAACTTCCCGCGCCCACGCTGTGATCGGAAGCGATTATCAGGAGGGTCCGTTCCCACTCCCCGGCCGCCTTGAGCCGTGCGACCAACTTGCCGATCTGATAGTCCTGGTGTGCCATTGTTTCGTCGTAGAGGTCTCGCCTGGCGGTCCAGAATGCCGCATGGTCGATCTCGAGTTTTTTAAGCGCCTCCATGATTGGTCTAGTGCTTTCTGTTCCTCTCGGTCTGACTCGTTCCAGCCATTCATCGGCTATTCGGCGACGTTCTGGGCTGATGAAGAGGCCCGCAAAGGGTGGAACCGGCGTGTGAATTTTATGCACATCGGTCGTTTGAAAATGCACCCAGTACGGCTCAGCCGGGTAAGCCTTGCGCCAATCCCAGAAATCTTCATGAAGGTAGACCGAGGAAACCGAGTTGTTTCCGATACGGAAGTCGCGGAGCACATCAACCCCTCTTTCTAGGTTGCTATACCTGCCGGCTTGGCCATTGGACGTAAAAACCGCAGTTTGATAGCCGGCCCGGTGCATGTGCTGAGCCATCGTCAGCACCTGATCCGGCACAGGATTTCTGCCGTTCCTGTTGCCACCGCCAAAGGCGCTGTGCTGTAGCGATATCATGAACGACGCTGTTGAGGGTCTTGTAAAGCTAGAGTTGCTGTAGGCATGCTCAAAGGTCGCTCCCTCAGCCGCGAGGCGCTCTATGTTCGGTGTCGTGCGTCGATTGTAGCCGTAAACGCTCATGTAATCAGCGCCGGCTCCATCGATAATATAGAAGATGACGTTTGGCTTTTTCGTGGAACGCGTTCCAGACAACGTTGGCGCCGACCAAAAGGCTTTTGTGCCGGCACGTTCGGCCTCTGTCTCCAACGCCAGGGTTACCGTCTGTCCCTCCAGATGGGACATATCTACGAACTGTTGTCCCCAGTATTCCGGGTCGCTGTAGGTTTCTTTGAGTAGCGTATCTACCTTGCCGTCCTGTCGCGCCGCAGAGATGGTAAACATCACCGGAGTATCCTTGTTCAGCACTCCCAGGCCGACATCCAGTCTTCCCCTCTTGGGCACTCGTACCCGGTAGGCAATTCTGCCAGAGGTACGCATATAGAGGCTCCGGTGGTAAGGAGCGTCCTTCGGGGAGTCGTTCAGAGTGCCGCGTTTCACAATCTGCACACCGGAGCGACCCGTAGCGAACTCGGCATCCCACGGGATCATCCGAACCGACAGGATGTCGAACGTAGCTGCTTCCGCGTTTCTTCGACTCCTGAACCAGATCCCCAAGTCAGTCCAAGGCCCCTGCCATCTCGGCCAGGTCCGCTGAAGTGGCAGCCGGTACGTCTGGACCGTGCCATCTGTCATTAGGAAAGCCCTATCGCCGGCATAGTAGAAAGGAACTACAATCCCGGCACCGTAGAAAGGAACTACAGCCCCTTCGCGGAAACGTCTGGGATTATCTTCTGTGTGATTGAAGACCAAACCGACCGCTTGAATTTGATCTTGGGCACGGGCACGAATCTCCACATACGCCCATTCCTCCAGATTCCAATCGGGCAGTTCAACATAGATTACACCGAACAAGCGCTGATTGGATGGGATACGGTTTCGTGCATTTAAGGGAAGGCGCAGTGCGTCGTCTACCTGGATAGGTTTTACGGCTTCAATCCGAGACTCGACCAGCTTGACCGGTTTCCAGTCCGTCTTCGGCGCGTCGAAGCTCCACTCAACCGGGGTGAGGACGTCTTCAGGAACCTCTGATCCTTCGATTTTTGCATCATCAATATGCTCTT
>WVZK01000179.1:41712-45648 GCA_011772475.1 Candidatus Aminicenantota bacterium | reverse complement strand
TTTATCCTTGCGACTTAAGGCTTCCAACACAGAGCGCCTGCTGGAATTGAGTCTTTCCCCGACGATAATCATTGATTTTAGTTAAGTTTATTCAATTATAAAAATTGTGGGTTTGATGAATCAAACCCCTACAAATAAATCAAGCCCTTACAACCTTATTCATTAAAAGTATGCTAAATCAAATCCCTGCAATCTTATTCACTATAGGTACGATAAATCAAGCCTCTGCCTAATTTAATTATTAAAATGTGGGTTTGATGAATCAAACCCCTACAAATAAATCAAGCCCCTACAAATAAATCAAACCCCTATGGTTTTAGTCTTCGTCGATATCGAGAGCTGAGATTTCTCTCAACCTATTCACAATTTCTGGAAGCACCTCCAGGACGGTCTTAGCATCTTCTTCAGTGTTAAATCGGCCCAAAGACATGCGGATGGAAGACCGAGCAACTTCAGGCCTCAATCCAATAGCCTCGAGAACATGAGATACTTCCTCTGCTCCTTCGCTGCATGCAGAGCCAGTCGAGACATAGATTTCCTTTGTGGCCAGAGCTAAAAGAATGGCTTCTGCCTCAAGCCCATAGAAGGAAAAATTCAAGGTTCCTATCATTCTATTTGTCTCGTGGCCGTTGAACTTAACCTGGGGTATTTTTTCCTCGATTCCCTTTTTCAGCTGTTCTGCTAGCTTAGCAATCCGTTTTTTATCCTTATCTTTTCTCTCTGTCATTACCCTTACAGCTTCTGCAAATCCAGCGATGCCGACTGTATTCTCTGTGCCAGCCCTCATTTCTCGCTCTTGATGCCCTCCATAAATAAACGGCCAGATATCCGTTCCTTTCCTGATATAGAGAGCACCAACTCCTTTTGGCCCATAGATCTTATGCGCGGAGAGTGAAAGCAGGTCCACTCCCAACTTGTTGACATTAACATCCATCTTGCCGAACGCCTGAACAGCATCGGTATGAACCAGGACTCCTCTTTCTTTGGCAATTTTGCTAATTTTCTCGATAGGCTGGATAGTTCCCAGCTCATTATTAGCTTGCATGATCGAGATAATAGCTGTTTGAGGAGTGATCGCCTTCTTGAGGTAATCGAGATCTACAGTTCCATATTCATCCACCGGAACATAGGTTACTTTTACTCCCTTCTTCTCCAGATAGGCGGCTGTATTCATGATCGCAGGATGTTCGATGGCAGAGGTGATGATTTCATTTTTTTCAGGCAAAGCATCGAGAGTTCCCCGGATAGCAAAATTATCTGCCTCTGTCCCTGATGAAGTAAAGATGATCTCAGTCCTGAGCGCTCCTATGGACTTGGCGATGACCTCCCGGGCTTCAGTGATGATTTCTTTGACTTTTCTTCCGATAGGGTAGAGAGAAGACGGATTTCCGAAGTGTTCTTTGATAAATTGAGACATTTTTTCCGCAACAGCTGGGTCTAGAGGAGTTGTCGCGTTGTTATCCAGATATATCATTTAAAACCTCATTTATTATTCGTTCTATAATTAATGCGGGCTTGATGAATCAAGCCCCTACAAATTAATAACATATTATAAAATAAACCAGGTGGGTTTGATAAATCAAACCTCTACAAATCAACCAGGCCTCTACAATTAAAAAAATCCTCCATTTTTCATTCGTCCAAAGGATTCATAACCAGCCCCGACTTGAGCTTGGGGAAAAAGTCCGTCGACTTTTGGGGCATAACGTCTCCATTCTCGACCACTTCTCTGATCTGATCAAGAGAAACAGGCTTCAGAAGTAGAATCATCTGAAATTCTCCCTGCCTGACTTTGTCAATCCCCTCGTCAAGAATCCTTATGTAGTTCACGTTATTCTCCAACGAGAAAGGTTCAGAGGAAAAGGCTTGGAGCTTATCGATGATGAGAGAATGGAGAATAGCAACATCCAGGCGTTTCCACTCTTTGGATCTCTCTTCTGTTATTTCTTTCTCTAATAGATCTTCAGACCTGAGATTGAAGATTAAAAACTTTTTAAATTGAGCAATATAAGCTGCAAAAGTATGGCTGCCGCTTAATACCCTGTTTTGAACTTCTTCAAGCTTTGATTTATCTGAGGCGTCAGGCCAGTCAACTTCAGAGATTTCAAAATAGGGAAGGAGGAGATCCCTGAGCCTCTCATCTGAAAGCCTATCCAGCCCCTTTACCAGTCTGTAGGTAGGGAGAATTATCACTCCTGGGTCTTCGAGCCTAAAGAGAGTCATCATGATGTAGCTGAATGGCTCATCACCCTTAGCATCTTTCGTCCGCTCAAGGACTTCCTTTTGATAGTTGAGGGAAGTTTCATAACGGTGATGTCCATCGGCAATAATCAATACTTTATCAACCATTGCTTCCTGAATCCTTTGGATTGCCTCTTTGTTTTTAATTATCCATATCCTGTGGAGAAAATTAGCATCATCNNACAGTGCCTTGCTCGTCTTTATAAAGGAGGAAGATCTGACCTGTATTGGTGTTTGTGGCCCGCAAGAGATTCAACCTGTCTATTTTGTGTTTGGGAAATGTCTTCTCGTGAGGGAGGACTTTTCTCGAGGAGAATTCTTCAAGTTTTACCCTTGCAATAAGCCCTATTCTTTTTTTATTTTCGCCTCTTAACTGGAATTCCTGTTCATAAAGATAGAGAGCATATTGGTCTTCTCTTATAAGAAGACCTTCCTTTTCCCATTCTTTCAAGTAAATATTGGCTCTTTTGTATTTATCCTTTTCCGCATGCTCAGGATCATCGTCCTTGCCAAGGATAATTCTCACCACATTATAAGGATTCCTTCTGTAATAATCTTCTTGAAGAGCAGGGGGAATCCGGTCATAGGGCTCGGTGATAACTTCCTCAAGTTTTACTTTCTGACTGTTATATCTTAATCCTTTGAAAGGTTTTATTTCTGCCATTTTACCTCCGTTCCAATCCTATTCCTTTTGAGCTATTTGCTTGCGACGGCTGCACCACTCGCTAACAAGGAAATTGCTTTTTTAAATTATTCCTGAGCTAACTTCTCTTTTAAAATCTTGACAACCTCCATACCTGCTCTTTTTTGTCCTTCCTTAGCAGCGGCCCCAATATGAGGAGCTGCTATCACATTTGGATTATCGATAAGAGAGAAATCATCAGGCGGCTCTTTCTCAAACACGTCCAAACCAGCGGCTCTGACTTTCCCAGATTCAAGGGCCCGAAGAAGTGCTCCTTCATTTACAGTCCCTCCGCGGGAGACGTTGATGATGATTACTCCATCCTTCATTTTTTCGAACTCTGCCTCGCTTATTATATATTTCGTTTCTTCTGTTAGAGGTACATGAAGAGTGATAATGTCTGCCTGGGTAATAAGTTCCTCAAGACCAACCTGTTTTACGTCAAGTTCTGTTTTTATATCAATAACATCATAGGTGATGACTTTCATCCCAAAAGCGATAGCTCGTTTAGCAACCTCTTGGCCGATTCTGCCCATACCGATTATCCCCAGGGTTTTTCCGTAGAGCTCTGTTCCTGAGAGAATCTTTTTCTCCCATTTGTGTTCTTTCATGGAAATATTGGCTCTGCCGTGGTTTCTGACTGCGGCCAGCATCAATCCAAACGTATGTTCTGCAACCGAAATAGATGTGGCAGCAGGTGTATTTGCAACCTCAATTCCTTTCTCCTTAGCAGCAGCAACATCGATATTATCGAGGCCGATTCCGGCTCTAACGATGAGCTCCATGTTTGAGGCGGCTTCAATAGCGCCCCTGGTCACTTTGGTGGCACCCCTAACTACCGTAGCATGAAAATCGGGGATTGTTTTGATCAATTCCGCCTCATCCATTCCTGTCTTTAATGTCACTTCAAAGCCCGGAATGGATTTGAGTTCTTCAAAAGCCTCCGGGCTTAAAGGATCGGCTATGAGTATTTTTTTCATTCCCAATTCTCCTTTAAAATAGCTTCAGCTGCC
>WVZK01000179.1:0-41681 GCA_011772475.1 Candidatus Aminicenantota bacterium | reverse complement strand
CCAGCAGGTACGTTTACAGCTGTCAGAATGTTGCCTGGGTTTTTGGATAGAAGCTCCAGACCGATAGCTTTTACTCCAGCTCTTGTTGCGTCGCCCAAGATGCGGTGATGCTCAAAAAGCTTCTCCAAGCCTATTGATTTAATAATATCCAGGGCTTTTTTCTGCTGGATTACGAGCGAAACAGCAGGAGTATACGGAGTTGTCTTTTTTTCCAAATTCTTTTTGTATTTTTTGGCGTCAAAATAAAATTTTGGCAGAGTTGATCTTTCCACTAAATCCCACGCCTTGGAACTGAAAGAAAGGTAAGCGAGACCGGGAGGAATCATGAATGACTTTTGGGAGCCTGCAACCATAACGTCTACTCCCCATTCGTCTACAGGACAGGGAGTAGCACCAAGGCCTGAGATTCCGTCAACGACCAGGATCGCATCCGAATTAGCTAAAACCTCTCCATATCCCTGAATGTCATAAATTGTACCTGAAGACGTTTCAGAAAGGGTGGAAAAGACTGCCTTTGTTTCGGGATTGGACTTTAGTTCATCTGCAAGCTGGTCTTTGGTGAACGGCTCACCCCATTCCAGAGTAATCTCCTTGACATCTAATCCATAGCACCGGCAGATTTGACTCCATCTTTCGCCGAATTTTCCCCCGTTAAGAGTCATCACTTTATCGCCCGGACTGAGAGTACTGGTAACAGAAGCTTCCATGGCTCCTGTTCCCGAAGATGTTAGAACAAAAACATCTTGCTCTGTTCCGAATACATACTTTAGCCCGTCAATCACTTCCATAAAAATACCTGAAAATTCAGGGGTTCTATGATGGATTATAGGATTTGCAGCTTGGGAAAGCACCTCTTCAGGAACAGGCGTAGGACCGGGAGAGAGAAGGTAATATTTTTTTATCATATGAGTCCTCCTTTTAGTATTATAAAGCGGGTCTTTCCCTATGAGATATGATGTCTCACAAGGAATGATTCATATAAAATAATTAATATCTAGAGAGACGAATAATGACAGCGTAAATCGAATAAATTGGGATAAACTCAACAATTTAAACTAACAAAATTTTGGTTTTCAGTCAATTAAAGTTGTATGAGTATTTCTGTCAGCAGAGCCGTTCTCTCTATGAGGGAGGAGAGAATAAGGTGTTCATTTTCAGCATGGATTCCATCTCCGTCAGGACCCAAGCCATCTAAGGTAGGGATTCCTAAGCTTGAGGCTATAGAAGCATCAGAGCCCCCTCCAGCTTTGCCCGTCTCAAGTTTCATATCCAAAGATGAAGCAATATTTTTGACTTCTGAGAGGAGATCCGTCGAAGCTTCTGTTTTTTCCATAGGAGGCGTGAAGCTCTCGATAGAGAATTTAATTTTAGCGCTCTTGAGGATTGGCTTCAGTTGCTTCAGAGATGTGATGAGTTTTTCCTTCTGGGCTCTCTCCCAGAACCTTATATCCAGAATAGCCCAGGCCTTCTCAGCTACTATATTCGGTTTTTCTCCTCCTCCTATCAAGCCGGTGTTTATTGTCATCTCTTTTATCTTGAGCTTTTGGATTCGGGCAAGCTGCAGCATTAGTTCATCGATGGCATTGGTCCCTTTCTCAGGAGTCCCGGCATGAGCCGCTTTACCTTTGGCTTCCAAGCAGATAACAAGGCGACCTTTTCTTTGAATCTTTAATGCGCCTCCTGGAAGCGAAGGTTCAAGACAGAACACATAATCTGATTTTTTTGATAGGTTTCGAATGGCATCGTAAGATATATCACTCCCTATTTCTTCTGCTGAATTAATGAAAACGGTTATTTTCTTTTTCGGCTGGATATTTAGCTCTTTCAGTGCCCTTAGCGAATATATGGCCATAACGAGGCTAGCCTTCATATCCAAAACTCCGGGTCCGAACACTTTATTTTCAGAAACATAAAAGGGCATTTTACTAATCTTTCCCACGGGCCAGACTGTATCTATATGAGTAAGGATTAGAATCTGTTCTTTTTTCTCCTTAAGGCCAGATGAAGGATACTCAGCAAGATAAAACGCACCTAACTCTTTTTGGGGAAATCTAGTTATTTTGGCACCAGCTTTTTTTAACTCATCGATGACATAAGAAGAACAAGCATCCACAGCCTTTTTCTCTCCAGAGGGAGATTCAAGCCCGACTATTTCTTTTAGAAGACGGATCATCTCTCCCTGGCGAGATTTAAAGTAATGAAGGAAATCCATGATCTCTCCTTCTCCTTGTGGTTACAAATGTATCATATAAAAGGAAGACGCGCCACTTTTTTATATTTTGTTGGGGTTTTATTCATCAAGCCCGCACTTCCGGTAAAAAGGGGACGGGCCATTTTTCTATCTTCGGTGCCGCTCTTTTTGCGCCCTTCTTAAGTCTCATATCCAGACCAACAAAATAACACCGCTCTTTCTTATTTAAACAAAGATTTGGCCTTTCTCAAAAACTCGCTAGCCTCTCTAAAAATTCTCCCTAAAGGTCGCTGTCCAAGTTTGATCGCTTGGAAACGGCAAACCTCATGGCAGCACATGCAGTGTATACATAGGCTCTTATCTATCCAAACAAAATCCCCATCTAATCTCGCAGCTTCTTTAGGGCATATGTCCACACACTCCATGCATAATGTACACTTATTCGTACTAATCTTTGGAGTGAGCTTTAGCTGGCTTTGGACAAGACCGTGAAGGAACGCGGGGATTTTTCTTTTCATAAAACCGACAGCAACAGCTGAATGTTTGAAATTCCTGACCTCAACACGGCTGATGCCTTCTCCCACAATCTCTATCTCCTCGATTTCGCCAGTCCCTAAGCCCATTTCATGGGCGTTCTGAGTTGTAAAGATATTCATAGGATTAAAACCCACGATTTTTGAGGCAACAGCATCAACAGCCACACTATCTTGAGAGGCAAGGATGAGTCCGACTCTTTTAGGACTTCCTCCAGATGGCCCCTCGCCCTCCATGCCTACTATCCCGTCCATGATGGTCAGGTGCGGTGGAGCACAGGAAAAAATATCTACAAGCATCTGGCTGAAAATATCACTCCGTTTATACAGGCCATGATAATCAAGACGAAGTCCATGAGGAATAATACCGAACATATTTTTAACAGCCCCTGTGAACACAGTAAGTGAATGGGTTTTTAATTTGGGAAGATTCAGGATATAGTCTGCTTCATGAAGAAAAGGAGAAATAAGGGCATTCTTTAAAATTTGCCCCTTGCAGCTAACTTCTCTAAATCCTCTTTCCTTCAGGCTAACAAGGCGCACGCCGAGATCATTGCAGACCTTACGGTAGCCTGAGAGTAGGAAGCCATCTTTTTCCTTTGAATGTATGTCATCCCCGACTGTGATCTTAAGATCAAGTTCTAACATAAGGCGCAAAACTTCTTTAGTAAAGTACGGATGAGTGACAATAGCATCATCTGGAGATGAAGGGGGAGAGAGATGATTTATTTTAACAAAGACTTTGCTTCCGGGCTTAATGATGTTCTCTAAACCGCCCAGAAGAGACAGGTTCTTCTTCAAGGCAATGTAAATCTCTTCACCATTATAATCCGAAACTCTTACGATTGAGACCTGTGCCTTTTTCATTTTTTTTTATTATATGCAAGAAAAGACAGAAAGGCGAGGACATAGAAGGAAGACATCCCAAAATTCTCCGCGGTATGACAGATTACTTCCTCATCGTTGAAAACGATATAATCGAGACGGAATGATGAGGATTGACAAGGAAGGAGGAGTTTATTACTTTCTAGGCTATGAGCATCTACATCATCGCAGGCGGAGTTTCATTAATCATCTTAATCTTTTTTTTCTTTCTTTTTGCGCTTTACAGTCTTCTGGAGAAAGAAAAGAGAGCACTCGGGCGAAGTAGTATTGTCTTCTTTCTTTTAATCATTATTGGTCTTATTTTTTATCTTGCTGAATACACGTTAAAAAATTGGCTGTTCGGCATCACCTTTGTGTTACTATTCCTGTACCTGGCAATCCTGCTGTTTTCTCCCTTAAAAAGAAAATCAACAGAAATCGTAGGGGACCAGAAAAAAGTTGATGAAAGAGATGTTATCTTTACCCGTTTTGAATACGAGGAGGGGACTGAGACTTATGAGGAGTATTATTCGAGAAGACCTGAATACAAAAAGATAGATGATGAGATTAGAAAGATTCCAGATATCCTCTCTCTCCCTCATCTGAAAAAAAATCCGATTCTTAACTCTCTGGCATCAGCAGAGTTTGACTTTCTCGAACACCAAATAACCCAGGTGAGCGGAAAAGAAAACAAAGAGAAATCTCAATTATCACCATCTGAAAACACTCGAATAATAAAGGAGATTATAAAATATTTAGGCTCTGATCTTTGCGGCATCTCTTCTTTAGATCAAACTTATGTTTACTCCCATGTAGGGAGAGGACCAGAACACTATGGCGAGGAAATAAACCTTGAACATAAATACGCCATTGCTTTTGCTTTAGAGATGGATCTAGGGATGGTTGCAGCTGCCCCTAAAGAACCTGTTATAGTTGAAACAGGGAAGAAATACGTTGAAGCAGCAAGAATATCTATAATAGTTGCTGATTTCATCCGCCGCCTGGGATATCCAGCCAGAGCCCATATCGCAGGAAGCAATTATCAAGCCATGCTGCCTCCACTCGCCTGGCTGGCTGGATTGGGAGAATTAGGAAGGCTGGGGATTCTCATAACCTCCAAATACGGCCCCAGAGCGAGGTTGGGACTTGTTACAACTGATCTTCCTCTAGTTGTGGATAGATCAAGAAAATTGGGCATTCAGAATTTTTGCCAGAAATGCCAGAAGTGCGCCAGGAATTGTCCAGCCCAGGCCATTCCTTACGAAGAGAAGACAGAGGAAAACGGAGTGATGAAATGGGTGCTCAATCGAGAGGAATGCTATAAATTCTGGAGAAAAGCAGGAACTGACTGTGCTGTCTGTATTTATGTCTGTCCTTACAGCAAATCGGACAATGCCTTCCACGGCCTTATCAGGAAAATGACGGAAAATTCTTCTGCTGCCCAGTCCTTTTCAATCTGGGCTGATGACCTTTTCTACGGACGGATTCCCCTTCGCAGAAAATCGCCTCTGAGATAAGGTTTGATTTTTATTATGTAGGGGTTTGATTTATCAAACCCACATTTTAAGAATGCAAATAAATGAGTTGATAAATCAAACCCCTTTAAAAAGGTGGGCTTGATGAATCAAGCCCCTAAAGATGAATCAAGCCCCTACAAGATAAACACGTGGATTTGATGAATCAAGCCCCTATAGAATAGGCTTATTGTATTTTTTTTCTCCAAGGGGAGACCACATCCCATAGCCTTCTTCATGGATCCGGCATTTGCCTTCAGATGTCCAGCGGAATCCTTCGTTATAGCCGAACCATAGGTATTTATCACCGCCTCCATTCTCGGTGGTGATGATATAGCGAGCAGCTACATTTCCGATTCCAAGCACTTTTCTCCCTGGTAAATCCGTATCTCCTTTATTTGCGTCAAAAGGAATCCAGCCATAAGGTGGCAGATAAACTTCAGTCCAGCGGTGATAGACATCATCGAAGCTGGCATCATCTCCACGGCGGCTTACTGCACCCACATAGCGGATGGGAACTCCCAGAGTTCGGCAAAGAGCAATCATAGAATAAGAATATTCTGAGCACGAAGCCGTACCTCGTTTAAGAACGGTCGGAGCTGGATTCCAGCCTCCCAGCGGCTTGAGGTTATAAGTCAAGTGATTTCCGAGATAATCATAGATGCGGCGGGCAATCCAGTAAGGATTTTTCTCCTTTCCAGCGATTTTTTGAGCAAGATTCTTGATATAAGGATCATTGATACGGTATTTATCCCCGTCTTGAGTATATTTTTTTATTATTTCTTTAGGGATGTCTTCCAGGCTTCCTATTTTATCCGGATAAATAAAGTACTCCGCAGCATATATTTTTGCATTCACTTTCCAGCCTGGTTTGACGACTGAATTGCCTTTTAAATCTTTGAAATTAAAATGAGCAATTTTCTGTCCCCAGCTATCTTCGATTATCTCACCTGGTTCGGGATCAAACTGGACAGGTTCCAGCAGAGATTGATTGTCGCGGATATGAGGAATAGGAAGGTATATATCTAGGGTTTTTACTGTTCCTGGGCCATAGTTTCGAAATTCTTTTATAAAATGAAGGGACATCTGGCGCTCATCCCACTTGGAGAAAATATCTTTGCTGAGAACATCTATCTTGTATATCTCGTCATTTTCATAATCGACATTCCAAAGCACATTATCCCCCCAGGCTAAGCCATAAGCGAATGGACCATAGGCGCGCAAGGAAGAAAGACATAATCCATCAGAAGGATTAACCAAATAAATTCGGTCTTCGCCCCTATCCGTTACCCATAAGTATTTGCCGTCATAAGCGATACCCGCCGGCTCTCTCGCCGGAGAGGGAAAATTTTGGACCATCATCCCGTCCTCCGGGGAAACCTTGATCAGGAGATCTCTTCTGTAGTCAACGATCCAGACGTACTTTCCGTCCCAAGCAAGATCACGGGGATTAGAACTGTTTGATTCCAGGATTAAGAGAGCTCTTCCGGTTTCAGGATCTAACAGGTACATGTATTTCTCCCCAGAATCAATATGCCAGAGATGCTTGCCATCCCAAGCCAGCCCTTCAGGATGGTGGCCAGGGGAGTCAAAACTTTTAAGAATTTTTCCGCTTTCTGGGCTTATCTTGTAGATTTTATCCGTAAAATTATCTGCAAGCCACAGGCTATTCCCGTCAAATGTTAAGCCTGTAGGACAAGGTCCGGGTGTTTTTATGATTTTTTGGATGTCACCAACTTTAGCTGAGGATAAAGATGAAAGAAGAAAAAAGATACAGATGCCTATGATTATCTTTTTCATGAAAACCTCCTTTTAGTACTTTTACCCTTCCCCAATTATAAAAAAAAGAAAAACCTTTAGCAAAAAATTTCAACCTTTTATTTTAGGCAAGCTCTTCGGATTGACAGTCAAGCTTTAAATAATATATGGTTAAAAAAATCAATCCAATATGAAAGGAGAAGGGAATGGATACAAGTCGTAGGCATTTTCTAAAAAGCATTGGCCTGGGCATCGGAGGTCTAAGTGTTTTTGGCTTAGCCGCAAAAAACGCCCAAGCTGAGCTCAAGAAAAAATTAGCCAGCATAAAAGATTCATCTCCAGCAGAGGTTGCTCAGGATGAAGATTTCTGGTTCTACGTTCAGCAGGCTTTTAATTGTGACCGAAGCATCATCAATCTCAACAACGGAGGCGTTCATCCAGCCCCAAAAATTGTCATGGATGCTGTTCACCGCTATCTGGATTTTGCTAACGGCGCCCCTGTTTATAACTCCTGGCAAGTCCTTCGGCCCAGAAAAGAGCTCATAAGAAAAAAACTGGCTGATACCTTCGGCTGTTCGGCTGAGGAAATTGCCCTCACCAGGAATGTGACTGAGGCTATGCAGATTGGCCTCCTCGGCATAGATCTTGAGCCGGGTGATGAAGTACTGACGACAACCCATGACTATCCTTCCATGAAATACGCCCTTTTACAGAGAGAAAAAAGGGAAGGAGTCAAAGTCAAGATGTTTCCATTTCGCTATCCGCCAAAAAAAATAGAAGACTTGGTTGATGCTTTTAAGAAAAATATTACACCCAAGACGAAACTCATCGAAGTCTGTCACATCACCAACTTGACAGGCCAGATTTTTCCGATTAAAGAAATCTGCCAGATGGCAAGGAAGCGGGGAATAGAAGTAGTGATAGATGGAGCTCACGCTTTCGGACACTTCGATTTCAAGCAGAAAGACCTTGACTGCGACATCTACGGTGCCAATCTCCACAAATGGATGATGGCTCCGATAGGCACAGGTTTTCTGTATGTAAAAAAAGAAAAAATCAAGAAGATATGGCCTCTTTTTCCTTCTCTTGATCCTCAAGGTGATGACATCAGAAAATTTGAGAACATCGGGACCCACCCTGATTACTTGGAGCTTGCCATAGGTGAAGCCTTGGCCTTTCATCATGGGATTGGCGGCAAGAGGAAAGAGGAGAGAATGCGCTATCTAAAGAATTATTGGGCAAAAGCTCTTGAGAAGCTTCCAGGCTTAAAGATCCTAACCTCTTATGACCCAGAACAGGCTTGCGGCATAGGGACTTTCACCGTAGAAAATATGGATCTGAGTAAACTAGTTCAGGTTCTTTTTCAGAAACATAAGATCTACATAATCACAGTCGGAGTTCCTTCTTTTGAATTGGAAGGCGAAAAGATCACTGGAATACGCGTAACGCCAAGCATATACACGACCCTGCGCGAGTTGGATACCTTTATCGAGGCAGTTTCCTATTATGTAAGAAATGGGCTTCCTAGCTGAAAAAGAGTATGTTTACTTTGAAATAAAGGGGACAACCTGTAAATGAAACTTGATTTATATAAGGATCTCGCTTTGATCAGGAAGGAATTTCCTATCCTGGAGCGCTGTGTTTATCTCATCAGCAATTCGTTAGGAGCCGTTCCTTCGAAAGCGCTGGAGAATCTGAAGAAATTCTATAAGATGTGGGTAGAGGAAGGCGTAAGTGCCTGGCAGAAGGAATGGTGGGACCTTTCGCGAGAAGTGGGAGATCAAGTAGCTCGCTTCCTGGGAGCAAATGAAGATGAAGTGACCATGACGCCAAACGCAACCCACAGCCATTGGGTAGCTCTATCCACCAAATTTCTTGCCCAAGACAAAAGAAGAAAGAAGGTTGTCATGACAGACCATGACTTTCCTTCTATGATCTACGCCGTTTCAAAAATCTCAGACTTCAAGGGCTGGAAGCTTGAGGTAGTGAAAAGTAACGGCAAACCAGGAATCGACGTCGAGGATATTTTAAAACGAGTGGATGATGAAACCCTGTTTGTTTCCACTTCCCATGTCTATTATAAATCAGCTTATATCCAGGACATAAAAAGGATTTCTGCCAGGGCACAAGAAGCGGGTGCCCTGACTCTTATCGACGGCTATCATGCGCCGGGCATCATTCCAGTGGATGTCAAACAGCTCGACGTAGACTTTTATATCGGAGGTTGTCTTAAGTGGCTCTGTGGAGGACCGGGAAATGCCTTCCTGTATATAAGGCCAGAGCTCTCCGAGAATCTACAACCTCAGTTGACTGGCTGGTTTGCTCACAGACAGCCTTTTCTGTTTACTCAGGAGATGGAGTATGCTAGCGGAGGACAAAAGTTCATGTCTGGCACCCCGCCAGTACCCTGTCTTTACACTGCAAGGGCCGGAATGGACATTCTGGAAAAGATAGGAATTCCTGAGATAAGGGATAAATCGCTCCACCTTACTGAGTCGATTATAAAAAAAGCCAAAGAGAGAGGATATCACCTTTTCACACCCGAGGAGAATAATCTCAGAGGAGGATCAGTCTCAATCAGCTTGCCTCATGCTTTTCCAGTTAAACAGGCCTTGGAGAAGCGAAGCGTCAAAGTTGATTTCAGGAAAGCGGATGATGAAGGACCAGATGTCATAAGAGTGGGCCCTCACTTTTACACCAAAGACGAAGAAATCAATATCTTATTCAGAGAAATCGACTCTGTTTATGCTTCCGGGGAATTCAAGAAATTCCCAACGAAAATAAAACACGTGACCTGATTCAAAAGTAAAATGAAAAAATTTTCACAGCGGAATCTCTTGGAAGATTCATTGTTTTTAATGAGTTCTGCTCTTTCTCTGTCACCCAGTTCATCCCGCTTTAGAGAAAAGGCTTTCTTGGAAAGTAAGGAAGGCCCGAAAGAATACCCCTCTTACCTCGAGCTTGAGAAGAAAGCGATGCTTTCTGAACGCGTAGAGAAATTATACTCAATATACGAGAACTGCCATCTTTGTCCCAGAGATTGTCGTGTCAACAGGAAGGAAGGACAAGTAGGAAGATGCCAGGCCACCTCGAGGGTAAAAATTTCAAGCGCTACACCCAATTTTGCTCAGGAATCTCCTCTAGTAGGGAAAAGCGGGTCTGGTGCCATATTCTTTTCCAACTGCGGATTAAGAAGTGTTTACAGCCAGGATTATAAAATTAGCATCGAAGGAGATGGAGTAGAAATATCAGATCAAAGATTGGCTGAAGAGATGATAAAACTCCAAAAAAAAGGATGCCACAATATAAATCTTGTCACTCCCACTCACTACGCGCCCAACATTGTTAGCGCCATCCAAAAAGCTATTTCTCTAGGTCTGAGAATTCCTGCAGTCTACAATACACGCGGGTACGAGAGACTTGAAACTTTACAGCTCTTGGACGGCATAATTGACATCTATGTGCCTGAGTGCAAATACATGGATTCTGAGGAGGCCGGGAAATACTCAGCCGAGGCATACAATTATCCTCATCATGCTAAGCTTGCCCTTAAAGAGATGTACCGCCAGGTCGGCGACTTAAAGTTAAATCAGAGAGGAATTGCCATAAGAGGATTGATGGTGAGGCATCTAATCCTCCCCAACAGAATAGCGGGAACAGAGAAGTTTTTAAAATTTGTTGCGGAAAACCTGCCCAAAACCACCTACATCAATATTATGGATAATTATAAGCCTGCCTACCAGGCAATGGAGTATCCTAAAATCGCACGAGGTATCAGGAGAAGCGAGTATGCTGAGGCCATAAAATGGGCCAAGAAATACGGCCTTACTCGCATAGCAAGATAGAGTAAGAAATAACGGAAAAGACCTGAAACTTACCCAAGGATTTACGGTGGGGGGGATGTCTAAAATACACTGTTCCCGGGAGTTCGTCTAGCTCTTAGAATACAACCAACAAACATGTTGATTTAGTACAAGATTTACCTTAAATTAATTATTGATAGACATTTATGCTCACAAGATTAATGTAATGAAAGCGCGAAAAATTTTTCTGTATGCTCTGATTTTGATAATCCTCTTTGCCCAGGTAATTAAGGCTGAAATAGACTACAGGTGGAAGGATGTTTACATAGGAGCTTTGGAGGCGAAGGCCTGGGCTGGCCTTGTTCTTGCTCCGAACGAAGAGAGCGTTTTTGCTTTTCGAATCCAAATCGAAAAAGAGAACGAAGTTGCAGACGGAAATGACATTTTCTATCTTGTCTCTGAAGTTGGCCCTCATTCTCCTGACTATACCTATGCAAGGATAAAACTGGACTTGAGCCTTCCATTTAAGAGGGGAAATGAAACTCCAATTCTTATAAAACCTCCTTCAAAATCAGATACTCTAGTTTTAGAGTGGTCACGTCAGGATGAACGAACAGCTATTGGACGGATAACGACTCCAGCGAATGTAAAGATTAATCTTGTTCATTATTTCCCCTGGGACTATGATGGGACATATCTCATTCTTCCTGATGGGCAAATAAAAGGAGAGAGTTCAGTTTCAAGTAAATTTCATTATTTGATCTGGACAGATAGAAAAGGAGATCTAATCTCAGATTCTCCTGGTGATGAATTGGTTTTTTCTTACTCTATGGAAGAGAATAGAGCTTTATATTTTGTGGCGGTAGTAGGGGAGGAAGAAAGGATTTTGAGCAACCGCATCTATCGCTACAAAAACATAAGGGCAATAGATTCCATGTTGGAGGAGGAAAGAAACAGATATAGAGGCAAAAGAGTAAGCGTTGAGGGACTCTATGAGGGTACAGCAAAGGCAATCACGAATAATCTATTCTGGATGATGCTCTATCAGCCTGGCAAACACAGACTTTACGCACCAGGAGGACGTGGGAGGATTTTTTCCACTCCGGACGGCAATCCTGGTCATTGGACGATATTCGACTGGGATTCATTCTTTAATGCTTTGGGGGCAGCTGTGGAAAGTTCGAAGCATGCAAAGGGTATCTTAAGAGCTGTCTTGGAAACTCAGTACCCTAACGGAAATATCCCAAGCTGGAGAAGCCGGTTCGGTGGGACACCCGACAGGTCTCATCCTCCAATAGGTTCATATGTTGTTTTGAAACTATTCCAGAGGTTGGGAGATTTGGAGTTGCTGAGATATGCTTATCCTTTTCTTGTAAAATGGCATTCTTTCTGGAAACACGAAGAAAACAACGGAAAGGTGCGTCGGGACGGAAACAGAGATGGTCTCCTTGAATGGGGAACAGATATAGAGTTTTTATCTCAAAGTGTCCCTCCTTGGGAAGAAAATGTTGAAGGAAAAAAGCGAGCAGTGCGAGAGTCTGGGCAGGATGATTTGCCTAATTGGGATGATGCTCCCTTTAATCAGGATACGGGAACATTAATCATGAACTGCATCGACCTAAACAGCCTCTATGCTCTTGATGCTTGGTGCCTGGCTGAAATTGCAAATATCCTTGATAAAAGGGATGATTATGACAACTACTTCGCTGAATACGAGACCATGAAAGAGCTTATAAACGAGCACCTTTGGGATGAGAGAGAAGGATTCTATTTTGATCGTTACTGGGATGGAAGATTCTCATCAAGAAAAGCAGCCTCGAATTTTTATCCTTTGCTTGCAGGAATTCCAGATAGAACGAGTGCCCTACGAATGCTCAGACATCTCCTCAATCCTGAAGAATTCTGGGGAGATTTCGCAATACCTACTATATCTCGTGATGATCCCGCTTACAAAGACCAGCAACGCTGGAGAGGTGCAATCTGGCCTCCGACGAATTATTTAGTTTATCAAGGTTTAAAAGCGTATAATTTTGATGCCATAGCCTCTGAACTAGCCAAAAAAAGCTCTGACTTGTTCCTCCGAACCTGGGATAATTTTCAGCTTTGTCCAGAGAATTTTGATTCAAGAACAGGAGAAGCAGGAGGACAAAGGTATCAGAGTTGGGGTTCTCTTTTTGCATTAATTGCCCTTGAAGAGTATTTAGATTTTACTCCCTGGGAGGGTTTTAGGTTTGGGATGATTGATCCTGAGGAAAGAGGTAAGCTTTCCAGAATTTCTATCCAGGGCCGCCACTATGATGTGGAGATTTCATCTAAAGGAGTCAAGCTAAGAGAAGAGGGCAAAGAGATTTTGAGGACAAAGGGAAGCGCCGTATTTCGCCACTTTCTCTATTCTGAAAAAGAAATCTCGTTTGATGTGATTACGTTAGAAAGAAGAGAGATAAGGATTCAATTTCTTACCAAGGGAAGATATGAACTTTTAATAGATGACGAGACAAAAAAGGTGTTTAAGGGCGGCCGGGTGAAGTTTAGAGTTCCCGAAGGCGAACATTCTGTTTTGATTCTTCTTTTGGAAAAGCAGGATTAATATGAATAGCCCTCAATCCTTTCTATTTTTTCGCTTCTAAATAGGCTCTTTTTAACGTATCACCTCTGACACCTTGTCTCAGAGCCTCCAGAGCCAAGATTTCTTCAGGAGCAATATT
This sequence comes from Candidatus Aminicenantota bacterium, assembly GCA_011772475.1. Classification (GTDB taxonomy): domain Bacteria; phylum Acidobacteriota; class Aminicenantia; order Aminicenantales; family Aminicenantaceae; genus SOIV01. The sequence continues at coordinate 28,313 of WVZK01000179.1, read as the reverse complement.
ACCCAGGCTTACGTTAATCCCCAGACGAAGGATCAAAGCCTGCTGCTGATTTTTCAAGGGAGCTTCCCACATCAAGCAATTAGTATCTTTGACACCAGCAATGATGTTGTCGACTTCGTCTTGCCTGATCTCTCCCTCCTTGTCAAATATTCCTACAGCTTTCCCTGCCTCTCGTGCTTCGATTATAACCTTAAAAGCCCCGTTTTCCATATCTTCTCCTATCAACTGGTGAACAAGAGAAACGGGAAGAACTTCTTTTGGATCTTTTTTTCCCACTTCGGTGATGACTTTGAAACCCTTGTCTAATGATTTTTTTATGGCATCCTGTCTTGCTTTTCTATTTATCTCGATCGTTCCATCAGAGACTTCAATCGCAGAAAATCCAAGCTCTTTGGCTAATTCCAAGTATTTGCCAAAGACCTTTTGCCAGATTGCTATCTCCAGAAAAGTGCCTCCAGGCATGACATCTATATCAGAAGAGGTGATCATCTCATTCTTTTTGCTCAGAAGGTCCTTATCATAAAAGGCAGAGGTTCCGAAGGTGAGCTTGATGATATCGATGTAGTCGCCCCCGACCTGAATTAAATCTTCGAGCCGATGAAGACCCATGCCTTTATCAATAACCATAGTTACGCCCGTCTCTCTGGGCTTGGTCGTTCTCCCTTCTACGGGCATCCTGATAATATCTTCCCATGCTTTGCTCATCTTTTTCTCCTTTTTGGTTTTTTCAGGGTCAGACTTTGTCATCATACTGAGAATTGGTCTGTATTTTATTAGTGAACATCACCTCACGATAAAGTCTGACCCTATTTCAAAAGATCTCCCCAGCAGTCATTTGGATTTGAGAGAACAGAAGCAATTTTAGTGATTGTCTTGTGATGGACGAGCTTGGTTACATATTTTAGCCTTGCGATGGCCATCGGTTTCTCATCAAATCCCAAAATTGGTATTTTATCGTAGAGAATGACATCCTCTGCTATTTTCTGGGAGATGTTATCGAACAGGGCTTTTGCAGCTTTTTTCTTATCCTCTATGAGATTCATGATAAAACCTTTTCGTCCTTCTTCAATCCGAGGAAACAATATTACGACAGATTTGGGAGTTTCTAGCCTTTCAAAGTCAGTTTTGTAGGCTGAAAGATCAAGGGCGATCTTTTTCTGCCATTCCTCACCAGCCTCCTGAGTTTCAATTTTTGGTAAGAATTGAGGAAAATTATACATCAAGGTACCCAGTCTCACGTTATCAACAAGTGAGCCCATAAACCATGATACTGAATCCTTTTCCATTCGGAAGTGGACGGTTTCTGTGGAAAAGAGTTTAAGCCCCTTAGCTAGGCCACTGAGAAGATAAACGGTCTTTCCGCTTCCAGCTCCTCCTAGAACGATAAACATTTGATCTTTCTTTTCTTGGTAGAGAGCGCAGGCGTGGAAGTTATAAATCCGGTGCTTTCTTTCTAGTAAATAGAGAACATATCTATAAAAAAATCCTTGGTTTCCCCACAGACTGAATCTCAAGTCCGAGGCTTCTCGAGTGAGCTTGAGAAATGGCCCTCTAAATCTGGCTTTTTCTCCAGAAAACTCAAAAGAAGGTTCCTCCATGGATTCTTCAATGATGATATATCCGTCAAGGCCCGCTGAGTATGGTATGCTCTCAACATCCTTAAAATCTGTAAGAAGGGACTTGACTTCTGTCTTGAGCGGAAATTGAAAAAGAAGTTTTTCTCGATTTGATTCAATCCCGATTTTTGCTTTTAGAATCTTTATCCCTGCCTTGTACACGACTTTTTCCTTGTGCAGTCTTGATAGCTACATGATACAAAATAAAATTTAACTCTACAATGATTTGATACGAATGGAATGAGAATAGAGTGCTGGCTGTTGGGGAGAAAATAAGCAAAGGGGAAAAGGAGGATTAGATCCTGCCCAGCCAGCCTAGCAGGGTCATTAAGTTTAGTCGAAAAAAATCAGAAAAAATGGAAAAAACCCTGCTTATTTGATAGCAGTGTGGATGGCAGAAACACCTAGGAAAAGGGGACGATGAGTGACTTGGGTAAATCCTGCCTCATTGAGTACCGAGGAAAATTCCTCGGGAGGGAAAAAACGGGGGATTGTATAAGCAAGATATCTGTATGCTGCTCTGGAGCCTGAGAGAAGAAATCCCAATTGTTTTACAGTCAGATTAATATAGAGATGAAAAAGCTTCTGGATAATTTTCATAGAAGGCTGGCTTGTTTCAAGGTTTACAAAATATCCTCCAGGCTTAAGCACACGATGAAACTCTCTTAGATGAGCAAGCAACTCAGGTTTATTAGGATATATGTTTCGGGTAGCAAAAGAGATTGTCACCAGGTTAAATGTCATATCAACAAAAGGCAAACGCCCTGACTCAGCAAGGACAAAAGAGAGGTTTGGGATTTCTCTTTTTTTAAGGGATTTTGCTATCATCGGCTGACAGAAATCGACAGAAACAATTTTTACTTCTTTATCCGCCAGTCTTGAGAGATTAAGGGCCATTTCACCAGTGCCGCTGCACACATCCAGCCATAGAAAGCCTTTGGCTTTGATTGCTTCCCGCGCTGCTTTTCTTCGCCAAAGAATATCTAGCCCAAGAGTGAGGACATGATTAACAAGCTCATAAGTTTCTGCCGCTTCGGCAAATATTTTCTGAACGCCTTTTCTCATCCATTACTCTCTTAATTTTCTTTAAAGGTTCAATTAGAAGTTTATTTATTGAGATTATAATTAAGGTGGGTTTGATAAATCAAACCCCTACAAAATATAAACCAAGCCCCGGCAAAGAACATTTTCCGTCTTTTCTCTTTTCTCGGCTTTATTAATAAAGCCATTAATATTAATAAGGTGGATTTGATAAATCAAACCCTTACAGATGAATCAAGCCCATACAAAAGACAAAAAAAATCCAAACAAAATAAAAAGTGGGATTGATGAATCAGGCCTCTACATAGGAAAAATTAGACCCTTTAATATTTGTAGACCGGCATGTTTTTTTTTGTTAGAATACTCTGCTCGTTGAGACGGGGAAGGTCAATAATATTAAATTTTTATTGAAAGGAGGAACATGAAAATCAAAAAAAATCGTTTATTAATCTGTCTGTTTGTGGCCATTCTCTTTTTCGCATCCACCTCCTCAGCCCCAGTTACTCCTACCTACGCTATTGTTAGCTGTAAAATCATTCCTGTTACAGGTTCACCAATAGAGAAAGGAACCATCATCATCCGCGATGGACTTATCGAATCCTTAGGACCCCAAGGGAAGATTACAATTCCAGAAGATGCTGAGATAATCAAAGCTGACGGACTGTTCGCCTATCCAGGCTTGATTGATTCCCATACAAATCTCTTTCTCGAGCCTCCGAAGGAAGTGCCAAGAAGACCTGGGGCTAGGACAACAACGGCCACTGATCCACGGCAAAAAGAGAAAGCCCAGCATCCTGACTTAATGGCTGCAAAGCTTTTAAAACCCAAAAAAGCTACTGTATCAGACCTGCACAAAATCGGAATAACCACTGTCCTGGTTGCACCTGAGAGCGGAATCTATGCTGGTCAGAGCGTTCTGTTGAATGTCAACGGAGAAAAGGCAGAACCGATGGTTATCAATAGTCCTGTTGCTCTCCATGTGAATTTTACTACAGCGAGCGGGACTTATCCCTCCAGCTTGATGGGAACAATGGCTTTCCTCAGACAGTCTTTTCTGGATACTGAGCATTACTTTTCCCACAAATCTCAATTTTCAAAATCGTCTCGAGGCCTTAAACGACCTGAATATAATTCTTTCTTAGAGGCTCTTTCACCCTATGTAGTTAAGAAAAACCCTATCTTTTTTAATTGTGCCAACTTAGAAGACATCAAACGAGCTCTCAGACTTATCAAAGAATTCAAGCTCAACGGCTTTCTAACCGGAGCAAATGAAGCCTGGAGAGTAGCCGATCTACTTATCAAGAATGCTGAAGTTCCACTTCTGGTCTCCCTCGATTTCAAGCCTCCCTCCACAAGCTCTTATATTAAACAAGGGGAAGAACTAAAGAAAAAAGCAGAAGAGGAAATCTATCCAGCCAATGCTTCAAATCTGCATAAGAAAAGATTAACCTTTGCCCTTACCTCGCTGGGATTAAAAAAACCAGATGAAATTCCAAAAAACGTCCAAAAAGCTGTAAAAGCAGGCTTACCCAAAGAAGAAGCTCTCAAGGCTATGACCATCATCCCCGCCAAAATCTTGGGAGTGAGCAGTTTTCTGGGAAGCCTTGAACCTGGAAAAATTGCCAATGTTATTCTTACTACTGGTGAAATCTTCGGTGAAAAAACTAAGGTGGAGAGGGTTTTTGTTGACGGTATATCCTTTGGAATCAAAAAGCCAGCCGAGGGAGAGAAACCTGCAAAAGTGAATATCGCAGGAAGATGGAGCGCGAAAATCTCAAGTCCTATGGGCCAGTGGGAATCAACTATCGAGCTTGAACAAGATGGAAACGAGATTAGCGGAAGAATCTCAACGCGCATGGGCAGCTGGGAAATTAGAGACGGAATTTTAAGCGGAAATGAACTCGCTCTGTCTATTTCGGCCACAATAATGGGCGAGGCGATGAATCTGTCTTTCAGCGGAACTGCAGAAAAGGACTCTATAGAAGGAACAATCACGGTCATGGAATGGAGTATGGAGCTGAAGGCAACAAGAATCCCAGACGGAGAATTTTAAAGGAGAAAGAGCCATGAATAGAAAAACTATTGGTTTCATATTAGGGATGAGTCTGCTGGTTTTTTCGAGCCTTTCCTTCGGACAAGACCTCCTGATAAAGAACGGCACCATACTGACGGTTACCAAAGGGACAATACCCAAAGGAGATATTCTTATCCTCAAAGGCATCATAAAGCAGATTGGAGAGAACATAAAAGCGCCTAAAGGAGTGAAGATCATAGATGCGTCAGGAAAATATGTTATTCCCGGGATAATCGATTCTCACACTCATATAGCCCTCGCTGGAACAAATGAAAGTGCGGAAGTGATAACCGCTGAAGTCAAAATGAGCGATGTTCTCGATGCTGAAGACCGTTCCATCTATACTGCGATAACAGGTGGAGTTACCATGGTTCATACCATGCACGGCAGCGGCAATCCTATAGGAGGCGAGAACGTCGTTATCAAGACTAAATGGGGAAAGACATGGGAAGAAATGATCGTTCATAGTGCTTACAGAACTTTGAAATTCGCCCTGGGTGAAAATGTCAAGAGGTCTAATATTCCTACTGTGGGAGCCCCTCGATATCCACAATCCCGCATGGGGGTGAATGCCATTATCCGCCGCGAGTTTCTAAAGGCGAAAAACTATATGGAACAGTGGGACCGGTATTTAAATGCAAAAAAATCCAAAAAGACTGCAAAGAATTTGATCGCGCCTCGAAAAGATTTAAGGATGGAGCAGCTGGCAGATGTGCTTCGCGGGAAAATGGTGGCCCGTTGTCACAGTTATAGAGCTGATGAAACTCTGGAATTCATCAAACTCTCAAAGGAATTTGGGTTCAAAATAATTTCTTTCGAACATGCATCTGAAGCTTTCAAAATAGCCAAAGAACTCGCTAAAGAAAAAATTGGAATCTCTATTTTTCTGGATAACTGGGCTTATAAAGTCGAAGCTTCAGAAGGAATCGCCTACAATGCTGGTTACTGCACCAAAAACGGGGTGCTTGTTTCCATAAATTCTGACAGTGGAGAGAGAATCAGGCGGCTGTTTAACGATGCGGCCAAAGCCATGAAATATGGCGGCCTCTCTGAGGAGGAAGCAATAAAGCTGGTCACCATAAATCCGGCCATCCAGCTTGGTGTAGAAAAGATTGCCGGCAGCCTGGAAGTTGGAAAACATGGAGATATTGCCATCTTTAACGAGCATCCTCTAAGCGCCTATACCCTTTGCGAAAAGACAATTATCGAGGGGGAGGTCTATTTTGACCGAGCTCAGTATCTAAAAGAGAGAGAAGAAATGGAGATGAAAAAGAAAGAAGAAGAGAAAAAGAAAGAGAAAAAGGGAGGGACAAAATGATCAAGAGAACTTTCGTCTTCGCGGTAATTCTCATCATAAGTGTTTCCTTCTGCTTGACTCAAGAAAAAAGTCCCGGCGTTATTGCTATAAAAGGAGCGAGCATCATCCCTGTTGTAGGAGAAGATATAACTGACGGGATAATTCTTATCAAAGACGGATTAATCGAAGCTGTGGGAAAGAACATAGCAATCCCTGCGGGCGCAAAAATAGTCGATGCCAAAGGACTTTTTGCCTATCCAGGCATGATCGATGGCTCATGCTATCTGGGTCTCCAAGAGATAGGCTCTATTAGGGCAACCGTTGATTACAAAGAAACGGGCAGATTCAATCCCCAAGCAAAAACCGTTGAAGCTCTGCGACCTGACTCGATGCATATCCCTATCTCAAGGTCAAACGGGATTACGACAGCCCTTGTAGCTCCTTCTGACGGTCTCATTTCAGGCCAGAGTGGTTTGATCAGACTGGTCGGCTGGACTCCTGAAGAGATGGTAATAAAAAGTTCAGTCGCCATGCATATCCAGTTTCCTCCCTTGCCTCGTTTAAGGAGGAGAAGGGAAACACAACCTCGAGAACAGGCATCCAAACAGATTACAGAATTGAAAGAGATCCTGAAACAGGCTCGCTATTATCAAAAAAGAAAAGATGCAGCCAAGAAAAATCTGGGGCTTCGTTTGCCTGAGTTTGATGAAAAATTAGAATTTCTTCTTCCCGTGGTTAGCGGAGAACTTCCTGTTATGATTTCAGTTCACGCTGAAAACGATATCAAAGCAGCCATCAAATTCGTTAAGGAGGAAAAGCTCAAAGCTATACTCTATGGTGTCACTGACGGATGGAAGGTAGCTGAGGATATAAAGAAATCAGAAATTCCGGTTATATTTGGCTCTCTTAATACAGTACCCTCCAAGTGGGAAGACGGCTATGATGCTTTTTACAGGAACCCAGGAGTACTAGCCAAAGCAGGAATCAAGTTTGCTTTTTCCTCAGATAGTGCAAGCTTAGCTAAGGATTTGCCCTGTCATGCTGCAAAAGCCGCCGCGTTTGGCCTGGACAAAAAAGAAGCACTCAAGGGAGTAACGATCTACCCTGCCCAGATATTTGGTGTGGATAAGATGATGGGAAGTTTAGAAAAGGGAAAAGTAGCTAATATTGTCCTTGCAGATGGAGACATACTTGAGTTAAGAACCAACATCAAGCATGTTTTTATCGATGGGAAAGAAGTCAGTGTATCCAGCATATACACCGAACTTCTAGAAAAATTCAAGAAAAGATAAAAAAAAGAGTACGGTCGCGTCTCGATTTATAAAAGCGCTGCTTTCTCTGTATTATCTTTTTCTTGACAGCGTGTTCTTTCTTTATTATTAGATATCATTAAAAGTAGGAGGAGATATCATGAAAAATAAAATTTTCCGTTTCAGTATTTTCTTATTATTGGGAGTGTTCTTTTTTACCGGGCTGAATTTTTCAGCTCAAAAAGAAAAACTCTTCAACTATGACGTAGTAATAAAGAACGCAAGCGTATTTGAAGGGTCCTTAAAACCTGCATTCAGGGCGGATGTGGCTGTTAAGGACGGCATGATAGTTAAAGTTGAAAGGTCTATCAAAGGATCAGCGGCTAAAGTGATAAACGGCAAAGGACTTTATGTGACTCCAGGTTTTATCGATCTTCATACGCATGTCGATAGAGGAATGTATTTTGCAGAAAACAGAGCCTGTCTCAATTACCTAAAACAGGGAGTGACAACAGTTATCGTCGGCCAATGCGGTTCCAGTGCCTGGCCAATTTTCGAGAAAGCAGAAGACCTTATGAAGGTTTGGTCAGAAGAAGGAATCGGGCCCAACGCGGCTTTACTTGTCGGACATGGAACACTACGGCAAATTGTGATGGGCATGGAAGAAAGAGAACCGACAGCAGATGAGCTGGAAAAGATGAAGGCTCTTGTAGAGGAAGCCATGGAACAGGGAGCTTATGGTCTCTCCACAGGCTTGATTTATGAACCGAGCTCCTTCGGAAAAACAGACGAAGTCATAGAACTGGTGAAGATCATCGCTCCCTACGGCGGAATCTACCACAGCCATGTCCGGGATGAGAGGGATAAACTCCTTGAAGCAGTAAAAGAAGCTGTTGAGATTTCAGAGAAATCAGGTGCTCCTGCCCATATATCACATTTTAAGGTTATGGAAAAGAGGAACTGGGGTCTTGTCAAAGATGCCTGTGCCATCATAGAAGAAGCAAGAGCCAGAGGAATTAAAGTCACCGCTGATCAGTATCCTTATCAATTCTCTGACGGCTATCCCTACAGGAGCCCGATTCCGAGATCAGCCTGGCTGGGGATTGAAGAAACAGAAGGCATGGAAAGAGTAGAGACAGAAAGGTTGAGATCAGAGGATAGTGAAGCGATTTTTGATCATCTCAGGGATTCTCATTTGATCGAGCTCTATAAAAAAGTTACCCCTTATTATCCTGTCTCTGAACGCCTTCTGCAGTTTCTCAACGAAATTCCCAGAGATAGGCTTGTAAGGCTTGTTTCCAGAAGTCTAATCAGCCTTGGAGATTTCAGAGGTCCAGGTAATACGAGAGAAAGAAGCAAGTTTTTAGCAAGGATGGCAAATCCAGAAGAGGCTCAGAAGATTCGCGAACAGATCAAAGAGTACATAGATAACGTTACAGGCCCGGAAAGTTTCGTTGTCGCTATCTGTGTGGAGAAAAACCTTGAAGGAAAGTCCCTAAAACATGTCGCGGCCATGAAAGGAAAATCAATAGAAGATACAGCTATAGAGCTGGAGCTTATGGGAGCCAGGTGCGTCCCTCTCCGGATGGGCGAAGAAGATATCGAGTTTATCATGAAAAAGGACTATGTGGGCACAGGAAGTGATGGAACTGCTCCGCCTTACGGCATAGGACTCACTCATATCCGCTCTTATTCTACGTTTCTTCATAAAATTAAAAAATATGCTCTTAAGCGAAAAAGCGTATCCGTTCCCCATGTTATTCGATCACAAACCTCGCTTCCGGCTGAAATCATGAACTGGAATGACAGGGGTTGGATTAAGAATGGATACAAAGCTGACATAGTTGTCCTTGATCTGAATAATATAAAGACCGGAACTTCTATTTCTAATCCCCATGCCTACAGCGAGGGTGTTAAATATCTGTTGATCAATGGTGAAATAGTTCTAGACGAGGGGAAATGGACAGGAAAGCTTCCCGGCAAAGTCATCAAACTAAAAAAGTAATAGAGGCTTGATTTATTGTAGGAGTTTGATTCATCAAACCCACCTTTTTTAATATAAAGGTCTTATAAATAAAACCTCCAGAATAAATGCGGATTTGACAAATCAGATCCCTGCAATTTAATATTGTGTTCCTTAATTCCAAAACCAGAGGTGATGTCCATGTTTATCAAAAATAAAAAGAAGCTTTCGGTTTTTTCTCTAATTTGTATTCTCCTCCTTCCTGTGTTTGTCTTCTCCCAGGATCATTCTTATCTTGTTGATCAAGACCTTTTGGATATCATTCGAAATGAAGTTTCTGGGGAACGAGCTTGGGATATGGCCTCTAAGATTTCGCGCTTCCATCGTATTAGAGGAGGAGGAGAGGGCTCAGATTATAACCGCTGCGTTGAATACTTAGCTCAGGAACTAAGGAAGATTGGGCTAAAAGAAATAAATATCAAGAAATATAGAGCTGATGGCTTTAAGAAATACTTCCTTTGGAGGTCTCCTGTGGGCTGGAAGGTGAAAGAAGCTGAGCTATGGCTGGTGGAGCCCAGGAGGGAACTTATTGCTCGCTTTTCAGACCAGGCCGTGAGTTTGATGCCCTATTCTCAAGGCGGTGAGGTTGAATCCGAAGTAATCTACGTAGGCAAGGGGAAATCAGATGCCGATTATAAAGGAAAAAATGTCACAGGAAAGCTTGTCTTTGCTGCAGGAGGCAAAGGTTCTGAAGTTCACCGTCAGGCGGTTCTAAAAAGAGGTGCCTCGGGAGTTATCGTCGGGCCTTCAGATAGGGAAGACCGTCTTCAGTATCCAGATTTAATCGAGGTTTACCGCCTTTCTCCAAGCGGGGAAGAAAGAGAAAAAACAAGATTTGGTTTTGCTCTGTCCAGAAGGCAAGAAAAAGAGCTCCTCTCTCTGTTTGAATCAGGAAAAAAGGTAATAATGAGAGCAAGAGTGGAAGCAGAGCTTTTCGACGGAGACATGCCTGTGCTCGAAGCCAAAATAGTCGGAAAAGAATTCCCGCTTCAGGAGATCATCATCATGGGACATCTCGACCATTACAAGCCTGGTGCTAATGATAACGCTTCTGGCTCGGCAGGCATGTTTGAAATGGCAAGGAATATAATATCGCTGGTTGAAAAAGGAGATATTCCTCCCTTAAAAAGGACCATTCGCTTTCTCTGGCTTCCTGAAATGCATGGAGCCGTGGCATATTTGACAGAACATCAAGCATTAAAAGAAAAGGGAATTTGCGGCATGAACCTGGATATGATTGGCGAAGATTATGCTCTGTGCCAGGCTAACTTCAATCTTACCCGTTCTCCATATTCTGTTCCCGGATATATAAACGATGTTCTTATAAACCTCCTGGGCTGGCTTGATGCCAAGGAATTCTTTTCGCCTAGAGGAAGCAAACACCGCTTCAATTTCCGCGTTAGACCCAATTCGGGTGGTTCTGACCATGTTATGTTCAATGATTCTTCTTTTTCAATCCCTACGCCGATGCTGGGTCATGGTGATGTATTTCATCATACAAACATGGACACGCCAGATAAATGCGATCCCACAGAGATGAAAAGAATAATCAGCCTAGCTTTGGCAGCAACTATCTTGCTAGCTAATGCAGACGATGAGGATGCCCTCAAAATTGCTCGAGAAGTCTATGCTCAGGCAAACCTTAGGATGATGCAAAGAACACAAAAATCAATCCGACTCCTTCATCAGTTTGCATCACATCCTAATACTAGGGAAGATATAGCAGAGCTTCAAGCAAACATCGCGAACTATCCGCGGCTCCTGGCCCAAATCGAGGCAGCAAACCTGAGGGAGGTTAAGGAGCTCTGCAAGGCCAGTACAGTTAAGAAGGCAATAGATGAACTTATCGCAGGTTTGGATTCTCAAGTCTCCCAAGAAAACGATAAAATCAATTTCATGTACAATCTTTTTCTCAAGCGTTACAAAATAGATAAAAAGAAATTCCAACCGAATAATCTTTATAAGAAAGCATCAGCAATAAGGCCAAAAAGGCTTTTTAAGGGCCCTCTTCCTTGGGACTATTTAAGGGAAAAGCTTGATGAGAAAAGTTACAGCTGGCATGAAAAAATTAGAGATATGGAGGGCGGAATCTCCAGGTCTAAAGCACCCGAAATTATAAATCTCATGGATGGAAAACGCACCCTCCTGGACATAAGACATATCGTCTCATGTGAGTACGATGAAACAGATGTAGAATTTGTTCTGCACTATGCTGAAGATCTAATAAAATTAGGACTAATAGAATTTAAATAAAAAAATCAAGGCCCCGTTTATAGGCACCTATCTAATTACAAATAACTTTTTTGCCAGCACAGACCTTTTTAACAGGTAAAAAACTGAAATAACGCCTCCAAGAATTCCAATTAGAATAAACGGCGAATTTATCCCAAACCTGTCGGAGAGATACCCGGCTGCAAGGACAACTATCGCGCCGGTGACCATCTGAACATTGGCAGCAAGGCTAAAGGCTTGAGCTTGATTTTCAGGTGAAACATCAGCTCCAACAAAGGATTGAAAACTCGGATAGACAAGGAAAAGGAAGGCCCCAAAAAAGAATAAACTCACCAGAGCCAGCTCTTTCGAAGGAGCTATCCCCAGTACAAAAAGAAATAAAGTTGCACCGATGAATGCAGAAACAGAAATTTTCAACCGGCCTAAATGCCGGCTTAATAATCCAAAAAGATAGGTCATGACTGTTCCGACTCCAATCCATAAGGCAAGATAAAGACCAGTTTGACCCAATGGAATCTGAAATCTATGGTTGAGTAAGGAAGGAGCATAAAAAACAGTCGTTCCCCAGCATGCTCCTCCAAAAACAAACCCAGGAATATAGATTTTAATATTCTTCAGTGTTTTCATCCATGATGAAAAGTCAGGGTTGGAAACCTCCTCTCCTAAAGTTGAAGTTTTTCTTACAGCCAGGAAGCTTATCGAGCCGAGAAAAAAGGCCATGCCAGCCCAAACTAAGAGCGGCACTTTCCAGTTAAAGTTCTGGGCAAGATAGCCAGAGGATACAAAGGCAAGAAAGACCCCAAGATTTCCTGAACCACCTTGGATGCCCATAGCAAAATCAATTCCCTGGCTCGGATGAGATTTTGAAACCCAAGCTAATCCCACGGAATGGTAAAAACTGGTGAAAACTCGCATTGTTAGATAGATAAAAAGAAGAGTAGCAAAAGTAGAAGATAATGTTATTAGGGAAAGCGTTAGGCAAATTCCTATGTAGCTGACGAGCAGCATGAACTTGTGTTCGACCTTGCCAGAGATATTAGCAATAATAATCTGGAAGAGCAAAGTAACAAGAAGCCCCAGGTTTGACAAAATACCGATATGGAAATATTTTTTGATAATAAACTGCTGGGTGTAGAGAAGAGGAAAGATCATCGGGATAGTGACAGTCGCAGCATCATTGAGTGCGTGGAACAGAGAAGCAGAGAAAAGAACTTTATTTTTCATCCCTCATGAAAGAAAGGGATTTATACTAAACATCCCTTGGTTTGTCAATTTGATAAAGACGAGGATAACATTTCCATCAAATAATTAACCTATCCCTTGTATTCTTTTCCACAAATAAGCAGCCTGTTCCGTTTACTTCAGCTTATTTTGACATAAAAATATGGACTTATAAAATTTGTGTTGATTCCGTTTTATAAATTGAGTAACTTAGGGAAAACGATAGATAAATCATAAGGAGGCACGATGAGAGATAAACTTTCAAGAAGAGATTTTCTCAAAACAGGAATTGGTATCGGAGCAGCCTCGGTGCTTACGGCAGGAAAAAATTTAGCTGTGCAACAGAAAAAAGAAGGAAAGATGTGTGTAGTAGCCAGCGGGAATGGTTTAAGAGCCACAGAAAAAGCCATGGAACTTCTCAGACAAGGAAAAGATCCGTTGGATGCAGTTATAGCCGGGGTTAACATTGTTGAAAGCGATCCAGAAGATAGGTCAGTAGGTTATGGGGGTCTTCCTAATGAGGAAGGCGTTGTCGAGCTTGATTCTTCAGTGATGCATGGCCCCACCCATAATGGCGGTGCAGTAGCCAGCCTTAGAAACATAAAAAATCCATCCAAAGTGGCCAAACTTGTCATGGAAAGAACCGACCATGCGCTCCTTGTCGGAAAAGGTGCCTTAAGATTTGCTAAGGCCCATGGTTTCAAAGAAGAAAACCTGCTCACAGACGAAGCTAGAGAGAGATGGCTCGAACGCAAGGAAACACTCTCAGACAGAGATTACTGGTTTGCCCCTAAGACCGAGGAGCTAGAAAAAGAATTGGAATCCTATCTTAGTTCCCATGGAACTATAAACTGTTGTGCCATTGATGCCTTAGGCAATCTTGCTGGTGTGACAACCACCAGCGGATTCTTTTTTAAAATACCGGGAAGGGTAGGGGATTCGCCGATTATTGGAGCCGGCCTTTACGTTGATAACGAGATCGGCGCAGCAGGCTCGACGGGAAGAGGAGAAGCCAATATCCTTAACTGCGGAAGCTTCCAAGTCGTCAATTTCATGAGCAAAGGTCTATCTCCGGAAGAAGCATGTTTCAAAACTTTAGAAAGAATCGAAGAGAAATCAAGGCTTCTTCCTCATCTTTTAAACGAAAAAGGCCTGCCTCGATTTGGCCTAAGCTTTTATGCCGTTAATAAAAAAGGTGAATACGGAGCAGCTTCGATGTGGAGTGGTCGTGAGGAAGTACGAAAATTTGCTGTCCACGACGGAAAGGAAAATAAACTGAAACCAATTCCTTATCTTTATGAAAGAGAAAAGCAAATATAAATTAAGAGATATTATTTCCTGTTTTACCCCGCATATATGATAGCCTCATTAGGTGAGGAGTCAACATTCATCAATGCTCTTCTAGGATGTTAGCTTGGTAACCCTGCTTCATGAGTTTTTTGACGATGTTTTCAGCTGATTTCACGCTTCGCGCTTTAATTCTTACCCTGTAAAAAGTATCAGAAGAAGTTTTTACCTTTGAGATATAGACATTCCTGTGGTTCTTCTGGAGCTTCTTTTTGAGGGCTTTTGCGTTTTTCTTACTGCTAAAAGACCCAACCTGAACAGAAAATTTTTGTGAAGACTTTTTAGGTGAGTATTTTTTTAGCACCTTAATCTTAACAGGTGCAACTCCTGTAATATCCATACCCAACTTCTTTGCGGCAGCATATGATAAATCTATGATCCGTCCTTTTACAAAAGGACCACGATCGTTTATACGGACAATGATAGATTTTCCGTTGTTTAAATTTGTTACCCTGACATAAGTTCCGAACGGAAGAGTCTTATGCGCCGCTGTTAGAGCATGCATATTGTAGATCTCTTTATTTGAAGTGAGCTTTCCGTGAAAATCAGGCCCATACCAGGAGGCAAGACCTTTCTGGACATTTCCAGAATGGAAATAACTTTTCCCCGCACAAGAGCTAAGAAGGATGACTGAACAAAGAACAGATAATAACCTCAGCTTTTTAACTTGGATATTGGACATGATGAGTTCGTCCTTAAAGCAGACAGGCCTTGTTCTTCAATCCTCCAAGCGCTTAAAGAATATCAAAGTTTCTTTAATCTTCCTTGAAAATAATCTGAAGTTTTACGCTTATTCAACTCTCTCGTCTTAAAATTAACCACATTCCTGCACATTATGTCAAATCAACTGGCATATTTCTGGATATATGTTTTCTTTTCTAATAGAATAAATCCTCGTGAAAAAAGCAATTCATCTTGTAAGGAGAATCTCGGTTCTCGATCAATTTTTGCGGAGATAGATGAAAAAGATACTATTTTTTATTCCCGCTGCCTTATATTACGCCCTTATATTTTATTTGTCTTCAAGGAGCTATGATATCAAAATCGATATTCTTTTCTTTGATAAAGTAATTCACATTGTTGAATTCGCCCTTCTGGGTCTCTTCCTTTCCTTCGGCTATTTCATGAGTTTGAAATCTTCCCTCATGATGCGGGCTGTGTTAACAATTTTCACCGGAATTATTCTTGGAGGCTTGGATGAATTCCATCAATATTTTATCCCCCGCCGTTCCATTGAATTCTTCGACGTTATTGCAGATGCAGTAGGGGTGCTTAGCGGATTTTTGTTATATTATTATTTTTCAAGGTCTGTGAAGGGGAAGATTTTTACAGAAAAATTATCAAAATTATGAACATAAAATAGACCATTAAGATATAGAATCAAACAGGGGGCTGCAGAAGAAAAGGTCCTTTATTCTCCATCCGCAGTTCCAGGAGGAGTGAATATTCTCTGTCCAAGCTCCTGGTCAAGCATAAACAAGCCGCTGCGATCCTCACCCAGCAATCTAAGCCTTTGCACAATCTCATCAGCCGATGACTCCTCCTCAACTTGTTCAGCTACAAACCACTGCAAAAAATTATTAGTAGCATGGTCAGTTTCAGCTATAGCGAGAGTAACCAGGTCATTTATCAGACCTGTAACCTTTTGCTCGTGCTCGTAGACTTGTTCGAAAGCTGCCAGCGGAGAATCCCATTCTGCTGATGGTGCAGAAATGGATGTCAAGTTTACTCTGCCAGCTCTTTCATTGATGTAATCATAAAATTTCATTGCGTGGGCTAATTCCTCTTGAGCTTGCACCCGCATCCAATTGGCAAAACCTTTTAGGCTTACTGACTCAAAATAAGCAGTCATTGAAAGGTAAAGATAAGAAGAATAAAGCTCTGCATTAAGCTGTTTGTTTAAAGCATCTTGTATTTTTGCTTTTATCATATTAATTACTCCTGTTTTTATTGTTTAACCTTAAATCCCGATTCCTTCAGAACTTATTTCCTTTTAAAACCTCTGTATTGTTTCTTCTGTGGATAAACCTCAGCGAAGTTTATGGATAATGTTTTTTTTACTTCCTTCTTTTTCTGATTATTCGAGATTTCAGTCAAAAATCCTCCTTACTCGTTGAAAGATTTGCCTAATTCTATGTTTATGTAAAAGCTATAGTTTAGATTGTGTTCTGCTTATAATCTCTTTTCCCTTTTTATTAAGGATCACCAATTCTCAGCTAGCAATTCAAAGTATGCTTTGGCATGGGCACAGGCAGGACATTCATCAGGCGGCTCGTTGCCTTCAGAAATATACCCGCAATTGCCGCATTTCCATTTTACAACTTCTTCTCTTTTGAAAACCAAGCCGTTATTAACATTGTTAAGAAGCCCCAAGTATCTTTTCTCATGCTGCTTCTCGGCAACTGCGATAGATCTCATCGCCTCAGCAATCTCAGGAAATCCCTCCTCATCAGCTGTTCTTGCAAATTCTGGATACATAGTCGTATATTCGTAATTCTCTCCTTGAGCCGCCTCTTTAAGATTATCCTTAGTGTCTCCGATCACTCCAGCGGGGAAAGAAGCCTGAATTTCTGCTTCACCGCCCTCTAAGAATTTAAAGAGCCTTTTTGCGTGTTCTTTCTCGTTATCCGCTGTTTCCAAGAACAATGCTCGAATCTGTTCATATCCTTCCTTCTTTGCTTGTGAGGCAAAATAAGTGTAGCGATTTCTCGCTTGAGATTCTCCGGCAAATGCGGTTAAAACGTTTTTTTCTGTCTTTGTTCCTTTTAAACCATTCATTTATTTCTCCTTCTTTATTACTTTATTTACAATATTTTTAATCTTTGCTTCCAATCTCCACTTTTAACTCTACTTTTTCTATCAAGATTCAGGCATCATGAAGAGCTGTGGCCTTTTGGCTTTGTCCCCAAATTTTTATAGCAATTTTTACATATGCCCTTGAAGTATCCGTGCACTTCATCAATTCTATGTCCCGATACTGTTCTTTTCTCTCCTAACGCATAACCGCATTTAAGATCAATATCTATAATTTTCCCGCATATTTTACAGAGGAAATGGTGATGGTATTTTGTATCAAAGTCATACCTAGCTTCGGTTCCCGTAATAATGACTCCAGAAACCAGTCCTTTTTCAAGAAAGTTATTCAGAGTGTTGTAAACGGTGGTTAAGGATAGGGTAGGAATTTCCTTGAGGAGCTCTTCGTAGACCATTTCAACAGTAGGGTGGTTTTTCAAATTATTACTCAGGTATTCAAGAACCTTTAGGCGCTGGAATGTGGGCTTTATGCCTTTTTCCATTAGCCTGTTTTTTAATATATTCATATTTGTAATCATTTCTACTTTGTAATGATTATAATAATTATAAATGGCCTTGTCAAGAGAATTCTAATCAAGGAATTTATATTTAAATGAAATGTTGATTATCCCTTGAAGGATGCATTTTATAAGGGCTATTCTGTACAGCTTATAAAGAGCCAAAACCATAAAGCTCTTAAAAACTTATTTTTTAGATGAAATGTAGAGAACGCCCTGGGCAATGAAGCAAGTCTATCTTAGAGAAATTTTGTTAATTTTTCTTTTAAAATTGAGAAAGCCTCTTTTGGACTAGAGCAGTAGAAGAAAAGTTTAAGGTCCTCTTCAGAAATTGTCTTGTATTTTAAAAGTTCCTTAAAGTTGATTATCTTCCGCCAGTATTCTTTCCCATAAAGAAGTATGACTAGATGATCTCGAGAAATCTTGTTTGTCTGGACTAAGGTTAGTGTTTCAAAAACCTCATCGAGAGTACCATAACCACCAGGGAAAGCGACCACAGCTTTTGCTCTGTACACCAGCCAAAATTTTCTCATGAAAAAGTAATGGAATATAAAAGAAAGTTCAGGAGATGCGTATGGATTTAGGTATTGTTCCTCAGGAATAGATATATTCATGCCTATAGATTTTCCTTCTGCTCGATACGCACCCCTGTTTGCAGCTTCCATTATGCCGGGTCCTCCTCCTGTACATATCACAAAATTTTTGCCCTTTTGTTTTAACTTTATGGCCCATTTGACTAGGTTGTAAGAAAGTTCTTCTGCTTCCCAATAGTACTTCGTCAATGGAGAATCTTTATCCTCAGGATTGGCCTTTGAAGAACCAAGAAAAAGTATGGTATTGTTGACCTTCCATTCATTCAACCTCTTCAGAGGTTCCAAATACTCACTTAAAATCCTCAAAGTGCGGGCTTCACGAGATTCTAGGAATTTCGTATTTTCATAAGCTCTTTTTGTTAACTCACTTTTTTTCATAATAACCTCGTTCTAAAATCGGAACAAAATTCTATCTGAATTGTAAGATTAAAACAAGAATTTTCAAGGTTAGATCATTTTTTCGTTTCGATAAAAGCGGTAATTTAATGCTTGCTGTATTTTTTTTCATAGGATATCCTGTTTCTTTGAATAAGGCATCCAAAAGATGTTTTTGTTTGAAACGAATGTTGAATTTGAAAAACTGGTTAACAAAACTGCAATCCTATGTATAAGTTGGAAAATTTTCATTATAAATGCATAAAAGATAAAAAAATGATAATTGATATTTTGAGGAACGGGAAAAGTGTTTGATCTTTGGAACGCGATAAAAAAACATAGATTTGAAGAAGAGGTCAAAACAATCGAAGAAGAAATAAACCGATCAAAAAGATACAATTATACTTTTGGTATTTTTGTCGTAGATATGAGCGAACGCGCCCCAAGGGGAGTAAGCAGGTTACTGCCCGGTAGGGCTATTTCCTTTCATTTAATAAGAAAATACATCCGTGGTTATGATAAGCTGTTTGGACCTTATTTCAGGAGGTACTATATAATCCTTCCTCAATCAGATAGAAACGGACTAAATGCAGTCAAGCAAAGAATTCATTGGCTCGCCGAAGAAAATGGTTGGGGAGAATTGAGCATAGGCGAGGCGCTCTATGATGAAGACGGTAAAAGTGCCCAAGCGTTATTAGATAAGGCTATAAGCAGATTATCTGGATAAAACTCCTCAAAAAAAGATTATTCTCGGCAAAAAGCCTCAAATCATAAATGCTTTAAAAGTCTAATTCCGATATTTTGACTTCATATATATCCTGTGCTATCTATACAGAAGTCCAAAGGAAACGAAATGGCGAAAGGCCTTGAAAGTCTGTCGGCTAAAGAATATCCTGGGCGGATAATTATAATCGGAAGAGATATTACCGGTAAGAAAGAGGTAGTTATCTATGCCATAACAGGAAGGTCTGCTTCCAGCCAGGCGAGAAAAATGGAGATTAAAGATGATGCCATTTGGGTAAAGCCCACAGACGAAGAAACGCTAAAAAAAGGAAACAAGGACTTGCTTGTCTATCCCGCCATTTTACTAGCCGATGGAATCGCTGTGAGCAACGGTAAGCAGACAACGGATATAATAACAAGCCTTGGTCAAAGTCAGAATCCCGCAGAAGTGTTAGAATTGGCCCTCAGTGAATGGGATTATGAGCCAGATGCGCCCATCTTTACTCCCAGGATAAGCGGCTGTATTCTCCCCCAAAAAAAGGCTGCCCTCAGCATAATAAAAAGAGCGACTGATGGCTCTTCGATAAGAAATATCTTTGAGATTCCCTTAAAAGCTGGAAGAGGAAAAATGATCTCTACCTATGAAGGAGTGGACAAGGATCCAGTTCCCGCTTTTGCAGGAGAGCCGATTGACGTCAAGATCAAAGAAAAAAAGGCCGATGATATGGCCGAGGCAGTTTATGATGCTCTGGCGCCTGCATCTGGCAAAAATGACTATAGGGTGTCTGTGGTCTGTGTTTTCTCCGGCAATATTGACCTAAATGAATATGAAATATATATCATAAACAAGCATGAAAGGACGGGGAAATAAGATGGATAAAACAAGCAAAGAAGACAGAAAACAATACAGGACTCCAGTCAAAGAGGAATTTCCTGATACATTTCGCTTTGGAAGCCAGAAGTTCAAGAAAAAACTCTCGATGAGGTACGGAGAAAATCCTGGCTACGCGGCCGCCTTTTACTCAGAAAAAGGGGCCTCCGGCCCAAACATGGCAACCATGGAAGTCCTGCAGGAAGGGACAAAGGGGCTGAGTTATATAAATATTGGAGATATGGATCTTGGCCAGAGGCTTGTAAAGAAATTAACAGATATTTATGAAAACTCGCTAATCTGTGTCCTGGTTAAACATGAGATGCCAAGCGGTGTTGCTAGGGGAGAGGCACCAGAAGAAACCTTTGAAAAAGCATGGAATTGCGACTCTCTTTCTAACTTCGGAAGCGTCAACGTTTTCAATTACAGGATTACCAAACAACTGGCAGATCTGTTGGTGGAAAAAGGCAGGAATATCGAGGTTGTCTATGCTCCTGATTTCACATCAGAATCCCTTGAAGTTTTGGCGTCAAGAAAGCCCTTGAGGGTAGTAAAAATGGCGACTTCTCTCGACACAAAGGCCTCTGACAATGGATTGGAATTCAAAAGAGTAGCTGGTGGTCTTTTAATTCAAAAGAGGTTTGATTCAAAGATTACATCTTCAGATTCTGTTGATATTGTTTCAGAAAGAAAACCCACTCCTGAAGAGATCGAGGCAGCCATTTTTAACTGGAACGTCGCCTGCTTTACCCGGTCTAATGCCATTGTTATCGGCAAGAAAGATAAAGTGCACGGAATTGGCTCAGGACAGAGAAGTCGAATTGATGCCGCCGAGACGGCTATCAAATACTCAAAGCGAGGCTATGGACCTGAAGGATGTGTTATGGCATCCGATGCTTTTATTCCTTTTACAGACGTAGTCGAATTAGCAGCCCAGAACGGGATAAATGCTATAATTTACCCTTTGGGTTCAATAAGAGATCAGGATGTCATTGATAAGGCAAATGAGCACAATTTAGCTATGATCATAACCAGGAAGCCTGGAGAAAAGGATAGCGAGCGCTGTTTCCTGCATAGATAAAAAGATTTGGCGTCGGCACTCGGATTTTGACCATTAATCATCGCATCAGAAAAAGAAAGCAGAGCATCAAAGCACCAGTTTTTTAATCTTGAGTTCTTAAAGACACGAACTTCCCTCTGTTTTTTCTGAACTTTCTGTATATTTCCATTTGAGCTTGACTTTAAGTAATAAAAGAATATAATGAAATGCTTTTCAGGCCGATAGAGAATATAATAAATTATAAGAGGCAATAATAATTCTATTAATAATAATCTTTTTGATTCATATTCATATCTAAAAGGAGGCATCATATGAAAAAATTTACCGTAGAAGAATTGCTAGCCAAAGCTGAACAACCCTCTAAAGATGCTATGCGGCTTCATCCTTTCTACAGGGGCAAAATAGAGGTCATTCCCAAATGCCGGATAAGGGATTTTAATGATTTTGCCATCTGGTATACTCCTGGAGTCGCGGCTCCGTGCAAAGATATCCAAGCAGATATAGAAAAAGCATATGAGATGACCAACAAATGGAATTTTGTGGCTGTGGTCACAGATGGATCAAGAGTTTTAGGCTTGGGCGATATCGGCCCTGAAGCCGGCTTACCTGTAATGGAAGGCAAAGCTTTACTCTACAAGTATTTAGGGGGAGTCGATGCTTTTCCTATCTGCCTTGATACCAGCAATCCTGAAGAAATCATACAAGCTGTTAAATGGATCCAACCCACTTTTGGAGGAATAAACCTTGAAGACATCTCTCATCCAAAATGCTTTCATATTTTAGATACTCTGAGAAACGAGATGGAAATTCCTGTCTGGCACGATGACCAGCAGGGAACCGCCTGTGTTACAGTGGCCGGCCTTCTCAATGCAGTCAAGATCGTCGGAAAGAAAATGGAAGATATAAAAGTCGCCTTAATCGGAGCAGGCGCGGCTAATATTGCCATCGCCAGGCTCATCGTAATCGCCGGCGTTAAGCCTGAAAATTTAATAGCTGTTGACTCTAAAGGAATCCTTCACAGAGACAGGGAAGATAGAGAGATTTTAAAAACAAAATACAAGGAAAAATGGCATCTCTGTGAAACAACAAATCCAAAGGGAATCAAAGGAGATATCAAAGAATCCATGGAAGGAGCTGATGTTGTTATTTCTGCTTCCAAGCCAGGCCCTGGAGTTATCAAGAAAGAATGGGTAGANNAAAGAATGGGTAGAAACAATGGCTGAAGATGCCATTGTGTTTTCAGAGGCCAATCCTATCCCTGAAATATGGCCTTGGGAGGCAAAAGAAGGCGGAGCAAGAATCGTAGCTACTGGACGTTCTGATTTTCCTAATCAGGTCAACAATTCACTTGGATTCCCTGGAATCTTTAGAGGAGCGCTAGACATAAGAGCTACTAAAATCACAGATGAGATGTGCATTGTAGCTGCCGAAGAACTGGCAAAGGTTGCTGAAGATAACGGAATAAACGAAGATTATATTATTCCCAACATGGACCAATGGGAAGTTTTTCCAAGAGAAGCTGTTGCAGTCGGCTCAAAAGGAATCGAACAAGGTGTTGCCAGAGCTAAGGCTAGTACTGAAGAACTTCTAAAGAGCGCCGAAGCTATCATTAAGAGAGCTCGAGAAGAAGTTCAAAATATGATGAAAGAGAATTTCATCATAGACCCTGACGAAAAATAATAATTTGTTGGGGTTTGATTTATCAAACAAACGTTGTTTTTGCAGGGGCCTAATATATTAAATTCGGAATTTTACATTGTGGGGCTTTATTTATCTATAGGGGCTTGATTTATCTTGTATAGCAGTTTGATTCATCAAACCTACCTTATTAAAAACTATAAATTAATTCATATAATATAAACCCAACTGAGAAAAAAAGTTGGGAAATCGAAATATCTATAGTCCAATTTTCACCAGATCTTTATGATATTACCCCCTAACCAAATAAATGAACAAAATACTTGACAAAATTATACTCAAGTTTTATATTATATAGAGACTAAAATAGGAGGTATAAAATGGCAAAAACAATTGGTATCGACTTAGGAACAACAAATTCTGTTGTTGCCGTAACAGAAGGCGATAAAGCTATTATTATCGAAAACGAAGAAGGAGGACGCACAACTCCTTCTGTTGTTGCTTTTAACGAAAAAGGCGAAAGGTTGGTCGGCCAAGTTGCCAAGAGGCAGCGCATAACCAACCCTGAAAATACTATCTACTCCATAAAAAGATTTATGGGGCGTCGCTACAAAGAAGTCCCTGAAGAAATAAAGCAGGTGCCCTTTAAAGTAACACAAGCATCAAATGGAGATGTGAGAATAGAAGCGCTCGGTAAGAAATATGCCCCTCCCGAGCTATCGGCTATTATTCTTCAAAAACTAAAAAAAGCTGCTGAAGATCATTTAGGAGAAAAAATAGAAAAAGCAGTCATAACTGTCCCTGCATATTTTAATGATAGCCAACGAAAGGCAACCAAGGATGCAGGAGTGATTGCTGGACTGGAAGTTGAGCGCATCATCAACGAACCCACAGCCGCAGCTTTAGCCTACGGGCTGGATAAAAAGAAAGACCAGACTATCGCTGTTTACGATTTTGGGGGCGGTACTTTTGATATTTCTATCCTTGAAGTCGGAGAAGGTGTTGTTGAGGTCAAATCAACAAACGGAGATACTCATTTAGGCGGAGATGACATTGACCAGAAAGTACAGAACTGGCTTGTAGCAGAATTCAAAAAAGAATCAGGAATAGACCTCTCTAAAGACAAAATGGCTCTTCAGAGGCTAAAAGAAGCTGCTGAAAAAGCAAAAATGGAACTTTCGACAACAATGGAAACCGAGATAAACCTTCCTTTTGTCACCGCTGACTCTTCAGGTCCGAAACACCTTTTGATGAAACTCACCAGATCCAAATTAGAGCAGCTTATGGATGACATTATTCAAAGAACTGAAGGCCCATGCAAACAAGCTCTTGAAGATGCAAACCTGAAACCAGGGGATATAAACGAGGTAATTCTGGTAGGGGGGTCCACCCGAATTCCAAAGGTTCAGAAATTAGTTACAGAGCTTTTCGGAAAAGAACCTCACAAAGGCGTTAATCCTGATGAGGTCGTGGCAGCAGGAGCTGCAATCCAGGGAGCAGTTTTGACTGGAGATGTAAAAGATGTTCTCCTTCTGGACGTAACTCCGTTGACACTTGGCATTGAAACTCTTGGAGCTGTCTTCACCAAGATGATCCCGCGCAACACAACAATTCCTACCAAAAAAGCCGAAATATTCTCTACCGCCGCAGATAACCAGCCAAGCGTAGAAATTCATGTCCTCCAGGGAGAAAGAGAGATGGCAGCCGCTAACAGGACATTAGGTAGATTTCATCTAGATGGAATTCCCCCGGCTCCGCGAGGCATCCCCAAGATCGAAGTAACTTTTGACATCGATGCCAACGGAATTCTTCATGTCAATGCTAAGGACATGGGAACTGGAAAACAACAGGCTATAACTATCACCGGTCATAGTGGATTAGAGGAAAATGAAATAGAAAATATGGTCAAGGATGCAGAAACCCACGCTGAAGAAGATAAGAAAAAAAGAGAAGTAGTAGATGCCAAGAATCAAGCAGACCAGCTGGTTTATAGCTTAGAAAAGTTATTAAGGGAAAATAAAGACAAAATCCCTGAAGATGAAGCAACTCGCGTTCAAACTGAGATTGAAAACACCAAGAAAGCTATCGAAAGCGATAATCTGGAGCAAATAAAACAGGCAGTTGATGCACTTTCTCAGGTTTCGCATAAATTGACAGAGATGATGTATCAGCAAGCTACTCAGCAGCAGGCTCAGCAGGGCCCCACCCAACAGGAAGCATCCGATGACCAAACATCAGGCCAAGCATCGTCAGAAGGTCCATCCGAAGAAGAAGTTATTGATGCAGAAGTTGTTGACGAGGACAAGAATAAGAAGTAAGCTTATTAAATTCTGATCTAAAGCTAAGATATCTTAGCTCCTCTGTTTGCGATAAGGTCAGGGATGGATAAGGACTACTATAAAACACTTGGTGTTGATCGCAAGGCGACTCTATCTGATATAAAAAAAGCCTACCGGAAGCTTGCCCGAAAATACCATCCAGACCTCAATCCGGGGGACAAAACTGCTGAAACGAAGTTTAAAGAAATCCAAGAGGCTTATTCAGTCCTAAGCAATCCCAAGAAAAAAAGCCAATACGACCAGTTCGGATTTGTCGGAGATGCACCTCGAGGAGGACCACAATACCAGACATATACGTCTGGCTTCGAAGGTTTCGATTTCTCTGGTTTTGGCACGTCCTCGTTCAGAGATTTCTTTGATAATATCTTTGGAACGACCGCTCAAAAGACTTACCAAAGGGTAGAAAGAGGTGAAGATCTACATTACACGATGAAAGTTGGCTTTATGGATGCCATCAACGGTCTGAGGACGAGGATAAAATTGACTCGGATGGTAGCCTGTCCTACATGCAGCGGAACTGGCTACACACAGAAAGGCGGACAACAAGCATGTCCTGCATGTGGAGGGAGCGGCAGTTCGACGGTCCAGAGAGGTGCTATGAGATTTTCAGGGACTTGCCCTGCCTGTGGAGGAACGGGAAAAACTCCAGGGCAGGAATGTGTCACGTGCTACGGGCAGGGCTTTATTCAAAAGACTGAACTCATAAGTGTCAGAATCCCTGGTGGAGTCAACACTGGTTCAAAAGTCCGTATTCCTGGAAAGGGGAATGCAGGAAGAAGAGGAGGCCCTTCAGGCGACCTTTTTATCACTATTGAAGCTGACTCCCATCCTCTCTTCAACCGGGAGGGATCGAATATCTATGTTAAGATACCCATAACGGTGCCTGAAGCTACTCTGGGAGCAAAGATTGAAGTTCCTACTCTTGCTGGCAATACGACCATCAAAGTTCCTCCTGGTACAAAATCTGGTCAAAAATTCAGAATAAGGTCTAAAGGCGTTCCCGTGCCTGGGAAAAAGGTGAGAGGAGATCAATTTGTTGAAGTATCTATCGTCCCTCCTCCCTTTAATGATGAGAGAACAAGGGAACTCATGAGAGAACTCGAGAAAATCTCTCCTCAGAATCCAAGGAAAAAGATGAGGATTCATTAAAATGAAAGAGAAAAAAGAGCCAAAAAATTATTATCATATAAGCAGCGTTTCAAAAATGTTCA
This sequence comes from Candidatus Aminicenantota bacterium, assembly GCA_011772475.1. Lineage (GTDB taxonomy): Bacteria > Acidobacteriota > Aminicenantia > Aminicenantales > Aminicenantaceae > SOIV01. The sequence goes on along the minus strand of WVZK01000179.1, from coordinate 2,091 downwards.
ATATTCACCCCCAAACTCTTAGGCTGTATGAGAGAGAAGGCTTGTTAAGACCTTCTCGAAGCGAGGGAAACACTCGATGCTATACAGACGATGATTTAAAACAACTAGAAGTGATCCTTAACCTTACGCGGGATTTGGGAATCAATCTTGCTGGCGTGGAAGTTATATTGAATATGAGAAAAAAAATAGAACAGATTGAAGCAGAAGTGAATTTGTTTTTGGAATACCTAAGAAAAGAGTTTTTTGAAGGAAAGGAAGATGAATTTGAACTCAGAAAAAAAAGCCTGGTCCATATAAGCCAGGCTAAGATCATAAAAATCGAAAAAGAGAAAGAATGAACGGAAAGTACAAGGGCTTTATCGATTTTAAAAACCTAAGGGTTTACCTGAATCAGATATCCAAGTTTCCGGCACTCTCTCAAGAAGAAGAAAAGCAATTAGGAGCTCGCATCCAGAAAGGCGATAAAAAGGCGCTTAAGGCATTAATTGAGTCGAACCTCAGATTTGTCGTTTCCTACGTCAAAAAGTACAAAGGAATGGGAATAGGCATGTTCGACCTTATCAACGAAGGAAACCTTGGCTTAATTGAAGCAGCCAAGAGGTTTGATCCTGGCCGAAACGTTAAGTTCATATCCTATGCAGTATGGTGGATTAGGCAAGCTATTATTCATGCTTTAACCCGCTATTCTAGAGCTTATCATCTCCCTCAAAAACTATCTGATAAAATATCAGACATGAAAAAGAAGGTTGCTGGGCTCAAAAATGAGTTGGGCAGAGAACCGACAAGAGAGGAAATAGCAAAAAGAATGGGAATTGAAAAAGACGAGGTTGAGGATTTGGAAATATTAGACGGAAAGGATGTTTCCCTTAGCGATAAATATTTCGAGGAAGGCGTGGAAATGGAAGATAGGATACAGGACGATCTGAGGCCTTCTGTTGAATACCAGATAATCAAAAGCTCTATCCAGCAACAAATAAGGGATATGTTAGAAGAATTGGATGAGAAAGAGGCAAATGTAATAAGATTAAGATTCGGATTGGATGACGATGAGGCTCGTACTCTCCAGGAAATAGGAGACATGCTGAATTTATCAAGGGAAAGAATAAGACAAATTGAGCAAAAAGCCATGAGAAAGTTGGCTCGCTCTCGAAGGCTTCAACAACTCAGAGGATATTTAAACTGATGCCAGAAACCGCATGCTCTCTTTGTCAAGGAAGTGAATGGATTCTGGAGGAATCCGATTCCGGGACCGTGGCAAAACGGTGCAAGTGCTTCCATGAACGGGAGAAAGAAATCCTTCTCGGTCAAGCCCAGATCCCGAAAAGATACAAACACTGTACCTTTGAAAACTTTGAAGAACACAATGATTCACACCGCGATGCCCTAAAGATAGCCAAAAAATTTGTCAAAAACTACCCGGTGCAGGATATTGGCCTTCTTTTTCAAGGACCCTGCGGAGTAGGGAAGACGCATCTGGCGGTTGCTATAATTAATGAGTTGGTCACAAAGAAGAACATCCCTTGTTATTTCTGTGATTTCAGGAACCTAATAAGGAATATCCAGAGTACTTACACGCCTGATTCCTCTTTAACTGAGTCAGAAGTATTAGAACCCGTTTTTCAAAAAGAAGTTCTTGTTCTTGACGAATTAGGGGCAAAGAGGACTACGGCATGGGTCGAGGAGACTGTTTTCTACATCATAAATCATCGATATAACAATAAAAAAGTAACTGTTTTTACTTCAAACTACATAGATAGTGGTGAAGTTGAAGAAGACATGAGAGACCAGCGCTTCAAACGAACTGATGATTCTCTGGTGGATAGAATTGGAGTTCGTTTAAGATCAAGGATTTATGAGATGTGCAAAATTGTGGAGATAGTGGGGGATGATTACCGGAGAAAAATAAAACAGGCCGGCTATCGCTTTTAACCTTATTTCCTTCCTTTATTTAATCAAAACTTCCTGGGAATGCGTTGATATTCTCGATGAATTCTGCTAAATTAATGACGACTTGCTCCTCGGTAGCTCAATCGGCAGAGCGGGTGGCTGTTAACCACTAGGTTGTAGGTTCGAGTCCTACCCGAGGAGCCA
>WVZK01000025.1 GCA_011772475.1 Candidatus Aminicenantota bacterium | reverse complement strand
TTAACCTTGGCTGAGGGAGCGGTTCGTCCCTGGAGTCGAACGACTTCTAAAATGGGCTGGTATTTAAGACTTCTTGAGGCAGTAGGAGAAAAATATGGTTTTTCTATCAATACGCCAGTAGGAGGATTAAGTAAAAAGGCAAAACATATTGTTTTTTATGGTACTGGTGATGAGTCAATTAAAGTAGAGGGAAGTCGTTTTGGAGGTGGTGATTTTGTTACTACTTATGAGGGAGTTATTCCCAATCTAGAGCGGCGTTATAAGGAAACTGACTCTGATTATATTAGGAAAGAGATTGAGAAATATATGCGGGTTCGACTTTGTCCTAAATGTGAGGGGAAACGACTGAAGCCTGAGGTTTTAGCAGTTACTATAGCTCGTAAATCAATTTATGATGTTACTACTCTTTCAATTACTCGTGCCTTAGAATTCTTTAAAAACTTGACTTTGACTGAAAGAGAACAAATTATCGCCCGCCAGATTTTAAAAGAGATAAAAGAGCGTCTAAGTTTTCTTTTGAATGTTGGCTTGGATTATCTAGCCCTAGATCGAACTGCGGCCACTCTTTCTGGGGGAGAGGCTCAAAGAATTCGATTAGCTACCCAAATTGGATCTTCACTGATGGGAGTTTTGTATATTCTAGATGAGCCATCAATTGGTCTTCATCAAAGAGATAACATTAGGCTGATAAATACCTTAAAACGGCTTCGAGATCTTGGCAATACTGTTATTGTGGTTGAGCATGATGCCGAAACAATTTTTTCGGCTGATCATGTGATTGATATTGGTCCGGGGGCAGGTGAACACGGTGGAAAGATTATTGCCACTGGTATCCCAGAAGACATTAAAAAGAACCCTAATTCTTTAACAGGGAAGTATTTAGGTGGAGAAATGAAGATAGAATATTCAGAAGCAAGAAGAAAGGGAAGCGAGAAAGAGATTGTTATTACCAAAGCCGCCGAAAATAATCTCAAAAATATCGATGTTCATATTCCTTTAGGGAAATTTGTAATAGTAGCCGGAGTTTCTGGTTCGGGAAAATCAAGTTTAGTTAATGACATCTTAGCTAAAAGACTCTCAGCTCATTTCCATCGGGCCCAAGTGACTTGGGGAAAGCATAAAGAGATTTTGGGACTTTCGAATTTAGATAAAGTGATTGATATTGATCAGTCGCCAATCGGCCGAACTCCTCGAAGTAACCCCGCCACTTATACTGGAGTTTTTACCGATATTCGAGATCTTTTTGCTCAAACCCCAGAAGCTCGAATTCGCGGTTATAAAGCAGGCCGTTTTAGTTTTAATGTCCGGGGAGGTCGGTGTGAGGTTTGCCGCGGCGATGGGGTTATTAAAATCGAAATGCAATTTTTACCAGATGTTTATGTCACTTGCGAAGAATGCAAAGGGAAAAGATACAACCGAGAAGCTTTAGAAATCCACTACAGAGGGAAAAGTATTTCTGATGTTTTAGAAATGACGGTTGAAGAGGCTTTGGGATTCTTTAAAAATATTCCTAATATCAAAAAGAAACTTGAGACATTGTCTGAAGTTGGTTTAGGTTATATTCATTTAGGCCAGTCGGCCCCTACTCTTTCTGGCGGAGAAGCTCAAAGAGTTAAATTGGCAACCGAACTTTCCCGACGTTCTACCGGCAAAACTTTATATATTTTAGATGAACCAACAACTGGACTTCATTTTGATGATGTCAAGAGACTTCTTTTGGTTTTAAATAAATTAGTGAATATGGGAAATTCGGTTTTAGTGGTCGAACATAATCTTGAAGTTATTAAATGCGCTGACTGGATTATTGATTTGGGTCCAGAAGGTGGTGACGAAGGAGGCTATATTGTTGCCCAAGGGACTCCTGAAAAAGTAGCTTCTAGTCCCAAATCTTATACTGGTCAATATTTAAAAAGAATTTTAAAGAAAGGAATCCCGGTAAAGGTTTAAAAAATAATCCTTTTGCTTGATTTTTAGAAGGTCCGGCTTTATTATTATGCTACGATTGGATCTTTTTGATTATAGAAGAGCAGGATTTGAGATCAAAGTTCTTTGAAAGGAGAAGATGCAAATTGATAGCAGAGATAAAGGAAGTTTTAGATAGCCTTGATGCTAAGAGGACTGAAGATATAGAGATGACGACCAAAATCCTTTCTTGTTTACCAACAGGATGTCCTTTACCTCTAATCCAAGACAAACTAATTCCTCAAATAAAAGAGAAATTTAGTGTAGAAGTAAAGGATAGACTGTTTTTCCCTCCAGCAAAAGAAAAACAGATAGTTATTGTTTCTGATTTAATAATACATATTCTAAAAGAATGGATAGAGAATATAAGAGGGGGTGAAACTCGTGGCTGATATTAAAGGAGCTAAAGGCGAAGACGAGATAAAACTTACAAAGAGTCATCGCTTGTTGGAGGACAAGAACATTCTTGTCCTTGGGGTTGCGAACAAGAAGAGCATTGCCTGGATAATCGTAGAGGCTCTTGTAAGAGAGGAGGCACAAGTATTGGTTCATTGTCACCCAAGAGATTATGATCGAGTCGATAGTCTTATAAAAGAAGAAGAACCAGAACTATCTTGTTTTTCTTGTGATGTTAATGACGACTCTCAAATTGATGCGCTGTTTCGAAATGTCGTCAGCCATACATCAAAACTTGATGGCATTGTTCATTGTATCGCTTTTGCTCCTAAAACAGAGTTAGAAGGGAGGTACTTAGATACCTCTAGAGAAGGAGAAAGAGTTGCGTTTGAAACAAGCTCTACTTCACTCAAGATTATTATCAAGAAGTTTGAGCCTTTACTCGCAAAAGGAGCAAGTATTGTTACCCTTACTTACCTGGGAGGAGAAAGGGTTATTCCTAATTATAACGTGATGGGACCGGCTAAGGCAGCTTTGGAGTCTACCGTGAGATATTTAGCTATGGATTTAGGAGAAAAGAAAATTAGAGTTAATGCACTTTCGGCCCCTCCTGTTCCTACTCGATCGTCAAGAGCAATAAAAGATATAGAGAATGCTTTTGAAATTTATCAAAAAAAGGCGCCTCTTGGATGGATTGAGGTTGAAAAAATTGCAAATGTAGCCTGTATCTTACTCTCGGACTATACAGTTGCTATAACTGGCCAAACAGTTTATACAGATGGTGGTTATAATATTTTAGGCCTTTGAGCTGTCCTTTGGATGGCTCTTTTTTCTTGCAAATTTTTTTTTATCCTGTTATCCTTGGGTTAACCTGAAAATCTTTTTAATCTGAAGTAGAAAGACAATTGACAAAAGGAGGTGAAAGAGTTGAAGATAACTCTTATTGAACCAGGCTCCCCTGGGTTTCACGTCTTTAGCAAGTATCCCATTCCTCGACTTGGTCTGCCCATCATTGGGACAATTTTACACAATCAGGGACATGAGGTAACCATTCTCTGCGAGGATATTATCCAAAACAACGGAGGCTCGATCGACTGGTCTTCTGTATTTAGCTCAGATTTGGTGGGAATTTCAACTATCACCTCTACTGCACCTAAGGCATATGCTATTGCAGATAGAGTGAGAGAGAAGAAAATTCCGGTAGTCATGGGAGGAGCTCACGTAACTTTCCTGCCTGATGAAGCCCTGGAGCACTGCGACTATGTAGTAAGGGGTGAGGGTGAAAAAACGATTGTTGAGTTTATAGAGGCTTTCGAAGATTCTACTGGATCAAAAGCAATGAGCAATATACTGGGCCTTTCATTCAAAGAGGGAACAAAGATACGACACAATGCAGACCGGCCTTTGATGACAGAAAAGGAATTTGAATCTCAACCATTTCCCGATCTTACGCTGATTGAGGGCCACGAAAAAATCATGCTTACGCCCATCATGACAAGCAGGGGTTGTCCCCACCGCTGTAAGTTTTGTTCAGTAACGCCGATGTTTGGGAGAAAATATCGTAGAAGAAGTGTGGAAAGTGTAATCTCGGAGATAAAGGATAAAGACCCTAAGCCCAGGCAGATCTTCTTCTACGACGATAACTTTGCAGCAGATCTAAGACGGAGCAAACGGCTTCTTCGCAGAATGAAGGAGGAAGATCTTGTAATTCCTTGGTCAGCACAAATAAGGACGGATGCTACCAAAGACGGAGAATTCCTATCTTTGTCCAAAGAAACCAAGTGTTTTCTTTTTCAAATCGGAATGGAGTCAATAAATCCCGATACTTTAAAGGATTATCATAAGCTGCAAGATGTTAAAGACATAATTCAAAGCAATGATGTCCTGAAGAAATTTGGGATTAGGGCCCATGGCATGTTTGTTCTTGGTTCTGATTCAGACGATGTTCAAACCATCAGGGACACTGTCAGTTTTGCAAAAAAGCACAAAATTTTCACTGTTCAGTTTCTGGTTCTGGTACCGCTTCCCGGTACTGAAACTTTCCGAGAACTTGATGCAGCAAATAGGATCTTCACTAAGGACTGGTCACTTTATGACGGCCACCATGTAGTCTTTGAGCCGAATCCGGAAAAAATGACAGTTTATCAGCT
>WVZK01000133.1 GCA_011772475.1 Candidatus Aminicenantota bacterium | reverse complement strand
TGTGACGTTATCCTATGTCAATGATTAATGCACAACCGTTTCCCGCTGATAGCATTCCCGATTTTTGAGCATGTAATAAATGATCTTTATCAGCTGCCGGGATAAAGCATTCATGGCTTGCCAATGAGTTTTTCCTTCTCTCCTTTTCCGCCAATAATAATCTTTTGACTCAGGATTGAGTCTGATCTGGGATAATGAAATAAAATAGAGTATCCCCTTCAATCGACGGCTGTATCTTTTCCTCCTTTTAGTTTTGACTTTTGCTGTCCCGCTTTGCCACATCACAGGGCTCACCCCACAGTATGATGACAGACATCCTTCCTTCTCAAACCTTTCTATATTCCCTATCTCACTCAATAAGGTTGCCGCGGTAATATAATCAATCCCCGGAAAACTCTTCAGCAGCTTTACATCTTCATCTTCAGCTCCAACTTCCTTGAGCTTTTCTTCCAACTCTTTCTTTGACGCTTGGAGAGCTTTTATGATCCTGATCAAGCATCGGATCTCAATCTTTAAAAGCCCCAGATAAATGCTCTTCTCCCATTGCCCTGCTTGCTCGAGAAGAGCCCACTTCTCTTCTCCAATGATGGCAATGACTTTCTTCCTTTGGGAAAAGGCATCATTGATGGTTGGATATCTTTCAAAATAACCTAAAGCTTTACCTGTGAAGATTGTCTGAAACAGGCTTCTGTAAACTGCACCATAACTTTCAGTTAAAGCAATATGAAGACGGTTCAGGTAGCCATTGAGATCCTTGACTAATCTCTTTCTCAATCGACTCAGCTTTGCCAGCATCAACTTTTTTTCTGTAAAAGAGACTTTCGGTAAATCGGGAATTAACACTAAAGCTTTAGCTATGCTGACTGCATCTAAACAGTCACTATGGTCTTCTGTGATCAGGTCGGTCAACTTCTGGGAAATGGAAGGATTAACCTCTCTGACATCATATCCTTTCTTCAGCAGTTCAAACACGAATAACTTGCCATAACTCCCGTATGATTCTATCCCTATTTGGGTCCTCTCGGGGACAGTTGACCTAACGATTTCGGCTGTGATAGAAGGAAGGAGAGGGAGTTTTTTAAACTCCTGTTTTCCGTCTGGGGAGAGAATGGCCAGCTGAAGGAATTCCTTGCACGGGTCAATTCCCACTGCTGTTCTTTCCCCTTCTCGATATTCGTTTTCCTGTTTTAGCATATAAAAATACCTCCTTTGTCAAGTGCCTTTCCTAGCAGCAGACGCGTATTCAAACATAAAAATGCTTTATCCTATGGGCCATCCTAGGAAAGTGGAAGGCAGAGTGGTAAACGTCACAAGTTCTTCAAGGAAAAAACTGTGAAAACCTTACTCTGCCTCCCTGATTGTATCAAAGAGAAGGATCAGAATAACATACGCCA
>WVZK01000012.1 GCA_011772475.1 Candidatus Aminicenantota bacterium | reverse complement strand
GTATCAATCGGTCAAAATAAACAGTGTGGGATTGCCCCAACAAGGGAATGGAAACAAGCAGAAAAAAAAATAGTCTGATTGAGAAAAATGATTTCATTTTGCTATTTATAAATATTTTAACAAACTCTAAGAAAAATAGAAATTCCCTAAAATATCTAAGACTAAAGTCGTATTTTTAAAAATTCAGACTTTTTGCTTATTTTTTTTTGGGGGGGAGATACGTATAATTCCATGAATTTACGGACTGCATAGTATTTGTATAACGTGTTCCACCGGAAAATCACATTTAGAAAAAGGCAAGGGCGGTAGCTTACTTTGATTTCGACTTATATTCCCCATATTAAAACGTTGACGTGGGGAATATTTATTCAAGTGATTTTACATATTCAGATAAGCCTTTAAATATTAAAGCTAAGACAAAGTATGATTATTAATAAATATGATTATTAATAAATAAGACTTTTGTCCTAAATCAAAATTTACTTCTTCTTTGTATAAATAAATGTTTAATCCATGATTAAATAAGGAATCATAATATATCCGACGTTAATTTTGGAAAATTTGTACCAAATATAGCACGCTGTATATTAATAGTTAGCCTTATGAAAATAAAGCATAAAAAAATCATATTAGCATTTGTTATAATTTTTATCCTTGCTATCATTTTTTTGATAATGAAAATCTGTCCATCCGTTATAATAAATGATATACAAAAAAGTCATATTGAGGCAAATTTACCAAAAGAAAAAAAACTTCATGAAATAATTAAAAGAGATTTATCTAAATTTTTTATTGCTAAAGGATATAGTCAATTTGAAATATTATTTGAATTCGCAATTGTCCCCCAAAATTAAGACCACCCGTAGTACTAAGGTTTTCGTGACATAATAGGCATCATCAGCGAGGATAAGAGCCCTTCATAAGGAGGTTTTTGATGATGTCTAAACATGGCATGCGGTACACTGCAAAGTTCAAATTTCAAGTGATCCTGGAACTTCTGAAAGGTTCAAAAACCATTGGACAGATTAGCTCGCGCTTATGGTGTTCATCCAATTACCATCTCTCATTGGAAGAAGGAGTTTATAGAAAAAGGCCCCGAACTTTTCAGTCAGCAGACAACTATCCATGAGTATGAGAAGAAGATTCAAGAACTTGAGCGACTGATAGGTCATAAGGAGGTGGAGATAACTTTGCTAAAAAATTTTTTAGCAGGGAGTTCACCCGGGAGGAGAAAATAGATCTCGTAAATAAGCTCAAGGATGAATATGGGCTTAACAGAGTCTTAAGGGTGGTGAGGTTATCCAAAGATACCTGGTACTACGCTCAAAAAAGACGAAAATACGAAGACAAATATCATTTTTTAAGGAAACCGTTGTTTGAGATAGCCAGAGCCCATCCTGAGTATGGATACCGCAGGACAACCGCAGAGCTGAGAGCTCGTGGGATTCATGTAAATCATAAGGTTATAGAGAAACTGCATTCGTATTGGGATCTCTCCATCCTTAAAAACATTAAGCACCCCAAGAAGAATCCTCTACGAGTTCTTTTGCGAGAGGCTGGATCAAAGATTAACCTTGTACAATCGCTTGAGAGAATTGCTGATTTTGAAGTTCTCTATACTGATTTTACTGAGATCCGCTACCAAAAGGGCAGAACTAAGGCTCATTGGATGCCGATTATTGATCACTGCAGCAAAGTCATTGTAGGGCATGCACTTGGTGAGAGCGCAAATACAGAGTTGGCACTTGAGGCCTGGGGAAAAGCAAAATTCATATTGAAAAGGATCGGCCAAAAAGTTGAAGGCATCATCATCCATCATGATCAGGATGGAGTGTATATTGGGTATCGGTGGTTGTACCAGGTGGCAGTGAAAGATAAAGTTCGTATATCCTACTCTGAGGATGGAGCCAAGGGCAATGTCTACTCAGAATCCTTTATTGGGAGGTTCAAATCAGAGAATCGCTTACTGTTTTGGGAGCAAGATGATTTTAAAGCCTTGGAAGAAGTTATTAACGTACGCGTTAAGTATTATAATCGAGTTCGGAGGCATTCAGCTCTTGGAAACAAATCGCCGTTCGAATATTTAAATAGAAAAAACCAACACTAGATTGGAGATGGATTGCTCAACGATTTCGGTTTTAGAACAGAATGTCGCGAAATATATACATTTAACGATATTTTGAGATGCTGTTATGTTTTTATTATCCCGAATCTGATGATACAATCTGATTTATTCTGTTACAAGATAAACGGATTTGTATCTTTCAGTTTCATCCACACGTTCATAAACACCCTAAGATTAATGTTGGCATACCTCGAAACAAAAATGTAAAATCAGCGTACAATTTAATACTAAGAAAAATACTTTTTCAACAGGAGGCATAAAGATAATGAAGAAAAAAATGTATGTATCCTTTTTGCTCTGTCAATTGATTTTTTTTATCTCTTCAAATAATCAGACATTGCTGGCTCAACAACCATTAAAATTAACTCAACAGGATCACAAAGAACTTGTAAAAAAAATAAGCAACCTTTTGGAAGAAAACTATTTGTTTCCAGAAATAGGAAGAGAAATCGGAGTTTATCTGCAAAAAAAATTGCATGAACAGAAGTATCATGCTATATCAAATCCGAAGATATTTGCCAGGCAAATCACTTCAGATTTACAACAGATAAATCATGATAAACATCTCTCCCTCGTGTATGATCCTCAGCGAGTAAAAGATTTAAGAACCGAGGAATCTCAACCTTCAGAAGAGGAATTAAGGGAAATCGAACAGAGAAGAATTGAAAAACGAAGACGCAATAATTTTGGATTTCGGAAAGTAGAGATTTTGGAAGGGAATGTTGGCTACCTGGACTTGCGCTCTTTTAGAAGCACTGACTATGCGGCATCAACGGCTCTTGGAGCATTGAGTTTTTTATCAAACAGCGATGCAATCATCATTGATCTTCGGGATAATTATGGTGGTGGGGCTTCGATGTATTTGTTGTTGATTAGCTATTTTTTCGACTCTAAAATGGTCCACCTTAGCGATTTGATAAATCGTAAATTGAAATCCACACAACAATTTTGGACACTCCCCTTTATCCCAGGCAAAAGGCTTCCAGATGTAGATCTTTTTATACTAACGAGTGAAAGAACATTTTCAGCTGCAGAGGAGTTCACTTATGATCTTCAGAGTTTAGAACGAGCGGTTGTTGTTGGCGAATCCACTGGAGGCGGCGCACATTTGACAACACGAATGGTTGTTGATGACAATTTTTATATGTTCATCCCCTTTGCAGGGTCCCGAAATCCTATCACAAACACCAATTGGGAAGGCGTGGGAATTCAACCTGATATCGAAGTTGCCGAGGTTGATGCACTTAAAACCGCACATCTATTGGCTTTAAAAGCATTGATAAACAAAACTAACGATGAGAATTGGAAAAAGGAGCTAGCATCGCTAATTGCAAAAATGGAGATAGAAAGAAGAATGTCGCGAAATTAATTATTTAACTTCATTCCTGACTAGCTTGAGGCACCAAATGGATGGCGCTAAATATTACATTGCGCCATTTAGATACTTATTAGATCGCTACTCTTTTTCAGAATCCGGGAGAGAGAACGTTACCTGTCCATTTTCATCCAGGAACTCTATACGGGCTGCGCCTGATTCATCCACTACGAGCTGAAGGCGTGGTTTTCCCTGAGCATCGGCTAGCATGATGAGGCTGGATCCCTCCCTTCCCCGTCCGATGTACATCCGAAATTTAGGTGAATACTGGCGAAGTTCGTCTTGCGCTTTCGTTTTTTCCGGGCCATCGGGCATCTCTTCCAAGGCTTTCCTTTTCTCATCTATCTCCATCCCAGAAATTGTCGTAGGGTAATCAGTGATTATGAGGCCTGCCCGCCTCTTTCCACTGTCATCAACATACTGAAGAGCGATTATCTGGTCTTGTTCATACTGATCGAAGGTCAGACTGCCAACGGCGGTCACATTTCCGTCTTTCCGCTCTCCGCTGAAGATCAGCCCGCCATTTTCCGTTCCCTCATCGTTATAGAAAATCATGCCTGCCCTCGTTCCGCCAGGGTAACCGAAGGGCTGACCGCGCTGGATGGGACCAGGGGAACGTTCCTTGTTTGAGATGACCAAACGGGTCGATCCGTCCTTTTCAACAATGTTGATCCGCTCGACATCGATTTCCTCAAAACGTTTCTTCCCGGTCCAGATAAATACCAAGAAAAGGACTACCAAACAGAGCATGATGTTTACAAGCACAGACATCCGCAACCAACGTAATTCTTTACCAGGATTATTATTCATCGACAGCCTCCTCCTTAACAATTGTAATTCCAGCTAACCGATAACGTCAAGATTGGATATTATTGAGCGGATGATACGGCACGAAATTAATTATTTGGCGCCATATTTCCGATAAGGAGATGCATTGCTTTCCTTGCAATTGCATATTGTATATATTATATTCTAATCAAAAAAGGGTTGATTATTCTACTGTGATGCTAGCGGAAAACAGTCCCCAAGGTGGTAGGAAAAATGGGAGGCATATCCCATAAATCTATATGATATATGTTAACAGCTTTATTGTTCTGAGAGTAATACACGATGGAAGGTATCAGTCATGAATATTAAATCAAAATGTATATATTTTCTTTTTTTAAGTCTATTAGTCCTGAGTTATAATCTATGTACTAATAATTCCCAAATACCTAATGATGAGTTTTTCAAGTATCAAATCAGTTTTTTCAATGATGGGAGCAAAGTCACAGTCCCTCGTGTTTCGTATAAAAAGTCTCCAATCGAGCTTAACCCGGTTGAAGGTATCCATCTGAATATTCTGCCAGCCTGGGAGATCACAACAGGCAGCGCGGATACTATCGTAGCTGTTATGGATGATGGATTCTTCTATAGCCATGAGGATATAAAACAAAATCTCTGGAAGAATGCTGGGGAAACTGGATTGGATTCCGATGGAAATCTAAAAGAAACAAATGGATTAGATGACGATCAAAATGGATATGTCGATGATGTAATGGGATATGATTTCTACTTCAACGATCCTGATCCGGATTGTTACATCTTCGAAGGAAAACTGGATTCGGTCATTGCGCCCTATTGGCATTCCATCCCGGCACTCGGAATTATTGGAGCCAGAGGCAACAACGAGATCGGAGTAGCCGGGATCAACTGGGAGGTCTCGATGATGCTTCTGAAAATGATGGCTCAAGGATCTGTTTCCATAAAGGACCCCTGTTCCAGGGTTCCTAAGGCCGCTGAAGCCATTCGATATGCTGTAGATAATAGCGCAAGAGTGATCAATTGGAGCGGTTTTGTCAGCTGCTTGGATCAAGAAAAGTTAAAGCCTTTGCAAGACGCGATCGATTATGCCGAAGAAAAAGGCGTATTGATTGTTACCGGTGCAGGCAACAATAAAGAAAATATTGACCTTGAGGAGAATTATACCTTTCCATCATGCTTTCAAAATGAAAACCTTTTAGTTGTTGCTGAAATTGACTTTGATGGATATCTTTATGAGGTGGAAAGAGACAGCAAATATGTCGGGGGCTCAAATTTTGGAGTTCAAAATGTGGATATTGCTGCGCTTTCTCAGAATTTTACGACGGGATTAAGACATAATCATAGTGTTTATAGACTGAGCGGAGGAACATCCAACAGTGCGCCCGTTGTTAGCGGAGTGGCTGCACTGATTTTCAGCATTCGACCGGATCTTGACGGCCTTGAAGTTAAAGAAATTTTGATGAGGAGTGCAACCCGGTTACAGGGTCTCCAGGGTAAAGTGAAGTCCGGAGGAATGGTGAATGCATTTGATGCCCTAAAATTGGCACAAAGCTATCCGCAGAATCAATAAAAAAATTTATGCCTTCTTTTCCAACAAAAAAAGACTAAGAGGTTTCGATAGAAAGATATATTTTTTTCATCTCAATCTACTTGCTTATGGGGCATATTATAATTTAAAAAGTGCTTGAGAGGCATGTTGCTTTTTCGCTCTTTTCTAGTTAAACTTTTCTCACAAGTTATATAATAATGAGCAGATGAGATGGAAAAGCAGAGATGAACGGGCTGTACTGAATGAACCATTTTCTCTCTCTGGCTCATCTCAATTTGATTAGAGGGAGGTCTAAATGAAGATTTTTTTGGACACGGCTAATTTGGATGAGATTAAGGAAGCAGCGAAGTGGGGGATATTAGACGGGGCCACGACCAATCCTACTCTGGTTTCTAAAGAGAACTTAAAATTTGAAGACCTAATCAAGAAAATCTGCAAAATTGTTCCGGGCCCTGTGAGCGTGGAAAGTGTTTCGACAAAATCTGAAGATATCATTAAGGAAGCGAGAGTCCTGGCCAAACTGGCCGAAAACGCAGTCGTAAAGATACCGATCTGTGTGGAAGGTCTTAAGGCGATCAAGGTTTTATCCAGAGAAGGAATAAAGGTTAATACAACCCTAATATTTTCTCCAAACCAGGCTCTTCTTGCAGCCAAGGCGGGGGCAAGGTATGTTAGCCCTTTTGTCGGCCGCCTTGATGATATCTCTCACCAAGGAATGGACTTAGTGGATGATATAGTGACCATATTTAATAATTATGGATTTGAGACAGAAGTGATCGTAGCCAGCATCAGGCATCCCCTTCACGTTGTGGAGGCTGCTTTAATGGGAGCAGACATTGCGACCGTTCCCTTCGCGGTTTTGGAGAAAATGGTGAAGCATCCCTTGACTGATATCGGGATGGAAAAATTCTTAAAAGATTGGAGTAAAGTCAAACGCTAAATAGCAAAATCCAATCGAGAGAGAATAAAATGACCATCGAAAAAAAATTAGAAGAGCTCAAAGAAAAAACAAAATTAGCCGAATTAGGAGGGGGCAAAGAGCGAATAGAAAAACAGCACCAAGCAGGGAAACTTACCGCCCTGGAGAGAATAAATCTTCTTCTGGATGAAGGCTCCTTCCAGGAAATGGATAAGCTTGTAGTGCATCAAAGCCGTGATTTCGGGATGGAAAAAAAGAGAATTTACGGAGACGGAGTTGTAACTGGTTATGGCACGATTGACGGACGGAAGGTGTTTATTTTTGCTCAGGATTTCACTGTGTTCGGAGGCTCTTTAAGCGGAGCAAATGCAGCAAAAATCGTGAAAATCATGGACCTGGCTCTTAAAGGAGGCGTTCCCATCATCGGCCTCAACGATTCCGGAGGCGCTCGCATTCAGGAAGGTGTGGCAAGCTTGGGGGGATATGCTGATATCTTTTTGAGGAATGTTCTTTCCTCAGGGGTTATTCCCCAGATCTCGGCCATAATGGGACCCTGTGCAGGCGGCGCTGTCTACTCGCCGGCCATCACTGATTTTATCATCATGACAAGAGATATCAGCAATATGTTCATCACGGGTCCGGATGTGATTAAAGCAGTGACTCAAGAAGATGTTACCATGGAAGAATTAGGAGGGGCAGACACCCATAATGCAACAAGCGGCGTTGCTCATTTTGCGGCTGATGATGAGAATCATACACTGGCCTTGATCAGAGAGATTATCTCTTTTATTCCGGATAACAACATGGAAGACCCTCCCTATAAGGAAACATCTGATCCTTCGGACAGGACGACAGAGGAGCTTAATTTTTTGGTTCCTGATGATCCCAATCAGCCCTACGATATCAGGAAAATCATAAGCGAGGTTTTGGATGACAAGTATTTCTTCGAGGTTCAAGCCCATTATGCAAAGAATATAGTGATTGGTTACGGCCGCCTTGGCGGAAGGTCGGTAGCGATCGTCGCCAATCAGCCGGATCATCTGGCCGGGGCTCTGGATATAAATGCTTCGGACAAGGGAGCTCGGTTTGTCCGGTTTTGTGATGCCTTCAACATACCTCTCATCACCTTTGAAGATGTGCCTGGATTTCTACCCGGTGTTGCTCAGGAGCACGGTGGAATAATCCGGCATGGGGCAAAACTCCTTTATGCTTTTGCCGAAGCCACAGTGCCAAAGGTAACTGTAATAACCCGAAAAGCTTATGGAGGAGCCTACTGCGTTATGGCTTCCAAGCATATCAGAGCAGATATAAATTATGCTTATCCTACGGCTGAGATAGCTGTCATGGGTCCGGAAGGCGCTGTCAATATCGTTTACAAGCGCGAGCTGGATAAAATAAAAGACTCGGCCAAAGAGAGAGAGTCAAAAGTGGAGGAGTTCAGGCAGAAGTTTGCCAATCCTTACATTGCCTGCGAGAAGGGCTATCTTGATGAAATCATCGAGCCGAAATTTACGAGGTCAAAGCTCATCGCTGCGCTTGAGGTTTTAGAAAACAAGCGGGACACAAATCCTCCTAAAAAACACGGAAACATTCCATTATAAATATATATGGGCTTTGATTTGTATTTGCATGCTTTTGATTGACGTTTGTAGGGGTTTGATTCATCAAGCCCACCTTGCAAATGTTGTAGGGGTTTGATTCATCAAACCCACATTTTTGATATAAAAATAAAAAAACGAGAACGCCCAGAACAAAAAAATGGCTAAGATGTTCAAGAAAGTACTGATTGCCAATAGGGGAGAGATCGCCGTCAGGATAATCCGCGCTTGTCGGGAGCTGGGCGTTGCTCCTGTGGCCGTATATTCAGAGGCAGACCGGAGAGCCCTTCATGTAAGACTGGCTGAGGAAGCCCATTATATCGGGAAATCAGTGCCGTCCCAGAGTTATCTCAATGTAGAAAAAATAATTGAAGTCGCCAAGAAGAGCAAAGCTGAAGCTCTCCATCCAGGCTATGGATTTCTGGCTGAAAATCCCGGCTTCGTGTCGAGATGCGAGGAGGAGGGGATTATCTTTATAGGGCCCCCTTCTGAGCCCATGGAAATTATGGGGAATAAAACCACTTCCAGGACAAGGATGACCAAAACCGGAGTTCCCGTTATCCCGGGCACTCTTGAGCCCTTAAAAGATGAAAAAGATTTAAAGGAGAAAGCTGAAGAGATAGGTTTCCCTATCCTGCTCAAAGCAACGGCTGGCGGCGGAGGCAAGGGATTGAGGCTTGTAACGAAAAGGAAAGACCTTCTCTCGTCTTTCCGATTGGCTCAATCTGAAGCCAAAGAGAGTTTTGCAGATCCTTCTATTTACATCGAGAAATATCTCGACGAGCCGCATCATATCGAGATTCAAATCCTGGCTGACAATTTTGGGAACATTGTCTATCTGGGAGAAAGGGAGTGTTCTATTCAAAGACGGTACCAAAAAGTCCTGGAGGAGACACCATCTCCTTTCATTAACCAGGAAATCCGGGAGGAAATGGGACGGATCGCCGTAAAGGCAGCGGCTGCGGTGAACTACAGGAATGCGGGAACCGTGGAATTTGTGGTAGATAAAAAGAAAAAGTTCTATTTTTTAGAAATGAACACAAGGCTTCAAGTGGAACATCCGATCACAGAAATGGTAACGGGAATTGATCTTGCCAAGAGCCAGATTGAAATAGCAGCCGGCTTTCCACTAAGTATCCGTCAGGAGGATATAAAACCCAAAGGATTCTCGCTTGAATGCCGCATATATGCCGAGGATCCTGACAATGATTTTATGCCTTCCCCCGGGAAGATAATTCATCTCCGCACCCCTGCAGGAGGATTGGGTGTTCGGGATGATAACGGAGTCTATGAAGGATACGAAGTGCCTCTGGAGTACGATCCCTTGCTTTCCAAGCTGGTTACCTGGGGAAGCACAAGAGCTGAAGCCGTTCATCGGATGCTCAGAGCTCTATCCGAATACCACGTCTACGGCATAAAAACAACGATTCCTTTTTTCAGGCGGATTCTTCTTCACCCGAAATTCTTCGCGGGTGATTACAATACCCATTTCATCGCCAATCTTGAGAAGGAAAAAGATGGGGGAGGGCCGGAAGATGAGGTAGTGGCTTTGATAGCAGCAGGGATAAAAACTTATGCGGAGAGAAGGTCAGGCCCTACTGCTGCTCCCAAAAGAAAAGAGAGCAAATGGAAATTTCAGGGGAGACTGCGAAACTTTTCCGACAGGCTTTGATATGAATTTTTCACTTTGGCTTGATGATAAAGAATTCCAGCTGAGCTTAGAAGAAAAAGCAAAGAATGATATCCTCGTCTCTCTCGGAAAAAGACAATATCATGTTTCCGTCGAGTTCGTAAGCTCGGATGAAATCCTGCTGAATATAGACGGTAAGATTCACAACGTTATAGTCAATTCAAATTCTTTATCTCATTCCGTTTATGTGAACGGACGATTTTTTAAGATAGAGAAGAAGTCTGTTTCGCAGATTTTAGGAAGGAAAGGAGCAAAGCCCAAGAAGAGAGATATCAAGACCTCAATGCCGGGGAGAATAGTGAAGGTTTTTGTCGAAGAAGGGGAAGAGGTAAAAGAAGGCCAGGCTGTTTTAGTCCTTGAGGCCATGAAGATGCAGAACGAGATAAAGTCCCCTCAGCCAGGGATAATAACTAAAATAAATCCTTCGGCAGGTGATTCCGTGGAAGCCGGCTCCCTCCTCTTTTCTGTCGAATAGGAAGGGTATTAGACCCTTCAGGATAGATTTCTTTAATAAATAGAAAAGGGAATTATCTTTTTTATTAAATTCTCGTAATTCTTAATGTTTGTTATTAGAAAATAGCTCTCTGTTTCTACAACAGGCAAATAATTCTTCTTAAACTCCTCTGATAAATTTTTATATTGTTCCTTTCTTAGATAGCCATATTTGCTGCCTTCGGCCAGGGATAAAGCAAATGAATCCTCGGTTTCATATTTATTAATCGGTCTGTCGACATAAAAGGCAAAATCGGCGACTGTCCCCCAATAACTCATCCTGAAAACCGAAATATGCTCTTTGTCTTCTGTAAGAGTTTTTATGTAAGGCGTGATTTTTTTCAGTTCTGTTTTATCAGGCGCGTTTATTTTCCCGAAATATAAGGGGAAAATAGATGTCGCAAAAAGCAGAATTAATAAAAGAATTATTGAAAAGTATACGATGCGTCTGAATAATTTTTCAGAAACCTTCTCTCCAAGCACAATCCCGATGAAAACGGCGAATGCTGGGTAAAGAGGGGCAAGATATCTGTAGTATTTTGTTTCAGCCAGACTGAAACCGAAAAGCATAATAAGAATCCAAAGAATAAAAACCCACAATATTTTTTTGTTTTTTTGCTTTTTAAACCCGAAATAAAAAGCGAGAACCAAGAAGGGAAGCCAGGGCCAGTATAATTTTGCTAAGGTAAATATATACCAAAAAAAACCATAGATTTTCCCAAATAGATTGAAACCATTTGCGCTGTCAGCTCCAACAAATTTATCCCAGATCTGACCTACAAAATAAGTATTCAGGAAATTCTTGAACTCGCCTGTATAGATTAAAGGTATTAGCCAGATACAGAGAGTTAAAGCTATAAAAAACAGGAAAATGAAAGGCTTTGTGCTTATAAAAAATTTGAAATCTTTTTTTAAGATGAAAAACAAGAAGACTATGCCTATGATTGATATTGCGGGAAGGCCTTTGGTCAAAATCGCCAGACCTGTGGATATGCCCAAAAAAACGTAATATTTTCCGTTTTTTTGGATGGCCAGAATAAAAAATAATATTGACAGTGTTATAAAAAAAGCAAATGGAACATCTAGCTGACATTTCCTGCTTATATCAAGAAAAGGCTGGGTTGTTAGAAGCACAAGACCGGATAGAAAACCTATCTTATGAGAATTGCTTGCCCTGTAGCCAATTAAATAAACAAGGAGAATCGTGAGAACTCCGAGAAAGGCGGAAACGAACCTTGCTGCAAATTCGCTTGTGCCGAATAACTTAAAGCTTACGGCTGTCATCCAGAAAAAAAGCGGAGGATGCTGCCAGAAATCAACATATTCTTTGCAGTGCTCATAATGGAGAACAACCCAATCGTTGCTTCTTACGATTGCTCTGGACACCGTGGCATAAACAGCAGAATCTAAACCCAAATCACCTATCCAGAGGTTAGCAAATAAACAGACTGTTGATAACAGGAATAGAAGGAGGAGATAAATATTTCTATATCTCAACTCGAGGTTTAAGCTGGCTATCTCAGGACTTTCATTTTGTGTATCTTGATTCATTTATTCTCCTCTATAACAGAGCGAAAAATTAAAGTCAACGCAGGGTGCTATATACAGGGAACCAGCCGTGGTATAATATAAAACTGCTCCTTAATATAATTTTGGCAAATCAAGTAATGTTATAGAAGCAGGTCGTATTTCCGTCAAGTATTTAAATAGTAATCATGAAGTCACATAAAAAGCTTAGATTGCTCATCATTATCTTCATAATAGTTCTCTTTTTGGCAGGCTCAGGGGTGGTCATCAAAAATATTCTTCTTAACCGGATAACGAACAAAGTACAAGAGAGCTTTGAATACTCCCACCTTCATGTGTCTGTTTTCCCTCCCGTTCTCATTTTAGAGGATGTTAGAGCACGCACTCCTTCGCCCCTTTTTTCTGCAAAGAAAATTGACGTGAGAATATCTTACAGATCGCTTTTAACCAGAGATAGACCGTTCAATGTTTCTATCGAGCGCCCGATCTTAAGGCTTAATGGTGCCTCCGGAAAAGAGGAGGATAAGAAAGAAGCCAGCTTTTCTCTTCCGTTTTCGGTAGAAGCAGGATCGATAAGGGAAGGCGAGTTATATTTACGGGGAGAAAAAGTAAGTTTTCAGTCCAAGAGTATAAATGCCCGTTTTTCACAGAAAAGAGGTGATTTTTCTGTTCAAGCAGAGGCAGATCAAAATATCTTATCACTAGGCCCTACCCTGCCACTGGTAGAGGGAAAAGTAAGCCTTTCTGTCAATGGACGAGGCAAAGAATTCATCATAAAAAGAATTGAAATCGATGGTTCTGATTTTGACTTTAGAGCCGAAGGCAGCATGCTCGACCCGCTTAATCCAGATTTACGCCTGGAAACTTCTTTGAAAGCGAAAGCTTCTTTCGTTGTCGATTTTCTTCACCTTCCTTTTGACTGGGAGGGGGAAGCTAAGGGAGAAGGAATTCTTACAAGAAGCAGCGAAGAGATTGCTTTTAAAGGGAACTTTTCGAGCGAGAGCCTTGTCTTGAACAGAGTTTACATGGGAAAAGTCAACGGAAAAATCGATTTTAACGAAAAAGCCGCCAAAACCGTAGAGCTTAATATCCAGAAGAAATCAATGTCGCCTGAGTTTGTAAGAATTCATTTAGCTGAGGATAGAATTTCGGGAGAAGCAGAAGGAGTTTATCTGGATCCAATAATAAATCACTTTTCTGTACCTTGGCCCGTTAAGTCTCCTGCCTGGGGAAGTTTCTCGGTTGAAGACGAGAAGGTTCAAGCCGAGGTGGAATTCAGGGATGAAGTTTTTGAAGCCGAGCCGGATCGATTTCCTTTTAACGGCCGGGTCAGACTCAACTGGGACGGGAAGAATGAGTTTACTTTTTCTTCTCAAGATCTTTCTTCTAGTTTTGGCCAGATTGACGTTAAAGGAAGGGCAGAAGTTGGGAAGGACCTGGACATAAAGATTCAAGGCGAAATCGAGGATGTAAAGCAGGCTCGACAATTTACATCTATTATACTTTCACAAAATTTCGATTTTCCCGAGATAAGAGGCAGAGGCAGGAGCAATATTCATGTCTTTGGCGATTATGAACTCCCTCAGATCAAGGCAGATTTTGCCTTTGCTCCAGGAGGTTATGATAAGTTCGATGTGGAGTCGATAGAGGGCGAGGTCGAGCTAATAAGGGATGAATTTTTTGGGAGATTCATGGTAGATGATCCTTTCATGAAGGGGAGAATTAGCCTCTTCTCGAGCCCTGAGGGACTGAAAGCAGATATTCGACTTGATCGAGGCAGAGTTGAAAGAATTTTCCCGGGTTTTGACATCGATTTTCCCCTCAGTGGAGAGGGTTCAGGCAATTTTGAAGTGAAAATGAAAGAGGAGGATATTCAGCTTAAAGGTGCCTTCTCAAGTTCATCGCTGAATTTTGAAGAAAAGGAACTAACTGACATAAGCGGGAAAATGGAATGGCAGGGCGATGCTCTTTCTTTCTCCGACCTTCAATTTCATTTGCACGGGGGCGTTGTTAAAGGAAAAGCCAGTGTCGACCGTCTGGCTGAAGATTTTGACATCGATATCCTAGGAGAGGAAATCGACCTCTCTACTTTTTACGCTGATGTTAAAGGGACCCTGGGGTTTAGCCTCAAGGGAAAAGGCGTCCTCGGTCAGGACCTGGCCGTGGGAAATTTTGAAATAAAAGATTTGCACTATGTTCATCTTCAGAAAACCGAAGCCAGGGGGCAGGCGAAGCTTGGTTACTCGGAAGGAACCGTTGGTTTGGAGTTAAACGGAAATTTTTTCCCAGGTGAAAATGAGTTTAATATTTCACTCTCTCTGCCCATCCCTGTTGATAGTGAAATGTTTTCTGTTGATATAAAAGGTAGCTTCACTAATCTCGATCTCCTCCTTCCATGGAAAGGGGCTAAAGGCCGCGTTAATTATCTGGGCGAAGTTAGAGCCGAAAAGGGCCCTCCCCAGGTTAAAGGAGCTATTGATTTTCAAGGGCCAGTTTTTCCTCTGGTGCGGTTTGCTCATGCTTTGAGAGATTATTCTGGGCTGATGTTTGTTGAAAACAACAAGGTTTCTTTTCGCTCGCTTCAGGCCAAGTTAGGCGGAGGTGATGTCCAGGGATACGGTGAGCTGGAATTTGGAAACGGCAGGGTTGAGAATATTGACCTCAAAATGGAGGGAGAAAATTTACTTCTTTCTCCCCTGGAGAGAACCAGGGCCTTAACCGATGGCTCTTTGAATCTCATAAAGGATTCCAGTCGCTTTGTTTTAGAAGGGGAGTTGTTTGCTCGCAAGCTTTCCTGGAGGCGTGAAGTTGATGAAGAATTTATTTTTTATTCAAGCCCTTATTATGAAGCTCGAGAAGAGCCAGGTTTTTTTGATAACCTTACTCTGAATGTCCGACTGAGAGCAGACGATAATGCGTGGATGGAGAACTCCTTGGGCACGGCCAGAGGCAGGTTTGATTTGACTCTAACAGGCAGTGTGATAACGCCAGTGGTGCTCGGCGATATCGAGGCCTTGGACGGTGAAGTCTATTTTCAGGATAGAAAATTTAGAATACTGAGCGGACGCTTGAGCTTTATTAATCCTGCGGCAATCGAGCCTTATTTAAGCTTTAAGGGAGAAACGTACGTCAAAGATTATAGAGTGACTTTTTCTCTTGAAGGTCCTGTAGACCGTCTTACTCCAGAATTGAGCTCTTCGCCCCCTTTACCGCCAGAAGATGTATTGGCTCTTCTCGCTTTAGGAGAGTCTTTCAAGCGCACTTATTCTTATGATACAAGCACGCTGCTGACTACATACTCTCTTGTATCTTTTCAGCTTTCAGAGGAAGCAAAGAAGCGCGCTGAGGGACTTTTCGTGATTGATCGCTTCAGGATCGACCCATTTATTATGGGTTCCTCCCCTGAGATGGCAGCTCGCTTGACCGTAGGGAAAAAAATATCGAAAAACTTTTTTGTTCTTTATTCTGCCAATCTCAGGACCCAAAGAGAGGAGATTGCCAGGTTAGAATGGGAACTGACGGATGATCTCTCTATTGTCGGAATCCGTAATGAAGAAGGTCGGATTAGTATTGATGTCAAAATTCATAAGAGATTTTAGCTTCGGAGAGAAAAAACAAGCACTATTTTTTCTCCTGTTTTTCTTTATTGTTTTTCTACCCAACGAAGTTGTTTGCCTATCTCAAAAGTCTTCTCCTCTCATAGCCAAAGTAGCTGTCCGGATTGACGGCAAACCAGACGGTGAAGATATGGCAGAATTAATTCCAGTAAAGGAAGGAGAGGAGTTCTCCTTGAAAAAGGTCACCAACAGCATTAAGCAGATTTACAGGACCGGGCTTTTTTCCGATGTCCAGGTTTTGAAGGAGGGAGAACAGGAAATAAAGCTGACGTTTCTTCTTACCAGGCGGTATTTTATACAAAGGATTATCTTTAGGGGAAGACAAAAGGTTGATCGCAAAGACCTGAAGGAAAGCTTGTTTTCTTTATCTGAGGGGAGTTTTTTCTCCAATGAAAAAGTAAGCAAAGCTGTTGGAGAATTAAAGGAAGCTCTAGCCAAGAAAGGCTATTTTAAGCCTGAGATTGAGGCATTTGCAGAGCGAGACCTCAAAAGTCCCACGGTTAACGTGATTTTTGAGATTCGCTCTGCCCAAAGATACAACATCAAAAAAATTGATTTTTCGGGAGAGAAGATCCTTCCTGAAGCTGGATTGAAGAAAGAAATGAAAATCAAGGAAGGGGAGGTATACGTCCCTTCAGCTCTTGAGGAGGATCTTACAAGGCTTAAAGAATTTTATGGCTCAAAGGGCTATCAAAGGACAGAGATTTCTGTCGAAGAAGTTAGATTTGATGAAGCGGAGTGGAGTGCCTACATTTTTTTAAAAATTATCCCTCATGAGAAAATAGTGATTGTTGTCGAAGGAGCGCAAGTTCCCTCGGGACTTCTGGAACCGATATGGGAGCCAAGGATATTTGAAGAATGGGGCCTGGATGAAGGAGCAGCAAAAATTATAGCTTACCTGAGGAAAAAAGGCTTTCTTTATTGTTCAGTCACTTCGTCCATCGAAAAAATGGATAACGAGATGCGTGTTGTTTATAAAGTCAGCAGGGGCGAGAAATTCAGGATTAATGATGTTTCTCTTGAAGGCCTGAAATATTTTACTCCTGAAGGACTAAAAGAAGAGCTTGCCTCAGAGGCAAATGTTCCATTTTCGAGCTGGATAGACGGGGAAAGACTGTACGGATTACCTGCGGAGGTAGAATTTCTGTATAAGACCAGAGGGTTCCCCGATGCAAGGGTAACTTTGAATTTATTCCGGAAGGGAAAAAACATAAGAGCCCATTTTTTTGTCGAGGAAGGAGGCCAAGAGAAGATTGAAAAGATATCTTTTGAAGGGGCAGACCTGTTTAACAAGGAAACCCTCCTTATGCAAATAAGCAGTTTTGAGGGCGGATTTTTCTACCAGCCCAACCTCCAGAATGATATGGAAAGGCTTGGTAACTTTTACATGAATNNTTCTGTTTTTTTTAGACTTAAAGAAGGGAAAAAAGTAAAAATTGATAGGATTGTGGTTGCAGGAAATATTGTTACAAAAAGACGAACCATTACAAGAGAACTCAGGGTGAGAGTGGGAGAATATGCTCACTATGAACGGATACGAGAGTCAAGAAGAAGGCTTGAAAAGCTGGGCATTTTCACAGAAGTGAAAATTTATGAGATTCCCACTTCTCCTGAGAATGAAAACTTGGTCATCAGTGTCAGAGAAGGTAAAAGAAATTATGCCGGGCTTGGTGTAGGATTGGAAACCAGAAGCGAGCGCCAGACTTTTGCTCTCTGGAATAATCCGGTCAGACTGAGAGGAACGGCCGAGTTTATCAGGAATAATGTTTTAGGCTCAGCAGCTCAGCTGAGCCTCGTCGGGCAATTCAGTTTCAAAGAAAGAAGAGGAGTTTTTTCCTGGGAACAGCCTTACTTTTTTGGGCTCCCGATGCAGACATATATGAATGCGTGGTGGGAAAGGGAAGAGAGGGAGAGCTTTACCTTCGACCGACAAGGTGTGAGTCTTACAGCCATCAAGCCCGTTTCAAAGGACCTATTGTTCCTTATGACTATGAGGTGGGCCAGGACAAATTTTGTTATTTTACTGATAGAAGAATCAGAAGTCGACCGCCAACTTCGTCCTTTTTCCGCAACTTCTTTCTCCAGCAGCTTCGTCTGGGATAGAAGGGATGAATCTTTTAATCCGAAGAGAGGTTCATTTTTAAGTCTCGTCGTGGAAAGGGCCTTTCCCCTGCTTAAGTCTGAGTCAGATTACCTTAAGAGCTTCATCAAGTATAAACAATTTATCCCTGTTTTTTCAGGTCTTACCTTGAGCGCAACCTGCCGTCTTGGCTTGGGAGCAGGCAGAAAGCCAATTCCTGTTCATGAGAGGTTTTTTGCCGGGGGCAGCAACTCCTTCCGTGGGACAAGGTTCGACGAGCTCGGTCCAAAGGACCCGGTTTCGCTAAAGCCTGTTGGGGGGGAAGCCTTGCTTTTGTTGAACTTTGAACTGATATTTCCGCTGATTCCCGCGATCAGAGATTTATCAGGAGCTATCTTTTACGATAAGGGCAATGTTTTCGAAGAAACGAAGGATTTTAGCATGTCTGCTCTTAAAGACGCCGTGGGAATTGGGATCCGGTATCGGACTCCCTTGGGTCCCCTGCGGTTGGAAGTTGGCTGGAATTTGGATGAAGAGAAAGGAGATGCAAAAGCTTTGGTTTTTCTCACGATCGGAAATGTCTTTTAAGAATGTGCGTAGTATGAGAAGACTGATCATTTTCCCCCGAGCTTTTTCCCTTCAGTTAATTGTGGTTATTCTTTTACTTTTCGCAGTTTACTGCTATTCAGAAACAGTAGACCGGATCGTGGCTGTGGTCAACGAGCACGTCATAACATTAACTGATTTGAGGATTGTAGAGGCATTCGGCCTCTACGGCGAAGAGTTCAAAGAAAAGTCTGAAGGCCTTCACCAGTTGATACTGGAGCGGCTGATTGATCAAAAGCTGGTTATTTCTTTAGCAGGCGAAGAAACCTTTATCGAAAACGAGGAGTTGGATTCTTTCCAAGGAAGAATAATCGAGAAATTGGGTAATGACCAAGCTCGCAGAAGGCTTGAAGAGTTTGGCCTGGATTGGCAAGATTTAAGAGCCTATATGCAGGAGAAGATCATTTATCAAAAAACAATCTCTCGAAAATTTGGCCAGCGAAATATCGTAAGTTTAAAGGAAATAGAGGACTATTACCAAAAGAGCTATGTTCCTTCTCAAAGAGAGAAAGGATTGGAGCCTCAGCCGATGGTGGAACTTCTCGACGAGATTGAATCCGGCATAATCCAGGAGAAAATCAAAACTCAAATTGATGGTTGGCTTAAAAACCTACGGAAAAAGGCTGATATCCAGAGATTTATGTAGGAGCCTGATTCATCGTAGGGGCTTGATTTATCAAGCCCACCTTTTAAATACAATCAATGATTTCTTGTTAGTGTAGGGGCTTGATTTATCAAGCCCACCTTTAAAATACAATCAATGACTCATGTATAGCGGATGGATTTTATTCATCAAGCCCGCACTTTTAAAATATATAAATTGATGTTATATAATATCGCGAGAAAATCATCGGCCTGTAAGGAGTTATCATGAATCGTATGGCCTTTTTGTTTCCTGGGCAGGGTTCTCAAGGAGTAGGTATGGGGAAGGATTTTTACGATTTTTCGTCCCAGGCCCAGGAGATTTTTTTAAGAGCAGACGAAACTCTCGGTTTCAAAATTTCGAAACTTTGTTTTGAAGGGCCGGAGGAAGAGTTGAAACTGACCCAGAACACGCAGCCCGCACTCCTCAGCGTAAGCTTTGTTGCCTATGTCCTTTTGGGAATGCAAGCTTGGATAGCAGCCGGGCATAGTCTGGGGGAATACTCGGCTCTTGTCGCAGCTGGCTCTTTAAGATTTGAGGATGCGCTTCTCCTCGTTCATAAAAGAGGAATGTATATGCAGGAGGCCGTGCCAGCGGGGGAGGGGGCGATGGCTGCTGTGCTTGGGAGTGGTTTTGAAGATGTAGAAAAGGCATTGAAAGAGATAGAAAAGGGAGTCGTGCAGATAGCAAACTGGAACAGCCAGGAACAGATTGTGATATCAGGACATAAAGAAGCTGTGGAAGAAGCTTTAGCTCTAATAAATTCCCCCAGGTCTGTCATGTTGCCGGTGAGCGCTCCTTTTCATTGCGAGCTTATGAAAAGAGCAGAGGAGAAGCTCTCCTACGATTTGGATCAGGTAGAATTTAAGGATCTGAAGTTTCCGATAATCACGAACGTAGATGCGGAAGTGATCCACAAAGGTGACGAAGCAAGAGACGCCTTGAAAAGGCAGGTCACGCGTCCTGTGCTCTGGTATAAGTCAATGGAAATTCTGCTCGAGGAAAAAGCTGACCCCTTTGTGGAATTGGGTTCAGGCAAAGTCTTAACTGGGCTGGCAAAGAGAATAAGCAGAAAGTTGGCGTCTCCTCCTACACTTTTTAACGTAGAAGATCCGGTAATCTTGGAAAAAGTGAGGGAATCCCTTTCAAGATTGCTTTGACATTACCTGGGGACCAAATCTTATATAGTATTCTGCGGCAGAAATAGTGGCTATGGCTATCACCACCCAGAGGGCGATTTGAGAAATAAAGTTGAAGCGCCCCAAGTATTCCTCCCCCAATATCAACAAGCATATGGCCACTGCTTCTGAAATCATTTTGAATTTGCCAAGCCTTGAGGACGCAATGTAGATTCCTTTTGAGGAGGCAATCGCCCTAAATCCTGTTACAGCCAGTTCCCTTCCTATAATTATGACAACTATCCAGGCCGAAACAGCGCCCAATTCAACAAGGCAGATGAAGGCTGAGGCTATCAGCAGCTTATCTGCTATTGGATCTAAGATCTGCCCCAAGATCGTCTCCTGCTTTCTCTTTCTTGCCAGGAGCCCATCAAGAGTGTCAGTTAGTGCGGCAAGAAGGAAGATGACGACAGCCACTGGTTCTTTTCCCTCAAATTGAGTAAGCAGCACGACAACCAAAAGCGGGATGGATAGAATTCTCAGCAAGGTGAGGAGATTAGGTAAATTCATTTTCATGCAGATATACTATAGCCTGTGCGCATTGTCAAATAGCCTGCAGGGGCTTAATTAATTGTAGGGGCTTGATTCATCAAGCCCACGATTGATTCTTATGTAGGGGCTTGATTCATCAAGCCCACCTTTTAAAATATATTAAATGACCTAAAGTAATAGCAGATGCTTGATTCATCAAATCCGCGCTTTTGTTTCTTAAAATGCTATCAACCTCCTGAGCCTGATAGAAAAGTAGCCTGTCCCCTTTTTTCTTGAAAAATGAAATATGTCTGAGTATATTTGTGTCTAAGGGATATGGCTAAGAAAAATTCCACCACACCGATGATGGAGCAGTATTTGCGGATTAAGAAGGATTATCAGGATGCTCTTTTATTTTTTCGCCTGGGCGATTTCTACGAGATGTTTTATGAGGATGCAAAGATTGCCTCTCCGGTGCTGGAAATTGCGTTAACGTCTCGCCAGAAAATCCCGATGTGCGGAGTCCCTTATCATGCGGCTGATTCATATTTAAACAAGCTTCTCAGGCAAGGTTTTAAAGTGGCTATCTGCGAACAAGTGGAGGATGCAAAGCTAGCAAAGGGAGTTGTGAAGAGAGATGTGATAAAAGTCTTAACTCCGGGAACCGCTGTTGAATTGGAGCCTGAAGGCGCAAAGGAAAGCAATTATATTGCCAGCTTGTTCCTAAAAGATAAGGGCTGGGGATTGGCTCTTATTGATTTAGCTTCTGGAGAGATGAGAGCTGCTCAGAGCGATTTTGAGGATAAGAGAGTGTTGCCTGACGAGCTATTCAAGGTCTCGCCGACTGAAATTGTTTTCCCAGAGGGAGAGGAAAAGCGTGTTAGCGAGATTCTCTCCAGCAACAACATGATCTCTATCCTGAAAAGCCCTCTGGAGGATTGGGCTTTTGATTATTCTCAGGCTAAACATTTTTTGGAGGGTCATTTCAAGGTCAAATCTTTGGCAGGTTTTGACCTTGCCGATAAGGACATGGCAGTTTCAGCGGCCGGTGCGCTTCTGTATTATCTTAAGAAAGTAAGAAAGGATTCCCTATCCCTTGTCGATAAAATCTCTTACCTGCAGTCAGGAACACAGATGGTCCTCGATGCAACGGCCATAAAAAACTTGGAGCTAGTGAAAAACTTAAGGGATGGAGGAAGGAAGGATTCCCTGCTTGATATCATCGATTTCACGGTGACTTCTATGGGCTCCAGACTTATCCGCAGCTGGCTTCTTCAGCCTCTCCTTCGCTGTCCGGATATAGAAAAAAGGCTGGACGCCGTCTCGGAGTTTCTTAGCCGCACCATAGAGCGCAAAGAATTAAGAGAGGGGCTGAAAGGAATATTCGATTTAGAACGCCTCAAAGGAAAAATTTCCTTGGCTGTAGCCCACGCTAGAGATCTTGTTTCACTAAAAAAATCACTTTTGCCTCTTCCCCAGATTCAGAACGCGATCAAGCCTTTTTCGTCAAAGGCGATAAAGAAGATTCACAAGCTTTGGGACAACGCTCAGGATCTCGTTGACTTGATCGACAGGGCCATCCTGGAAGAGCCCGCTTTTTTGCTCACTGAGGGAAGAATAATCAAGGATGGCTTCAATTCAGAACTTGATGAGCTCAGAGAATTGAGCCGTTCCGGAAAAAGCTTTATTACTTCTCTTGAAATGAAAGAAAGAGAAAAAACAGGAATTTCCTCTCTTAAGATCCGTTTTAACAAGGTCTTTGGCTACTATATTGAAGTCACCAAGCCCAACTTGTCCCTGGTTCCCGCTGATTATGTTCGAAAACAGACTCTTGTTAATTCTGAAAGGTTCAGCACTCCCGAACTTAAAGAATACGAAGAGAAAGTTCTGACAGCTGAAGAGCGGATAGCGGATTTGGAATACAACCTTTTCATCAAGATAAGAGAGAAGATTTCCAAGGAAACCACCCGCCTCCAGAAGATTGCCTCTGATGTGGCTCGCCTGGATGTCCTTTCCTCGCTGGCGGAGTTAGCTTCTATTCGAAACTATCGTCGTCCCCGGGTAAACAAAGGAGAGAAGATAAGCATTGTGGAAGGGCGTCATCCTGTCATCGAAGTCACCCATGAAGATCCGTTTATACCTAACGATACCTATCTGGATAGAGGCGGGGATCAAATTCTTATCGTCACCGGTCCCAACATGGGAGGGAAATCCACTTACCTGAGACAGGTCGCCCTAATCTGTATTCTGGCTCAGATGGGCTCCTTTGTGCCTGCCAAGGAAGCTGAGATAGGTACGGTAGACCGCATTTTTACCCGAATAGGGGCCATGGATTTCTTAAGCGTTGGTCAGTCCACGTTCATGGTGGAGATGCTCGAGACAGCGAAGATATTGAACAATGCTACGGAAAAAAGCTTGATCCTGCTTGACGAGATCGGGAGGGGTACGAGCACTTTTGACGGCTTGAGCATTGCCTGGGCGGTGGCTGAATACCTCCATGAAAAGGAAGAGATCAGGGCCAAAACCCTTTTTGCCACGCATTATCATGAATTGACTGAGCTGTCCCTGACTTTAAACAGGATTAAGAATTACCATGTGTCGGTTAAAGAGTGGAAAGATGATATTATTTTCCTGAGGAAGATATTATCCGGTCCTTCGGACCAGAGCTATGGCATTCACGTGGCCAAGCTTGCCGGGATTCCTCGGTCTGTTGTGGATAGAGCCAAGGAGATTCTGTTCAATCTGGAGAAACAGGAGCTTGATGAATCGGGCCTCCCAAGGCTCGCCTACAGATCTTCGAAGAAACGGGATAAAGCCCAGCTTCTTTTGTTCAAAGAAGATAGAAAACAGGAGCTGCTAAAAGATATTGAAGATGAGATAGAAAAGTGCGATATTTCTGATCTTAAGCCCCTGGATGCCCTGAATTTTCTCAGCCAGCTTAAAGAAAAGATTAAAAGAATAAAAGATAAATTGTAGGGGTTTGATTCATCAAACCAGGGTTATAGATGTTGCATGGATTTTATTTATTAGATTGAATGATTAGTAACTAAAGGGGGGGGCTTAATAGGTTTCTGTATCATCCTCAAGTTCGTGGAGTTCTTCTTTCACCTCATCTTCGAAAGCATCCTCGTATCCCTCGTCTTCCACAAAAGGGGTTTCTCCTTCTTCTTTTTTGCGTTTCTCCCGAGCATCGTCATATTCGTCCTTGTTTTCGTATCTTCTTAAATAATTAGCACCTGTATCGCTGTAGTATAGCTCCAGATAGTCATCCTCAATCTCGCAAAACACGGATTTACTGTGACCTGTTTGGAGGTTGCCCACTGTTTCCGTAACCTTTGCTGCGTTTTTTATGGCATCTAAAGTCAGCCAGCTTAGGATTTCAATTTCTTCCATTGGTTCTCATAAGAAAAAATATCAACTTTTAATAAATTGTCAAGAGGAAAAGTGGAAAAAATTAAAAAAAATTTCAGGTCCATACTTTTAAGGTCTGAATCCCCCTGACCATTGACATATAGAGCTTTGAATATTTAAATAGAGAAGGAGAGCCTGAAGACGAAGATTCGGCTAATTTCGACGCGGATGAATGGATTTGAGATAAAATCCAATTTCTAATATATTAGTCTTTCGTAAAGATCGAAAAAAATAAGGAGATAAATCCATGAAAGAAAAAGTTAAGAAAGCAATAGAAGAAATCAGGCCCCATCTCAAGGCAGACGGAGGCGATGTGGAGTTTGTGGATGTTACAGAGGAAGGGGTGGTTAAGGTTAAGCTCTTGGGAGCCTGCGAGGGTTGCCCGATGAGGCAGATGACTTTAACCCAGGGTATTACACGCTTCATAAAAAAGAAGGTCCCCCAAATAAAGGAAGTCCAGGCTGTTTAGGCTGTAGGTTAAAAAAAGAAACATTGCCTACTCTGGCCACACCGGAATCATTGAATATCCCGTTTGACAAAAAATTTTAAAATTAGTAAACAGAGGGGAAATAAGGAAGAGAAGCAAATGAAAAAAGGAAGAATCCTCATTTCAGCTTTTAAATTCTTCTGCTTTCTGTATAAGCTATAAATTTTGAAAAAACAATGAAAATAAGCAAGGCTCTTATTCCAGCGGCAGGTTTCGGCACTCGTTTTCTGCCTGCCACCAAGTCACAACCAAAGGAGATGTTATCGGTTGTGGATAAGCCTCTTATACAGTACGGCGTCGAAGAAGCTGTACAGTCTGGAATCGAAAACATTGGCATCGTAATCAGCCGGGGAAAATCGTCCATCGAGGATTACTTTGACAGAAGCCCGGAGTTAGAGCAGTTTCTGGTAGAGAAGGGCAAGTCTGATTTTCTAGAACAGGTTAAAGAAATTGCTAATCTTGCAGAATTCTGCTATATCCGCCAGAAAAAAGCGCTTGGTTTGGGCCATGCCATTCTCATGGGCGAGAGTTATATCGGTCAGGAACCTTTTGCGGTTCTCCTCCCTGATGATATATTTGACTGCCCTACACCCTGTACAAAGCAGCTGATTAATGCTTACTCTGAGCTTGAAGCTTCGGTAATTGTCCTTGGCCGTGTGGATGAGGAAGGGACAAAAAAATACGGTATCGTCAAGCCCAAACAGATTTCAGAAAGGGTGTTTCAGGTTGAGGATATGATTGAAAAGCCTGGTCCGGAAAAAGCTTTTTCTGACCTAGGCATTCTTGGAAGGTATATTTTTCACCCTGATATCTTCGAGGCAATCAAAAAGACCGATCCTGACAAGGGGGGCGAAATCCAGATAACAGATGCCATAAAGATCCTTCTTGAGACAAAGCCTGTCTATGGGTATCTTTTTGAGGGAAAGCGATATGATGCTGGGGATAAACTCGGCTTTTTAGAAGCCAGCATCGACCTTGCCTTGAAGAGGCCCGAGTTTGGCCAGAAGTTGCGGGAATATCTTAAGTCACATTCGTAGGGGTTTGATTCATCAAACCCACTTTATTTATATTGCAGGGGGTTTCTTATTTAGGCACTTGATTAATCTCTTGCAGGATTTTGGTTTATCTCTTGTAGGGGCTTGATTCATCAAGCCCATATTTTGAAATGTATAAAATTACTTATCGGATATTTTTTTAAATCTTGACTGAATTGGGGTAGTTGAAAAGGAAGAAGTGGCGAGGGACGGAATCGAACCGCCGACGCAGAGATTTTCAGTCTCTCGCTCTACCGACTGAGCTACCTCGCCAATGGTTATGAGACAGTCGTTTTAATCGTTCTTAAGTATAATTTTGCTCTAATGCAAAGTCAATTATTAAGTTTTTTTTCTTGTTTTTTCCCGTGTCTGATAAATAAAGGTCCTAAGCAATATAGATAAATTATCCATATATAAAAAAAGGTGGGTTTGATGAATCAAACCCCTACAGAAGAAAAATCAAATCCGTGTAAAGAATATTTTGATATAATAACGTGGGTTTGATGAATCAAGCCCCTATAAAATATAAATAAATTATTTATGAGAATAAGAGCTGGGTTTGATGAAACAAACCCCTACGATGAATCAAGCCCCTACGAATGAGGAGGATTTTGCTTTCTTTCGGGTCAATATTTTGTTAGAATACTCTCCAAATTTTGATCAGTGAGGGGATCTAGATGGAAGCGCTCTTTAAAATAAAGAGCGAAGCATTGAGACTTAAATGAAGATTGCAGCAGTGCTTCCCCACGTGGAAGTTTTTGGAGGTGTCAGGCGATACCTCGAGATAGGAAACGAGCTCGCGAGAAGGGGCCATTATTTTGTCCTTTTCCATCCTGATGGGAGCAAACCCGAATGGTTAGAGTTTAGAGGCCTAACAAAATCTTTCTCGTCTCTGAGCAAAGAGACTTTCGACATCGGGCTCTGCAGCGAATACTCAGTTTTGCCTTATTTAGAAAAACTAAAAGCGAAAGCAAAATGTTTTTACTTTTTGCTTAAAGGACATAAGCAGGAAAAGGAGACGACAAAGAAGAATTATTTTTTTCTTGGAAATTCTGAAGGGCTCTGCAGCTATTTTGAGAAAAAATACAAAATCTCCTGTTCCAGGGTTTCTGGCGGAGTGAATCCCGAATTCTTTTACCCGGCAAGAGAGCGGGAAAGGGAGAGAAATGAGTTCAGGGTGCTTTGTTATGGGCGCATTTACAGAAAAAGAAAGGGAATTCAGCATGTCATACGTGCTGTACAAGGACTCCACAAAGAATTTCCCCGTCTTAAACTTGTTCTTTTTGATAGCTTGGTGGGCGAAGACAGAAGAGACCCGCGACCGATGATCAAATCTACCGTCCCTTATGAGTTTCACCTGAATCTACCTCAGAGCAAAATGGCCTGGCTGTATTCCCAGGCGGACATTTTTGTGAGTGCTGAGAGGCGGGCAGGATGGTCGAATACCACAGCAGAAGCTATGGCCTGTCAGGTTCCTGTCGTCTGCACCCGGAGTGGAACTGAGGATTTTGCCTTTCACAACCAAACCGCATTGGTTGTTCCTTTTCCTCATCCGCTTTTGCTAAGGCGTCAAATCAGAAGGCTGGCTAAAGATGAAGAGCTTCGTCTTCGAATCGCCGGCGCTGGATACGAGAAAATATTGACTTTTTCCTGGTCCTTTCTGGCCGATCGATTGGAGAAAATTTTTGAAGAACTTATGAAATTGAATTAGGAAATTCGTTGTGATATTCTTTTAAACGGAGGAAACTGAATGAAAGAAAATGAGCTGAAGGAGCTTCTTTTAAAAAAAGACGAAGCTTTTAGAAAAGCCTACAAACAGCACAAACAGCTTGAAAAGAAACTCGAAAAGTTAAAGCAGAAGAATTTCCTGACAGAGATAGAAAAGATGGAGGAAAGAGAGTTTAAGAAAAAGAAGCTTTTTCTTAAAGATAAGATGTACTACCTCATGACTGAATACAGAAAAACCCACAAATAATTCAGTTACTGAAAAAATGAGAGAGACAAAAAAGCCAAGGGTTGCCTTGATCGGGTCAGATTCTCTGCGCGGGAAAGAGATAAAAAATGTTTTGAGCCAGAAGAAATTTCCTCTTAAGGATATAGATTTCTTCGATCCAGATGTGGAAGAAGAATACAGCAAGCTGACCGAGTTTCGGGGAGAACCCAAAGTTATCCGTCATCTCGACAAGGAGTCTCTCTCTGGAAGTGACCTGGTTTTTCTGGCGGCAGAAAAAAAAGTGAACCAGGAATTTGGGGCACTTGCTCAAAAACAAAAATTTCAGGCAATCGATTTAAGCGAAACGTTTAATACTGAAGAAAAGATACCGGTGGTTGTGGCTGGAGTGAATGATGAGATTATCCTAAAAAAAAGACCCGGTCTTATAGCCAATCCTCATCCTGTAACTGTTGTCCTTTCTCATCTTTTTCATTTTATACTCAAGGAATTTGGACTCTTAAAAGCCGTTTCTTTCATCCTTCAGCCTGTTTCAGCTTTTGAAGAATCAGGCATCGAAGAACTGGCTGACCAGAGTTATGCTTTTCTGAGCAGCTCTTCTCTTTCCAAGAAAGTGTTCAAGGAGCAGATTGCCTTTAATTTTCTCTCTCAAACAGAGAAGGCCGATAAAGATGGCTTTATGTCTGTTGAGAAGCAAATCACATCAGAGATAAGAAGAGTTCTTCACCCTCACCGTTTTCTTCTCTCTTTGTCCATCATCCAAGCCCCAGTGTTCCATACCTATTCGCTTATGAGCTATTTAGAATTGAAGAAAAAGACAGACATCCAGGGATTAAAAAGTCTTATCAGAAAGCATTCCTTTTTTAAACTTTCCCCTACAGAGCTTTCGGGCCCTGTTGCGGTGGCAGGAGAAGAGAAAATTTGTATCGGCCAGATAAAAAAAGAAGAGTCTTTTCCCAATAGCTTTTGGATTTGGACGGTAGTGGATAATTTAACTCGAGGTTCGGCTTTGAATGCGTTTGAGATTGCAGAGAAAATTATCTCTGGGCCCCAGGCTTAAAGAATGAAAGAAATATTCCAGCTTTTCAAGCTCACTCTCGGAGAAAAAAAGAGGCTCTCTCTCGCCTTTATATTTAGCTCGTTTGCCGCTTTTTTTACATACGTATTTGTCAATTTAGTCCAGCCTATCATAGATAAGATGTTCCTTCAGCGGACTTCTCCAACATCTGAAGGAAGGGCGGGTCTCATAGATTTTGTTTTTCGCAAACTCCAAGCTGCCGAGGAGCAATTTATCTGGCTCATTCCTTTGCTCCTGGTGATAGTTATCTTTGGCAAAGGATTGTTTACTTTTCTTTCTTCCTTTTTTATGAGGTCTATAGGATATAAAGTCGGCAAAAAATTGAGAGACGAGCTTTTTGGACACATCATCTACCAGTCTTCGGATTTCTTTGACTATAAATCCACGGGTGATTTGATGTCTCGTTTAACAAACGATGTTGATAGAATCCAAGTTGCAGTCGCAGGAAGCATGGGTGATTTCATCCAGGAAATTTTTATCCTTCTTGCCCTTCTTGTTTATATATTTATCACTGATTGGCGGCTGGCTCTGATCTCTTTTGTCATAGCTCCTGTGGCTGTTATCCCTCTGGCACTTTTCAGCCGTCAACTCAAAAAGAAAGGACTGCTGAGTCAGCAAAAGATGGCTGAAATCTACAATCTTCTCCACGAGACTATAACCGGTAACAAGATAGTCAAAGCTTTCACCATGGAAAAATTTGAAATAAAGAAGTTCTTCCAGGCCACGATGAACTATTTCAAAACGAGCCTTAAGCTGGCCCTGACAGGAAGCTTATCCTCTCCCTTCATGGAATTTCTGGGGGGTGTCGTCGGAGCCCTCGTCCTTGCCCTGGGCGCGACGAGAATAGTTCAAGGGCATATAAGCCCTGGCGATTTTGTTTCCTTTGTCGTTGCCATTTTTTATTCTTACACGCCTATAAAGCGCTTGAGCAGGGCCAACAACACTATCCAGCAGGGAGTAGCCTGTTATGAAAGAATACAGGAGATTCTAAGCAGCAAACCTCAGATTGTAGAGCATCCAAAGGCCTACCCTCTTCCTCCTGTTAAGGGCAGTGTCAAGTTCGAAAACGTATCTTTTGGCTACGACGAGATGATGCCTGTTCTTCATGAGGTGAGTTTTGAAGTCATGCCCAATGAAACCGTTGCCCTTGTTGGGTTGAGCGGGGCAGGGAAGACGACCATCATCAATCTTCTTTCCCGTTTTTATGATTCTACTTCGGGAAAAATTACTATAGATGGTATTGATATCCGGGAAGTAACTCTTTCCTCTCTTCGGGCACAGATAGGTCTTGTCACTCAAGAGCTCATTCTTTTTAACGATACGGTGCGAAGCAATATTGCCTACGGCCTGGACAAGATTTCTACGGATAGGATCATAGAGGCGGCTAAAACTGCCAAAGCCCACGATTTTATAATGAAGCTTCCCAAGGAATACGACACTATCATAGGAGAAATGGGAACTTTGCTTTCCAGTGGAGAGCGACAGAGGTTGGCGATTGCAAGAGCTTTGCTTAAGAATCCTCCTATTCTTATTCTGGATGAGGCCACCTCGGCCCTGGATTATGAATCAGAGAGATTGATCCAGATAGCTATGGCCAACCTTATGAAGAACAGAACTACTTTTGTTATAGCTCACAGGTTGTCCACTGTGAGGAGTGCTGATAAAATTTTTGTGCTTGACAAGGGCAGAATCACCGAGATCGGAACCCACGAGGAGCTCTGCAGGAAAGATGGAATTTATAAAAAATTGCATGATTTGCAGTTTTTAGAAGAGGAGGATATGGTACATTGATCCAGAGCATGACAGGATTTGCAGAGAAGAAGTTTGATTCCAAGACTCTTGCCGCCAAGATCAGTATAAGAAGTTTAAACCATCGCTTCTTGGACTGGAGTTATCGAGGTGCTCAGATTGGCATGGTAGAAAACAAGCTTAGAGCAATCTTTCAGAGGAAACTGCACAGAGGGCGGATTGAAGTTTTCTTTGAACTGAATTACCTGGACCCTTCGTTCTGGGAGCTTCGCATCAATGAAGACCTTCTCCAGAAAATCCTTTCTTCTCTTGACAAACTTTCTTCCCAGATGGGAAAAAGCGTGAATTTTTCTGCGGAGAATATGTTTAGCCTGCCTAATGTAGCAGAGTTCAAGAGAAAGAATTTCAGCGGGGAAGAGGTGGCCTTCCTGGAAAGTAGTTTTGAGAAAGCATTGGATGAAGTCGTGAGAATGAGGAAAAGAGAAGGAAGGGAAATAGGAAAAGAGATTCGAAAGCATATTCAGAATATAAAGGAGGTTGTTGGCAGGATAGAAAAGCTTATCAAAAAACAGCCTGTTTTCATCCGAGAAAGATTCAGGAAACGTTTGAAAGAGTTGAAGCATGAAGCCCCGCTTTCAGAAGAAAAGATTGCAGAGGAGGCCTCTTATTTTGCTCAACGATATGATGTGGCAGAAGAAATAGCGAGGTTAAAATCACATTTGGGTTATGTCCTCGACCTCCTTTCTCCAGAGAGAGAGGAACCTGTGGGTAAAAAGCTGGATTTTGTCGCCCAGGAGATTTACAGGGAGGCTAACACCATAAATTCTAAATCCCAGGATATTGAAATAGTAAAAGGGTGTTTGACCATAAAGGGAGAGGTGGAGAGTATACGTCAGCAGGTCCAGAACATAGAATAGAAATGAAAAAAGTGAAAAAAGAAAATAAAAGGGGACAGGCCCCATTTTTCATTTAGAATGACGATGAAAAAAGTGAAAATGGAAAAAATGGGGCCTGTCCCCATTTAAAGGAGAGATTTAATGCTTTTTGTCATCACTGGCCCGTCTGGATGCGGAAAAACCACTCTAGTCAGGCAAGTTATGGAAAAAGTGAAAGATGTGCAGTTTTCAGTTTCCCACACAACCAGGGAAAAGAGAAATTCAGAGAAAGAAGGCAGGGATTATTATTTTGTTTCAAAGTCCGAGTTTGAGCAGATGATTAGAGAGGATAAATTTGCTGAGTGGGCTGTCATCCACGGTAATCATTACGGAACTTCCAGGAGAGAAATAGAAAAAAAAGGAAGCCTGGGAGATCTCCTCCTGGACATCGATGTTCAAGGTGCCGAGCAGATAAAAGAAAAGTTAAAGAGAGGGGTATTCATCTTTATCCTGCCCCCCTTATTCGAAGAGCTTAAAACGAGGCTTGAAGAGAGAGGCCAGGAAAGCCCGGATTCGATAAAGAAAAGGCTTGAAGTAGCCAGAAAAGATATCAGGTTTTATCCTGATTTTGATTATATCATCATAAATGACGAGTTCGAAAAAGCTGTGAATGAACTGGCAGCTATTATTTTAAGCACGAGATGTCGTCTCGACATTAAGAAAAAAGAAATTGTTCCCATTCTTCGCAGTTTCTCTGAAGATAAATAAGAGGTTATGATGGCTAAGATTACGTTGGGAGCGTGTTCCTCTGTTAGCCTGTATAAAGCTTGTGAAA
Source organism: Candidatus Aminicenantota bacterium (assembly GCA_011772475.1). Classification (GTDB taxonomy): domain Bacteria; phylum Acidobacteriota; class Aminicenantia; order Aminicenantales; family Aminicenantaceae; genus SOIV01. The sequence goes on along the minus strand of WVZK01000012.1, from coordinate 10,516 downwards.
TAATCCGTGGCTTCCAGAAGCAGAAGTTTCAGGTTCAGGTTATCCTGACAAAGAACGCTTCACGCTTGATTTCTCCTCTTCTTTTTAGTGCCCTCTCTGGGCAAAAGGCTCTAGTTGACCCTTATGATGAAGAATACTCAGACGAAATTCCCCATGTCGAGCTGGCGAAGGAGACCTCCCTTCTGCTCGTTGCCCCAGCCACAGCAAACATGATTGGAAAATTCGCTTCCGGAGTGGCTGACGATTTCTTATCGACCTTCTATGCGGCTTCCCAGTGTCCCGTTCTTATTGCCCCAGCGATGAATGAGGCCATGTATCTTCATCGGCAAACCCAGCAGAATATCAAGAAACTTAAAGCCGTCGGAGTAAGGTTTGTTGAGCCAGAGAAAGGATATTTAGCCTGCAAGGAAACAGGGTGGGGGAGGTTAGCGTCTCCCGAGAAGATCGTTGAAGAAGGGCTGAGATTGATAAAGAAGAGCGAAAGCCTAAAAGGCAAAACGGTTTTAGTAACAGCCGGACCGACAAGGGAATTCCTGGACCCGATCCGCTTTCTCACTAATCGCTCTTCAGGAAAAATGGGGTATGAGCTTGCAGAGGAAGCGCTGAGACGCGGGGCTGAAGTCATTCTTATTTCAGGGCCGACTCATATTTTTCCCCCACCAGATGCAGAGTCAAAGAAAGTCCAGACAGCCCAGGAGATGGAGAAGGAGGTCGTGGCCCACTTCGGCAAGGCGGATATCATCATCATGGCAGCGGCCATCTCAGATTTCAGGTTTGCTGAGACGTCTGCTCAAAAAATAAAAAAAGAAAAATTAGAGAAAAAAATTGATATGGTGCCGACAGAGGATATTTTGCAAAAATTAAGCTCGAAGAAAGGAACAAAAATCGTGGTCGGCTTTGCAGCCGAGACAGAAGATGTTGTCAATAATGCTCTCAAAAAAATGAAAAAGAAAAACCTTGATTTGATTGTGGCCAACAATGTTTTAGATGAGGGAGCAGGTTTTGAGTCGGATTTTAATAAAGTGATCCTCATTTTTCCTGACGGTAAAACGATTCATACGGAAAAAAAGAGTAAGCTTGAGATAAGCCAAATAATCTTGGATAGAGTAGAGGATATCCTTGGAAGATAAAGCTCGAAAACTCATCGATCGCCTAGAGGATAAGCTAAAATTTTATTCCGAGCTCGGAGCCGAATTTGTTACATCGCCGTCCTCTTCCAAAGAATCCCCTTATCTTTCTCTAAGGGAGAGGATACTCACCTGTCAAAAATGTCCACTTTCTCAAGGGAGGAAAAACGCAGTCCCCGGAGAGGGGAACCTTGGAACAGAGCTTATGTTCGTGGGCGAAGCGCCTGGCCGCGATGAGGACATTCAGGGGCGGCCGTTTGTGGGAAAAGCAGGGCAGCTTCTGACAAAAATAATCCAGGCAATGAAGTTTAAAAGAGAAGAAGTTTATATAACAAATATTGTCAAGTGCAGACCTCCTGAGAATAGAACGCCCCACAAGCAGGAAATTGAAGTGTGCCAGGATTATCTAAGGGAACAGCTAGGAATGATAAAGCCCAAGGTCATAGTAACCTTGGGCAAAGTGGCTGCTGACTTTTTTATCGAGAGCAAACTGGGGATGACAGCCTTGAGAGGAAGTTTCTATGAGTTTAATAATATAAAAGTGATGCCGACCTTTCATCCTTCTTATATTATAAGAAACGAAGGCAATAAAGAGATCAAGAAAATGGTCTGGGAAGACATGCAGAAAGTAATGGCCTTCCTGGGCAAGAAATGACCTTGTATGCAGAAGTTATCCTTTCCCTTCCCTTAGACCAGTCTTTTTCCTACGTTATTCCTGAATCCTGCAAGGAAAGAGCTAAAATCGGCTCGAGAGTGCTCGTGCCCCTCGGTCAGAGGACGCTGACAGGATTTATCGTAGAGCTCAGGAAAAGAAGGATTTCCCCGGGGATTAAGCTCAAAGAAATAGCGGAAGTATTGGATGATGAGCCAATTTTCTCCTCGTCTTTCCTGTCTTTTACTCGGAAGCTGTGCGCTTATTATTACTCATCCTGGGGAGAGCTTCTTCAGGCTTCTCTCCCGCCTTCATTTATGCTCAAAAGCAAGACGACGGTCGGCATCTCTGATAAGGGAAGTGCAGCGCTCCAGGGTCAGGATCTCTCCAGAGATGAGAGGGAACTCTTAGGCCTTTTCCGAAAAAGAAGCTACAGCGCTCTCTTCCTTAAAAGGAAATTCAAGGTCAAGAATCTTTCCCCTCTTCTATCCCGGCTGGAAAAGAAAGGTTTCATCTTCGTCAAGAAGGAAGTAAAGAAGGCAAGGGAAAAAACAGCTACAGCCGTTTCCGCTGCCCAGACTCAGCTTGAAATAGATTTTTCGTTGGATGCCCAGTCTCGAGAGGTAGCTGATCAGATCACTCGTAAATTGGAGAAGAAAGTCTTTTCACCTTTTTTCCTTTACGGCCCTCCAGCGAAGAGAGAGGCTGTTTACTCCAGTTTGATAAAAGAGATTCTGGCAAGGGGCCGTAGAGTTTTGTTCTTGGTTCCGGAAATTACCTTGATACAAACCCTGATAGAGAAGTTTGAGAAAAGGCTTGGAGAAAAGGTGGCTCTCCTTCACAGTCAATTATCCGAGAGTAAGAGAGAGGCCGAGTGGCGGAGGATAAAAGAGGGAGAGGCGGATGTGGTTGTTGGTCCCCGTTCAGCTTTATTTTCTCCTGTTGACCATCTGGGTTTGATTATTGTCGATGAGGAGGAGGATGACTCATACTATCAGCTGGAGAGCCCGTCCTATGATGCCCGAAAGGGCGCCTGGTTGAGAGCAAAGCATGAAGGAGCGGCGCTTGTTTATGGGTCAGCCCTTCCTTCTGTCGAGGCATTTTACAGGGCCAGAAAAGGAAAGTATCTTTTTTGTTTAGATGCTGAGGTAGTAAAGACGAAGTTCGAAATCGTTGATGACAGGCAGGAAAGAGGATTGATTTCCTCTAAGCTCAGGCAAAATATATCTGAAAGACTAGAGAAGAAAGAGCCAATTTTAGTTTTCTTTAACCGGCGAGGATACGCTTCATTTCTATTCTGTTCAAGGTGCAATTACATCTCCCGCTGCATTCATTGCGATATTGCCTTGACCTATCATAAGAGAGAAGAGAGATTGGTTTGCCACTACTGCAATTACTCCGTTGCAAAAATGATTCGCTGCCCTGACTGCGGGAGCAGGATGATAAGAGAAAGAGGTGCGGGTATCGAAGCGGTTGAGGAAGAATTAAAAACAATTTTCCCTCAGGGCAGGATAGCGCTTTTTACGACTGACCTGAACAAGAGAGAGCAGGAGAGAATCCTTCGTAACTTCTGGAGCGGGAGAATTGACATTCTGGTTGGAACCCAGCTCTTGGCTCATCAGGTAGAATTACCTCCTGCGTCTTTGGTTGCTATCCTCTTCCCAGAAACAATCCTTACCCTGGCAGATTACCGAGCCAGTCAAAAAACTTTTCAGACATTGAGCCGGATGATAGAGTTTGTCAAGAGCGATAACAGGGGGGAGGTTATTATCCAGACAGCCCTCCCCCAGCATTTCAGTATACGTCAGGCAGCCTTGAAAGATTATTTTTCCTTTTTTAGGGAGGAGTTGAAGCTCCGCCGCCTCATGAATTATCCGCCTTTTTCCAGTATGGCTGAAATATTATTCCAGGGCGAGAATCTAAGGACCGTGGCCAGGGAATCAAGGGAATTTTCAACTCGGGTGAAAAGCTTTGACGGTGCTGTAGAGATCTTGGGTCCAGCGCTGGCCTCAGTTTCAAAGGTGCGAGGGATAAACAGAGTTCAGGTCATCTTAAAGGCACGCAGGAAGAAAGATTTGGACAAAGTTTTGAGAGAAGCGTTGAAGACAATAAAATTGAGAAAGTCAGTTTGGGTTTACGAATGAGGTTCTCGGGATCAGGATAAAAAAAGGTAAAAAAGGGACAGGCTACTTTTTAAAAAGGTGGGTTTGATGAATCAAACCCCTACAAAATTTATGAGTAAAAAAAAGGGACAGGCTGCTTTTTAAAAAGGTGGGGATGAATCAAATCCCTACATGAAAAAGTAGCCTGTCCCCTTTCAGGAGGAAAAATATTCTTAGGGATTCGCCCAGTCGCTAAAATATATTGTCATATAGCCTGTAGCTTGAACAGGATTGCCGCCCAAGTCATGGCCGATAAAATCGAATCTGGCTACTATAGGTAAGACCGTGGGGGCAGCCAGGCCTGCAAGGGGAGCGACAGTCTTGGCTTCCGCCCTCACAGCTAAGATATCGAGGTCAACAGTACCTTCAACTTCACAAACTGCTGAGAGGCTGCCTTCGAACGCAAAGGGGACGTCCACTCCTCCAGTGCCGCCTCCATTATAAGAGGTCATGTAAGTGACCGTGTAGCGGTCAATCATCACGCTGGTTTTGTAGGATTCTGTAGTCGCAAGGGGGACTGGTTTCTTAAACTTCGCCTCCAGGGTAACCATAATCGGATCTGTAAAGGCGGTTCCTCCTACGTCGACATCTGATATAAGATAATCTGCATCTCCTCCCGTGCCATCATCTCCGTATATTCTTACGACTGTGAGAACCACGCCTGACTTTTCGCTTCTGGTCAAATCGTAATCGCAAGAAAGAAGGAACAGAAAAACGCAAAGGATTGCTGTGATTTTTAAGGAATTTTTTGTTCTTTTCATTTTATATTTCCTGTTATTTTATTATTCGAGGAGTTATAAAAATGATCAGCTCTCGGTTTTGCCTTGTTCGAGCGAAATTCTTGAAAAGGCCTCCCAGAATGGGAATCTTATGGAGCAGCGGAACTCTCTCTCGAGTAAAAGAATCTTCAGTCCTGTAAATTCCTCCAATAACGGTTGTCCCTCCGTCTATGACCATGACCGTAGTTGTGGCGCTTTGCATAGTTATGGGAGGAATTCCGTTGACCAGGTTGGCAAAGTCAGCAGCGTTGTTCCTTATTTCAATATCCATGATGATTGTTCCTTCAGCCGTGATTTGAGGAGTTGCTCTAAGCTCTAAGGCTGCATTAACGAATCTTGTGGTTGTGGTAAAGTTGGCTACAGTCTGGACAGGAATCTGCCTTCCTTGAAGGATTTCCGCCTGCTTGTTATTCTGAGTGGTTACTGTGGGGCTGGAGATGATTTGGCCTTGACCCGAAGTTTCAAGAGCAGAAATTGCCATATCCAACCTGAAGGTATCTAAGATGCTGCCAAAAGAGATACCGACTGCGGTGTTGAAAGCAGGAGCAGGAAGGTTTATAGCATAACCGCCCAAGGGCCCTCCGATTCCTTTGGTGGTGATTCCTTGAGGGATCAGAGCTCCGTCGACTTCTATGTCACTCGGGAATGTTAGAGATGTCTGGTTGCCGTGAAGAGGATCTACATAACCGCGAAATCCCCATTGGATACCCAGGTTGCGGACAAAGGTGGAAGTGGCCTCCACAATCCTGGCCTCGATAGAAACTTGTGGGGTTGGCGTATCAAAGACAGCGATGAGTTTTTCAAGGGTATCGATTCTGTTTACCACATCAGAAATGATCAAAGTGTTCGTCCTCTCATCGACAATGATTTCTCCCCTTTGGGAGATTTTGGTCCTCAGCAGACCTTCAACATCTCCAGCTTTGGCGTAAGAGAGGTCAAACACTTTAACCTGGACAGGACCGGCTAATTCTTTGCTTTCTTCTAGTCTTCTCTGCTCTTCGTCTTCTCGAGTTAGAACTGCGATAGGAGCAATTCGGAGGACGTTCCCTTCAATTGTCTTCCCCATTTTGTTTAGCCTTAAAATAATATCGAGAGCTTGATCCCAGGGAACATCCTGCAAGTCGCAGGTAACAGTCCCCCTCACTTCTGGATCGAAGACCACGTTCAGGCCGGCAAAATGTCCCAGATACAGAATAACATCTCTGAGGTCAGCATCTTTAAATTTCATGCTGATAATTTCGCCAGTATATCTTACTTCTGGTGCTTCAAGGACTGTAGGCCTTACTGGGGTGACAGGAATTTCTGGAACACGAGTTGGTTCTACGGGAACCTCGGCCGGCACGACTGGCGCCGGAGGCACCACCTCTTCAGTTGGAGTCGGGGGAACCGGAGGAGCTGGCCTTGGAGTTGGGGGGGCCATGGCGGGAGCGACTCGAGCTACTTCATCTTCATAGAATTGGAAGATAAAATTCTCATTCTCAGGGTACAAAGCGTAGAATTTGGGCTTATCCAGGTCGAAGACAAGTCGGGCGATTGTGTACGGGGGAGCCGTTTCGAATTGTCCCGTTCTTACTCTTTGAATATCCATCTTTCCCAGCGGATAGCGGAAGGTGGGATCAGGATAATATGTATGGAAGAAGTCAACTACCAGACGCAGGGGGTTTTCAAGAGCAAATATCTGGGTTATCGCTTTTTCGTCCAGTTTTGCCGTGACGTTAACAATGCCCTTTTGCTCAAATATGCCAACTTCCTTAAAGAGCAATTGTTTCTTAGGCCACATGCTGAGTTCTTCCTCTGTTGCAGAGTCGATGATATACCCGTTTAGAGTTCTTTGGATCCTATTCAGCTCTACAGTGGTTTGTTCTTGGTCGGCATAGATTCTGTATGGCACCTGCTCCTTCATCTCGATCAGAACATGGATATCGTTATCCTCTATTTTTTCTACTTTTATGTCCTCAACGAGTACAGATTCTCCCAGATTGATTTGAAAATCTTCTGCTGTCTCAGCGTTATCAAACTCAAGCACAATTGTTGAAGGAGCATCCTTTAAAAAGTAGGTCTTAGAGATGGCTGGAGGCGCGCTCGTTTTAAATACAACTAGAGTATTAAGCTTTTCAGGATTGACAGATATCTCATTTATGGTGACCAGGTCTTCATTGTTAAGAGCATAGCCGTTTAATAAGGCAAGAAGACAAAACACCGAAAGGATTTGGAACAAATTTTTCAATTTCATCTTACCGCTCCTCTGGATGAATTTCTTTTACAATATCTTTTGGTTTAAACAAAGGAAAACCTCTTTCTTTTGTTTTCCGGAAAGTTATTTTAGATGCATCAATTGACAAAACAAAGCCGTCAGAGAATCTTTGTCCTACTTTGATGAACAACGGGAATTCCTGAGGACCGGTTACTATAGCTGTGTATTTTCCTCTGGCCTTGACAATACCTATAAGGGTAATATCGTCGATATAAATTTCAGGCTTTCCGGTAGGTGAAGTTTCTCTCATGGTATCTCTGCTTGATAATAAATCCATAAAAGGATCTTTCCTACCTGCACGCTGGTAAGTGGGGAAAGTCCTTTTTGGCATCTCAGTGGTCAGTTGTTTCGCCAAATCCTTTTTTTCTTCTTTTTGAGATAAGACGGGAAGAATAAAAAGACAAAGAAGACTGAATAAAAGGGTGAGATATAATATTTTTTTCATTTTTTTCTTTTATCTGCTCCCCTCACTGGGAAGAGTCTCCTCACGAAAGATGTATGTTTTTGCTGTATAGGCTGCAGATATAGTGGAGGTTTCTGTCTGTTTTCCAAGTGATTTAATCGAGAAATCCTCTATATTGAAGAGACGCGAAAAATTACTCAGGCGGTCGAAGAAGATCGCCAGATTGTGATAATTACCTGTTATTTCTATTGAAATCGGCCACTCATAGTAGAATTCCATGTCGACTTCTCCCTTAGGGAGAAATTTTACTATATTAAGACGAGAATTAATGGCGAGCTGCTGCATTTTCTTTAAAATGTCCCATATCTCTTTCCTTTTAGGAATAATAGCCTCGAGCTCGTTCAGGATTTTCCTCAAGTCAACTAACTCCTCTTCTATTCTGCTCAGCTGCAGATTTTTTTGCTTCAGATTCGCTACCTCTGCTTCAGTCTTCTCCCTCTCATCTTTAACTGCAGCCAGTTTGCTGTTTTGGGGTTTGAAATAGACAAAGAAAAGTAGGGCAAAAATTATCACCGCCAGAAGAACGTGTCCGTACCAAGGCCAATCTTTCATTTTGCCACCTCACTTACATCTTCTCCTGGTGAGGACTCAGATTCTGGTTCGAGAGTATAATTTGCATTTATGGCAAATTCTAAGTATTGATTATCTCTTGTCGTCCTCTGAGTGGATGAGAGAAGATTGACGTTGAAGAAATATGGGCTTGTTTCTAAACTGTAGATATAATCTGCGATCAAGTTGTTGGAAAGAGCTTTCCCTTTTAAGTGAACGGTTTGTTTGGTATAGGTTGCTTCTGAAAGCCAGACATAGTAAGGAATGTGTTTGCTTAGCTCATCCATTATCCTTACAGCAAGCTGCTGTTGGGGTTTTAACTGGTTTATAAGATTAATTTTTCTCTCGAAAAGGCTTTTTAGTTTTTGTGCTTCCTCCAACTTGCTCAGGACATCACTGAGCTTATTTTTTTCTATTTGCGCTGCTTCCAGGAGAGTATTCTCTTTGTTTAAAGCACTTCTTTGATAAAAGAAAAGAGCTGCCGCCGCAAATACAACGAAAAGATAGATCAAGCTCATTTTTGGAGGTTTTATTTCCCTTTTGACTTCTTCTACTGGGAGTTCTTTTGCTTCAGGCTTTAATAAATTTATCCTAATCATGATTCTATTCCTCCATCCTCCTGGTGGCTAGTCCGGTAGCCACTCCAAAGAGCGAGGCCATATCTCTGAGATATACAGAATCTAATTTTTTTTCATTATAATATATATTTCTAAAAGGGTTGAAAAGCTCTGTATCTGTATTAAACTTCTGTTCGAAGGATTGTGCCAGGTCTTTTAGCTTGGATAATCCGCCGCTCAAGAGGATTTTATCAATTTTCCTCTCCCCTCCTTCACCAGACTCGTAGAAGGAGAATGTTTTTTCAACTTCCTCAAGGAGGTTTGTGGTGTTGGTGTCAATCACAGCCTGTGTCTGTTCAGCAGGCATATCTTTGACAGGAATTCCCTTAAGCACTTTTTCAGCCTCGTCTGAGCTGACGCCAAGGTCCTTTCTTATATTCTCTGTGAAAAAGTAGCCGCCTATGGAGAGATCTCGGAATAATTGAGGCGTTTCCCTGTCGGTAATTATGATATTGGTTGTGTGTGCCCCAAGATTGATTAAAGCAGTTGTTTTTTCTCGGAAATCCTCCGGATAATTTATCTCCATCGCATTTTGTAGGGCAAAAGCATCCACTTCTATTGCTTCTAAGTTTTTGCGGGCCTGCTGAACAACATTACTGTAATTGGTGATTTTTTCTTTTTTTGCCGCCACGAGAAGAATGTCTAAAGCTTTTTTTTCTGAACCAGAGGATGGTCTCAAGATAGCATAATCCACACTTGTCTCTTCATAGGGATAGGGGATATTGTGTCTTGCTTCCCAGATGATGGATTCAGCTAATTCTTCTGTTTCCATGGAGGGAAGAGATATCTTCTTAATAATTACTGAACTGCCAGAGACAGCGATATTGACGTTTTTGTTTGTAATCTTGTTTTCATCAAATATCATCTTTATAGTTTCGACTACAGCTTCGGAGTCCATGATTGTTCCCTCTACGATTGCGTCATGAGGCAGGAATTCTAGAGCTACCTTTTCGACTTCAAAAGAGCCTTCTCTTTCTTTTGCTTTAGATTTTAACTCGATAGCTTTAATAGAGTAGGAACCGATGTCTAATCCAACAAGTCCTTTCGCTTTACTAAGGCCAAACATTTTCTCTCTCCTTTTAGTAGTAAGCTTATGCGTGAGCGCTTTTTTTGAATTTTTCCTTAAGTTTTTTTTCTACTTGCTCTGGGACCAAATCTTTTAATCCGCCCCCTAACATGAAGATTTCCTTCACTAATTTTGAACTAAGGAAAGAATAGCGAAGATTGGGCATCATAAAAAGAGTCTCTATCTCTGGGTCGAGCTTCCGATTCATCAAGGCCATTTGAAACTCATATTCAAAATCTGAGATGGCTCTTAGACCCCTTATCACAATATTGGCGTTATTATTTTTTACGAATTCAACTAGCAGACCATCGAAGGCTTTTACCTCGATATTTCCTTGATCGACGAAATAATCCTGGATCATACTCATCCTTTCTTTAGTCGTGAAGAGAGGTTTTTTTTTAGGATTCTCTAGGACCGCAACCAGTATTTTATCAAAAATCTTTAGTCCCCTTTGAATGATGTCAACGTGCCCGCTTGTTATAGGGTCAAATGAACCTGGATATACAGCTCTTTGCTTTGCGGGTGAGTAAGTTTTTTTGCTCATCTTGATTAAGCTACTACTATCAAAAAAATTTTGCTTTGTCAATTTAAAAATAAATCTAAGAGTTTCTCCTTATAATATCTCATTTTAGTTCATTGAAAAATGAGGAATTTGACAATTTTTGACAACCGAATTCAACGATGATATTCATGTTCAAGTTCTCTCTCATCGCTTTGCCACCTTTCTAATCTTGGAGCTAAAGCTGAGCCCTGTCAGTTACATATGGTTGCAGAGATCGGCTATTGCGTCAATCACCAGAGGGGAGGATTTCAAAGGGTGAATTTTAGGGTAATTCCATCACCCTTA
>WVZK01000173.1:31664-33085 GCA_011772475.1 Candidatus Aminicenantota bacterium | reverse complement strand
ACACAATCCTTCCTCTTATAGGATTGCCGGATGATCCCAGTTTTATGATGGAAAGCAACAGAATTCAGTTCCTTTTTTATAGCATCGGCGTCACTGGAATAGTGGAAGAGTTTTTTAAATTTCTTCCTTTCTTAGTCATAATAGCAACTTTTAGATGTTTTGATGAGAAGATTGATGGAATTGTCTATGCATCAGTAATTGCGCTTGGATTTGCAAGCTACGAAAACATGGGTTATTTGGTATATATGAGCGGTTTTGAGCTTTTTGGCCGTGCAATTACTTCACCTTTAACGCACACGATATTTTCTTCAATCTGGGGCTATACGGTAGGAAATGCGCGCATTCATAAGAAACCAATATTTAAGGCCTCTGCAGCGGGAATTCTACTTGCAGCCTTCTTCCACGGAATATTCAATTTTTTCACTACTTCCTCCGTTCTAAGAATATTATCTGTATTGGTTATTTTTATAATCTGGGTTTGGCGTATCAGGATAATGGAGAAACTGGGCGGCAGAGAAAAAAAGCCTAAAAAAACGAAAAGCTGATGTTCAAAGAAAAAGAAGAAAGAAAACTCTCAGAGCTGTAGATAACGGATACTGTTCCCGCACCATGACAGAAATCTTTCAAAATCCGTGATATCAATCCCTACTGTCGCTGTGTTGACGTTGGGGTGAAAATTTATGCGTTCCGCGTTTTTCAAATCCTGGTCGATAACTACCCTAACCTCTTTCTGACTGTCATTGATCAACCCGAACGGAGAAACCGCACCGGGTTCTAATTTAAGGTAGCGCATTAATCGCTCCGGCGAGGCAAAGCTGAGCCTGTCTTCACCCAACTTCCGTGTCAATGCTTTGAGATCCGCGCTCTTCGAGCTTTCCAGAATGGCCAGGTAATGGCGGTTACCTTTCTTGTTGCGAAGAAAAAGATTCTTGCAATGCGCACCTGTTATGCTTCCCCAGTGCTTCTCAGCCTGTTCGACTGTAAAAACAGGCGGATGTTCAATCTTGGTGTAGGCAATACCGAGCTTATCAAGCGTTTCGTATACTTTCTTTTCACGTTCTGAAGACATTGACCTGTCGGTGACTATGAGTCTATCAAACTCAATCTTTATCTTCAAGAAATGAATAACACTTGAATAATTAATATATGCTTTTATTATCAGAATGAAAAGGTCCCGGCAAAACAGCCTAAACGAGGGCGTTTATGGCTAACGGATGGCTCATGCATCCGTCTTCATCCCGAAGCGAAGGGCCATGTGTGGAGTTATGACATGGCCTTGATAAGAACCACTAATGGCAGGGCCTTACGTATCCTGGTTATCATGGATGAATACACACGGGAATGTTTATCAATGTATATAGCTCGCAGCATCAAGCATCAGGATGTTTTGGATCAGCTCTATGAGATGTTCCTAAGCCGTG
>WVZK01000173.1:0-31614 GCA_011772475.1 Candidatus Aminicenantota bacterium | reverse complement strand
ACATCGAACCTGGAAGTCCGTGGGAAAACGGATATGTGGAGTCGTTTATCGGGAAGCTCAGAGACGAGTTGCTGAATGGAGAGATCTTTGATACGTTATTAGAAGCCAGAGTGCTCATAGAGCGTTGGCGGAAGGAATATAACAGGTGTCGGCCTCATAGTTCTTTGGGATACAAGCCACCAGCCCCAGAGGCTTATGAGGTCAAAAATCTAACTCTACAGGTGGTACAATGACAGGGGGCAGGTCAGTATGCACTAGAATAATTGTAAGGCTACCATAGGGTCTGATTGATTTTCTAACTAGATGATTTCTCCACCGCATAAAGCCTGAAGGAGGCAGTTTTGATCCAAGTTATTATCTTTATAATACTCTCGCTTTTTCTGCTTGTTTTCACCCTGAAGAGACCTCATCGACACAGGTTTTATCGATACTTTGCCTTTGTAAGCGCTATAGGCCTCGTTCTACTTAATGTGGATGTTTGGTTTCGAAATCCCTTTAGTTTAGTTCAAATCATATCGTGGCTTTTTCTGGCTAGCTCTATTCTAGTGGTAGTCCATGGTTTTAGATTGCTTCGTATCTTTGGAGTCCCCAAGGATGACATCGAAAATACTTCGCAACTCGTAACTTGCGGAGCTTACAAATACATTCGTCATCCTATCTACAGTTCGTTTATTCTCGGGGGAGCGGGGGCATTTCTGAAGGATCCGTCTCTTCCTGGTATCATTATTCTCCTGCTTGTTTTTAGCTTCGCATTCGGGACGGCCAAGGTAGAGGAGAATGAGAACATCGAAAGGTTTGGAGAGACCTATCTTGCTTATATGGGGAGGACGAAGATGTTCATTCCTTTTCTGTTTTAATTCGTAAAGAAATATCTTTTTCAACCGACCATACGTCCTGCTTGAAAATAAATACATTTGAGTTAATATTTAAGGGGGAGGTAACGGCCATGAAGGAATATGATGTGGTTGTCATAGGCTCAGGAGCAGGTGCGATTATTGTCGAACAGGCATTGATCCATGATTTAAAGGTTGCCCTGGTGGACAAAGGCCCTCTGGGAGGAACTTGCCTGAATGTGGGGTGTATCCCAACGAAAATACTGATATTTCCGGCAGATAGAATTGTTGAAGCCCGAGAATCAGCAAAATTGGGCGTCCATGCAGAGATAAAAGAGGTCGATTTTAAGTCCATTATGGAGAGGATGAGGAGAATTGTGAAAGGAAGTCAAAACCACATACAGGATGGGATTGAATACGTGAAAGAATTGGATTTTCTCGAGGAAGTTGGATTTTTTGTGGACGATTATACCTTGGATGTTGGAGGCGAAAAAATAAAAGGCGAGAAAATATTTATCGTCTCGGGCGCCAGGCCCTTGATACCTCCCATAAAAGGAATAAAAAATATAGATTATCTGACAAACGAGAGTGTTCTGGAGCTAGACCAAAAACCTAAGAGTATTATCATAATAGGAGGAGGATACATCGCAGTGGAATACGGGCACTTTTTCGAAGCTATGGGAACTGAGGTGACAATCCTGCAAAGAGCCCCAAGATTGGTTAGAGATGAAGAACCTGAAATATCTGATTTTTTAAAAAAAGAAATGGAGAAACGCATGGGAATCTTTACCAATACAGAGGCGCTCGAAGTTAAGAAGGTTGGGAAAAGTTATAAAATTATCGCCAAGAACAAAAAGACGGGAAAATATAAAGAATTTAGCGCAGAACAGATCTTGGTTGCTGCAGGGAGGAAGTCGAACGCAGACCTTTTAAAAGTGGAAAATTCAGGGGTAGAAGTAGATAAAAAAGGTTACATTAAAGTCAACGATTATCTTGAAACAAGCAAAGAAAACATATGGGCTTTGGGAGACGCTACTGGGAAGAAGATGTTCAGGCATTCAGCCAACAGACAGGCAAGCCTAGTCTGGCATAACAGCATCCATGGAGGAAAGAATAAAATGGATTTCAGTAAAGTTCCTCATGCTGTGTTTTCTCATCCGCAGATTGCATCTGTGGGATTGAGGGAGAAAGAGGCCAAGAAAGCTTTTGATATACTGGTGGGAAAGGCCAAATATTCAGAGGTAGCAAAAGGTGAGGCGATGATGGATGAAGAAAGTTTTGCTAAGATCATTGTAGAAAAAAACAGCGGCAAAATACTTGGCTTCCATATTATTGGACCTTATGCACCTATCCTCATTCAGGAAGTAATTAACGCCATGACAACAGAGGGAACTGTAAGACCCCTCATCAACGGGATGCATATCCATCCGGCCATGCCCGAGGTGGTGCAAACCACAATACAAAACCTTCAGGAACCACAATAAAATATTAGAGGAGGTGAAGTGATGCCTGACATACAAGCTCTTGGAAAGATGAAATGCGTTCCCTGCCGCGGCGGTGAGCCTACTCTTACCGATCTACAGATTAAGGGACTCTATCCTCAAGTTCCAGGGTGGGAGATAGTTGAACGCAAAAATATCAAGCGGTTAGAGCGAGTGTTTAGGTTTAAGAATTTTAAAGAAGCTCTTGAGTTTACGAATAAAATAGGTGATATAGCAGAGCAAGAAGGACATCATCCAGTAATCGGGACCGAGTGGGGCAGAGTCAAAGTTTCGTGGTGGACGCATAAAATCAAAGGTCTTCATCAGAACGACTTTATCATGGCGGCAAAAACAAACGATTTGTATACCGCCGAATGATAATAGAAAGAGAGCAGTTAAAATCTGTAAATTCTAATGCAAAATTTAGTTCATTTGAAAAATCTTGAAAATATAAAATTGAATGGTTACACGCTGCACTTAGGAAAACTAAAACAGCTTCGTTTTAGCGGCTGGAAGGGCTTTAGATTATTTTTTCGAGACTCTCACGGCAACCTCAGTAGTTCTCCTGTTATCAAGGGCATTTACAGCGTAGGGGGAAAAGACGGAGTGAAACCGTGGATGGACATAGAATATTCAGAAGAGCTTGGATTTTTAGACGAGAAAGAAACAAAAGATGGCTTAATATTAAGCTCTAACAGTTTGGATCGCAAGCTTTTTAAATATCTTGGGAATATCATCCCTTCAGGTGGCCATCTAATGGTCTCTTATGAAGGGGGGCAGCTAATTCACACCAATACAATAAGATCTCTTAGTATGAGTATCCCACCTGCAGCCACATCCCTTGGTTTTCTAATTTTTCAAGGTGGTTTTCAACTTATAAAGGATTGGTATCTTTCTGAGGGAGGTCATGAAGGACCACGTAAGCTTTGGGGAGAAAAAGCGCCCGATGATATCTGGGCTGAGACTTTTTATAAAAAAACGGCTCAACAAATATTTCAGTTCTTAGAAATAAAACAGAATTTAGCTCACGAGGAGTTGCTGGAACCTGCAGTTAAGCGGTCAAAAGAAGTATTAGAGATAATCAAAAAGCATTATAAAGGCACGTTAGAACTCGGGTAATAAATAAAAAAACATAATTTTACAAAAAAGATAGAAATACTATATAATATTTCTTGACATAATGCTTCCCCAATAGTATGAATATTTTTTGGGCGCGTTTTATTTTAATCGATGAGGTAAGAGATGGCTGTAAAAAAGGCAGCAAAAGAGACTATAAATACTTCCAAAAAGAAAAAAACTGTGGCTGGAGCAAAGAAAGGTGATGCTTACAAATTCAGTAGTTTAAATTTGAAATTATCTCCTACGGAAGTTTTTGGTGTAGCTATAAAGTCTGAAATAGAAGCGACCAAAGCCTATTCAAAGCTTTATGAAATGGTGAAGAATGAGATTTTGAGAACTAAGCTGAAATTCCTAATTTCAGAGGAGAAAAAACATCGCCGAATTTTAGAGAGGCTTTTTTCTCAGAGGTTTCCGGAAGAAGAGCTTAAGATTGGAGAAAAATCCTTTCTTCCTCCTATTGAGATTTCGAAGGGAAAAAAGCTTTCAGTCTCAGACATTTTCAAATTAGCACTTAAAGCTGAAAAGACGTCTGAAGAATTTTATAAAGACGCAGGTCAGCGAGCAGAAGATAAAGAGAGTAAAAGGGTCCTTGGTTATTTAGGACGGGTAGAAAGAAGCCATTATTTCATAATTAAATCGGAAATTGATATGCTTGATAGATTTCCAGATTATTACAAGGTCGACGATTTCCATCTTGGCCAAGACATGTTTCACGTTGGTCCGTAGAATATTTATTATATATAGACTTTGCTACTATAATACGGAACGAGAAGATAAAAAAAGGGGACCGATGCATTTGTCCAGCGTGCCCTTTTTTTGAGAAGATAAGTTTAGCCAAGACGAGGAGATGAATTTAATTAAGACATTTTCTCTTCTAGAAATTGCGAATATGAATTAAAGAGTTAATAAAACGATTTCTAAATAATATATGGAGGAAATTATGTGTGAAGATGATATTTTTTGTGGAGTTAATGAAGCTAAATCAGCCAGCGTGGACGAGATGACGGATTTAGAAAAAAAGCACACTCCGGTTATTGAATCTCCGACAAAAGTGAAAAAGGGAGAGCC
The DNA here is from genome assembly GCA_011772475.1 of Candidatus Aminicenantota bacterium. Taxonomy (GTDB): domain Bacteria; phylum Acidobacteriota; class Aminicenantia; order Aminicenantales; family Aminicenantaceae; genus SOIV01. The sequence goes on along the minus strand of WVZK01000173.1, from coordinate 27,113 downwards.
TTTTGAGGTTCAGGTTGAGGTTGGAAAGCACATGAAACATCCAAACGAGAATGCTCATTACATCGAATGGATAGAGCTTTTTTCAGGTGAGACTTTTCTGGCACGGGTTGATCTTGTCCCAAGGTTTACGGAGCCTAAAGTCAAATTTGTTGTAGCCCTAGATCATGCGCATCCATTAATTGCCAAAGAAAGATGCAATCTGCACGGATTGTGGCAGAGCTCCCCAGTTGAAATTGAATTTGAAGGATAAGGGCCAAAAGATAAGTTTTTTTATAATAAATCAAAAAGGGAGAAATACCATGAAAAAAACACTAGGAGTCTTCATTTTTTTGGTGATGATTGCTTTAATCAGGCCGGCTGTTTTTTCACACTGTGAGATTCCGTGCGGAATTTACAATGACGAGATGCGATTTACCATGATCGAAGAACACATTAAGACTATAGAAAAAGCCATGAAAGAAATAGAGCATCTCGCCGGTCATCAGCCGCCTAACTTTAATCAAATAGTCCGTTGGATAACCAACAAGGAAAAACATGCTGAAGAAATTCAGCATATTATAAGCCAGTATTTTCTGACACAACGAGTGAAGCTGGTTGAAAAAGAGGACGATAATGCCCGTAAAATCCGAACAGAACATCTGTCATTATGCCATGAGATTCTTGTCTTTGCTATGAAGACTAAACAAACAACCGATCTCTCAAATGTCGAAAAGCTGAAGTCTGCTGTAAAAGCTTTTAAGGACTCCTACCTTGAGGCCAAAGCCAAAAAATAAAAAATTAAATCCAATTAATGCTTATCAACTGATATACTTTAATAATCGATAAGGAGAGGATAAATGGTAACAATCAGCCAACAAGTTAAGGATGCGATAAAAGGAGCCATTCTGCTGGAAGTCAACGGCCGTAAGTTTTTTAATCATGCGGCAGATGTTACGCAACACGAGAGTGGCAAGAAGATGTTCCGGTTTCTGGCCGAAGAAGAAGTGAAACACCTGAAAACCTTTACTGATCTTTTTGGCCAAATTCTTGGAAGCAAAGATTGGAAAAAGCATCTCAGCAGCCATGATTTGGAGGGAGAAGCTCCTCTGGTCGAAAAATTGAAAGAACGGATGAAAAGAGAAGAAGGAAAAGGAGAAACCGAGGCTTTAAGTATAGGTATGCAGCTTGAAATGGATGCTATTAACTTTTTCCAAAATGCTGCATCAGAGACAGATGACTCCGTTGCCAAAAAAATATTCACTGATATTTGCGATGAAGAGAAATTTCACTATGATCTTTTGCAGGCCCAGCATGATTCTGTGACAAACTCAGGCTTCTGGTTGGACAGCGCAGAGTTCCAGATGGATGGGAAATGGTAATCCATTCCTGGCCATAAAGTAATTGAGTTCAGATAAAATAACATTTAAAAGTATATTTTCCATAGTATCAAAATTTTATTTAAGAGGAGGGGATAAGAAATGAGAAAATCAAGATATTTGGTATTAATAGCAGCAATTTTCTTCATTTCAGCAATATTTGGAGCCAGTCATGGAAAGTTCAGCCAGAATATAACAGATGAGGAAACTCAGAAAAAATATAACTACTATGACAATCCCCAGGTCTGTCTTGGCTGTCATATAGAAAAGTTTGAAATGTGGAAAACTTCACAGATGTCCAAAGCATTCACCGGGGACTTTTTCCAGGCACAGTATAATAAGCTTGCTATAGTAGATGCCGGTCGAGATGAAAAGGTAAAAGGACTTAAAGCGGGCTGTATAGGGTGCCACTCGCCCTCTGCTTATAAAGCGGGCGATTATCCTCCCACACCTACGAGTCCAGAAAAAATAGACAGCTTCTGGAATCAGAAAGGCGGAATAAAACTGTTCGCAGATAGGGGTGTTTTCTGCGATTTCTGTCATACGATTGAAAATTTTGAAGGTAAATCGCCTTTTAATCATAACTATGTTTCGAACGCTACCCCTGAGATTGATCCAAAAAGGGGCGATCTTGAAGATCCTTGGTCTCCGTACCATGAAACAGAGACTTCGGAGCTCCACGCAGATGCGAAATTTTGTGGAATCTGTCACAACGAATTGAATGATTTCGGTGTCTGGGTTAAAGCCACAGAGATTGAATATCAGGACGGTCCTTACCCATCCATGGATATAGCCTGCCAGACCTGTCATATGGCTCCTATTGCCGGCAAACCCGCCAAAATGGGGCCGGTAAGAGATGAAAATCACGGTCACTGGTTTGGAGGTGGCTTCACCGGTTTTGTTGAGGGAGCTGCAAAGATTACTATAAATATTGAAGGAACTGATCTGAAAGCAGGAGAAAAAATAAATTTCAGTATAAAAGTCCATCATTTAGCCCCGGGACACAAATTTCCTACCGGTGCTTCCGAAGAAAGGGATGTTTGGCTACATGTGGGTGTTTATGATAAAGAGGGAAATGAGCTAGACCACATAAAAATACCCAGGAATCCCGACGATCCTAACGATAAATATTTTATTACTACAAATCGTAAAGTCGCTTATCCTACTCACAGCAGATACAGCGAGCCGATCGAAAGAGATAGTTTGCCCGAAGGAGATAGACTCTACCATAGCGCATTTATTGATTCAGACGGTAATTTCACTTACGCTCAATGGTATGCTACAAAGGATATTGAAAACAGGCTGGAACCATTAGAAGAGAAAATCGAGCAATATCAGTGGACAGTTCCGGATAAACTTGCCGGTCAAACTGTGGTCCTGAGAGCTGTCCTTAACTACAGAAGAATGCCTGATTCTTACGCAAAATTCCTGGGCATACCGACAAGACCGACGCTTGAAGTCAGCCGAGATGAGAGACTTCTGGAAATATCGAAGTAAAGATTAAGCAAATTTGTAGGGGCTTGATTCATCAAGGCCACCTTATGGTTATTCCTGTAGGAATGATTTCATAAACTTGTCTATTAGTTCCGCATCAATGTGTGATTGATAAATCAAACACCTGCACAAGATGAATCAGGCCTATCTGGAATTGACTATTTTCTGACCATTTTTTTTATAGATTCAGCGATTTTATGCGGTTTTTATTATACGTCAAGACGATTTAGGCCATACTTTCGAGCCAACTGTATTGCTTGAATATATTCACTTCTTTTAAGGCGCCTGGATAATTCTGGATAATCAAAGGCCTTATATTCTGGTCTGTACTGGGCCATTAGATTTAGGTATGTATTCTTGGGAAAATTCTCCGCTACAAATTTTATAAACACATCAGTACTGGCAAGGTTGTTAGGTAGGATTAAATGCCGAATCATCAGACCTCTCACAGCGATTCCTCTTCCGCCAACTTGTAATATTCCCACCTGACGGTGCATTTCTTTGAGCGCTATCTTAACATAATATGGATAATTGTAGGTTTGTCCTGAGTATTTAGCAGCATGCTCTGGGTCCATAAATTTACAGTCTGGGAGATAAATATCAACAATCCCGTCGAGAAGTTGCAGGGTTTCTGGAGTCTCATAAGGTGCGCAGTTATAAACCAGGGGAATGCTCAAGCCTCTCCTTATGGCTTTCTGAAGGGCGTTGACAATATTAGGCACGTAATGAGAGGGAGTCACCAAATTTATGTTATGACAGCCCATATTCTGAAGCGTTATCATCGTAGAAGCTAGTCTCTCGTCAGAAATTTCCACTCCTTCACCTTCGATGCTGATCTCATAGTTCTGGCAAAAGACGCATCTCATGCCGCAGTTGGAAAAGAATATTGTTCCCGAGCCTCTTCTTCCGACTAGAGGGCGCTCCTCTCCAAAATGGGGAAAAGCGCTGGAAACTTTGACTTTGGAAGTGGCTTTGCATTTTCCTGTCTCACCTTTTGTTCTATCAACACGACAATCTCGAGGGCAAAGGTTACAGTTTTCGAAGATGGAATATAATTTTTCTATTCTTTGGGAAAGGATGCCTTTTTCTTCGAGTTCTAGATAAGAAGGATATTTCCTTTTCTCTGTTCCGGCTAAATAGGCTTTTGTCGAAGGCTCTAAGTATTTAGAGGAGAGAAGTAAGGAAGATCCGGTTAAGATTAATGAATCTCTGAGGAAATTGCGCCTTGATATGTTCCCCATTCCTGTTCCTATTATGGTTTTTGTATATTAAATATATCATGCAAGTTAAAAATCTGTCAACGGAACGGGGAAGACTGAAACTCTCCTACATTTTTTCTGAAGTCCTTAACTAGTAACACATCAAGGATTCTAGAATTTACCTTCGTTGGCCAGATAGTTAGAAATGATTTCGTTGCCCGCTTCTTTTCCCAATTTAAGCAAAGGCAGCGAGGGCGAGCCAATGGCACTAAATAATATAAAAGACAATAGAAGAGCCACAACAAAGATCGCGACTTTTTCTTTTAATTTCATTTTATTCTCCTTTTTTTTATTTTCATTTTCTTATATCTATAGACGTATAAAGCGGCAAAAAGGTTTACTTTTCCTACGGAATTTCTATGATTAATCGATTAATAATGGTAATATATGCGTTCTCAGGGCTTATTTAATAAGGACGAGAGGTTGAAAAGAGCTAGCAATAAAATGTTCGAGTTAAAAAGTAGATGCATAAAATACTTGAGTTCAGATCAATTTTATTTGCAGTTTAGGCTAATGAGCGGCTAGTTTTTTTAGCAAAAGAGGTTGATGATGAGAACCCGAGAAACGGGGATTCTCTCTAGGCTGCCGGGGAGAGCAAGATTTCTCAAACTATTTGAGAAGTTCTTTTAAAAAAGCAATATTTCGGTCTATCTCTTTTTTGGAACACAATTTTCCATGTCCTGGAACAATTGTATTAATTTCCAGTTTTCTTAAACGCTCGAGTTGGAAAATCCAGAGCTTCCATTCCTCAGGCCCGGCGAATCGCGTAGTTAATCTCATTCCCTCATAAATCGTATCTCCAGCAAAGAGCGTCTTTGATTTCGGGTGATATACTGAAATTGAATCCGTTGTGTGGCCGGGAGTGAAAATTAAGTGTATTTCTTCGCCATCAAAGTTCAAAATAGTATCCTGCTCAACAAGCTGATCAGGTTCTGAAAGCACAACATCTCCAAATATTAGATCTCCCTTTTCAGTGCTCCATCCTGCCCTTTCTACCAAAAAACGCTTATATCGTTTACCATCGAATTCTATAAACGAAGCTCTCACTATTTTATGAGCAATAACTTTGGCTCCCTTTTCTTTCATTGCCCGCATTCCAAAAACGTGATCAGAGTGGTGATGGGTAAGGATAAGGTATAATTTCTCTTTCCCCTTCATTTTTTTTCTTGCTGCTTCCCAGAGGAATTCGCCAGAAGCGATAGTCATACCAGAATCTATGAAAATAATATTGCCTGAAGTAATTATAATTCCGGCATTTACTCCAGCTAATTTTCCAGCAGAATGATATAGATCTGTAATAGCATAAACAGTCTCCGTGAGCTTATGAATTTTTGGATTTCCTAATCCCGGTGGATTTGATTCGTTTTCTTTTGCCGAATCATAGTTGATTCTTATAAAGTCTAAAGACGGTCCTCGAGAAGGGGCTAAAAGGATTATACTAAATGCAAATATGGCCAAAACATACGAACAATAATTTTTTAGAGACATAAATTCTTCCTTTTATTTTCCTACTCAAAAATTTAGAAGAGAAGAAGAATGATTTGAAATTAACTCGGCTACGGCATGGTGACTAGGTTCAGCACCGTTATCCTTATTGAAAATATCTTTTAAACCGCGTTCTTTATAACAGATCGAATTGTCCTCTGTCAGGATTTATACTTATATGTACGCAAAGCTGCTCGATTAGTTAATTGCTTATCCAAGTTTGTCTGTGATTCGAGGAGCTAAGCCTTAATGTTTAAATATATTACTGTGGTTTTTTCTATTTGTTTTCATTAAGAACTAATTTAATCGCTGACAGGGGACAATTATAAGCACAAAGACCGCAGCCAAAACATCTATCTGCATCAAATTGAAGGATTTCTTTCTCATGAGAGATTGCTCCAAATATGCACTTTTCTAGGCATATTCCGCATTGATTGCACAACTCAAGGTCTAATAAGGCAATAAAGCCAGATTTTCCTATCGAGGTAATTATTCCCCTTTTTTTTAACGCCTCGACAAACACACAACAGCATTCACAGCAATTACAGAGAAAATTAGGATTTTTTTTGTTATTAATTGAATGTACAAGTCCGCTTTCTTCAGCCAAATCAAGAATTCTTTGCCCTTCTTGAATGTCTATCATTTTCCCGATTCCTCTTTCAACGAAGAATTCTGCCTGTTCCCCGAGTGCAATGCATACTTCTCGAGCTTTATTACATCTCATGAATGTTGTCCTGCATATGCAATCAATAAGGGCTAGAGCAGATGATTTTTGAATATAATAAATGGCTTTGTGATACGGTATTAATTGTCTTTTATCCTGAATTGTTTCCTCAATCGGCACAACACGGTATACTGGCTTTTTGCTTGCCCTCATTTTTTTCAAATACATTCCTGTAATAAATTCTTGAAAGTGAATTTTTTCCTTATCAGTTAGATCTTTGAACTTTTGGCTATGATTAACAAATCTCTTTAAAATTTGATCAAGTGTATTGCTCTTATAATAATTTTCTCCTCTTCTTAATTGCCTAATGAGATATCCTCTCTGATATAAAGATTTAATAAGTAATGTTCCAGTCGAAGGAAATTTAGAGATGATATCTGAGATTTTTTCTTCCTTGTCTATCAGGAAATTTAATATCTTAACTTCTTCTTCATTTAATATTTTTGGAATGTAGATCTTTAAGTTCTCAGGAACATTGAACTTTTCAATGAAGACTAAAAAGTGGTCTTTAATTGAAGCTTTCATCTTTTATCCATGTTTTTGAATAAACACTGCGCTACAACACTGATTGAAAATAGGTGAAACCACAGTATTAAGATAAAAAAAAGCGAACAGGGTAAAGTATCAATCTTATTTTTTGCTAGGTGGATTGACTTCATATTTTTCCTTTATTATAAGAAATTATAGCACTAATAAATGAAAAACATAAAGCATGAAAGAGAAAATTAGTAATTTGATATGAACAGAAATATTTTTTGATTATTTTAATTTAAAGAGCTATTATCTGCTAGGCAGCACAAAGGAAAAAAATAAAACAAAGAGATGAGAAGCCCAAAATCCACGAAATTAAGGAAGGAAATAGCATTTGGCCTTGTTATCATTTTTTGGATAATAACAGCTTGGATGCTCTACCCGCTGATAAACCTGGATGCAGTGGATATGGAAAACGCAAAGCAGTATCTCTACAGGTCAGCTATAGGGATCACGATCATGATCATTTTTTTTGGAAAAACCATACTGGATCTCTTTTTTCCTCAGGTAACTTTAAAAGCAATGCCCCTTCTGAATACAATATTTCTCACGATTTATGCCTTTGCCTTGGCAGGAGGAATCATTTTTATGATTACGAGAATGATAATATTGTACGTGAGAAGTAGAAAAAGCGGGTTTTTATTTTAAGCATAAAGCAAAAAATCATAAAGCCCGAGGGTTGAGTGTTCTAAAACGATTTTTTGAATCTGATCCATACGTGCTTTTATGTTTTAGTTTTGAATTTGAGTTGGTTAAGCTGGGCCTGATTTTGTATACTTAGCCGTTAATGTTTAAAAAAAGAAGACTCCCTGTAGAGATCTTAATTTACGTAACCGGTGGATTTTTGACTTTTTTCTTTGGAGTCATTTTTGTTTTCCTCTCTTACCCTGCATTAAATATCTCTTCGGTTGTGATAAGACAAAGGGAGGCTATCGTTGGATTCGGGTTGATAATTCCGACCATCCTGGCCGGCTGGCTCGTATCTCTCGTAATAAGGTATCGAGGCTGGAAGGCTTTTATTCCCCCTTTAAGCATAGGTTTTGTGATAGCTTTTCTCATTATAATCTGCAAAAGATTTCTAAGCTGGTTTCCTGAAGACTGGCTCATTTTCACTCCGTGGGGATTAATTCTGGTGATAATATCGGCTTTTATGGGCGGAGCTCTTTATGTTCGAGGGAGGGTTCTTTTGCATTCAGCCATAATCCTTATTGTTTTCTACTCGTTAGCTTTTGGAATGACATTCCTGACAAAGAGTCTCTCCAGTCGGTTTCGTTCTTATAATATTAGAATTCCAAGCGAGAACATTATGCTGGGGGCAACACTTACCGTCCCTAAGACTGATTCACTTTTGAAGCTGCCTGGGGTACTGCTCATTCATGGATCTGGCAAGCAGGACCGGGATGAAACATTTGGACTTTTCAACGGTACTTTTAAAGAAATAGCGACGTTTTTATCTGAGAATGGATTTGCCACGATTCGCTACGACAAAAGAGGAGTAGGTCAGAGTGGAGGAGATTTTTTAGCGTCCGGAATTTACGATTTTGCTCGTGATGCAGAAAGCGTCTTCAATTATTTAAAATCAAGAGAAGAAGTAGATCCATCTCAAATTTTCTTGGTCGGGCACAGTTATGGAGGAAAAGTGGCAACCATGGTTTCTTCTCGACATCCGGAAGTGGCTGGACTTATTTTATTAGCTTGTGTGGCAAGTCAAGAACCCGACAACCTAATAAGACAGAATAAGTTTATTTCTGAAGCCAAAAGAGAATCTGGTGAAGAGCGGAAAGCTCGTCTTGAGATGCTCGGTTCCTGGGCAGAAAAGGTGAAAAATCGAGATTTACAGAATTATAATGATTATTTCAGGCCAAATGAATTATCCAAGGAGTTCCAGAAGATGCAACAGGCCAATCCTCTCCCTCCTGTATGGATGTTCGAGGCCATGGAATATAACCAGCTTCAGACTTTAGATAAGTTAAAAATGCCTATCCTAGCTATCTCTGGTGCATCTGACTGGCTGGTTCCTCCATCAGAGACAAGGTTGCTGGAGAAGACTCTTGAAGAAGCCAATCACCCCGATTTTGAGGTTAAAGTTTTCCCTGAGCTAGATCATCATTTTGTTCGAGTTGAATCGCCTGAAAAAAGCTATAGGATGATGAGTTTATATTCAATCAAAGATCTATTCAGAGAGTATCCTATTTATCCCCCTGTATTGGATAAGATCTTGAATTGGCTCAACGATAAAGCAAAATCAGAATTTTCGGAAAATATTAAACCCGATTCGTAAATTCCAGTCTTTTAACCGAAAATCTCCTCCTGGGATGAATTGATCAGACGTTAATCCTATCGAGTTAAGGATGAAAACCTGAAAAACATGCCCCCCGATTTTCTTTTCGATTCCTAATCCCCAGCCGTTAGAATTATCTTTATATCCAGCTAAAACAGGAACCCATTCCCATATGATTGAAAGATCATTAAATATCATCCATCTTCCACCCGTTCCCAGAGCAAAAGTCCCTTCAGATGAAGGATCCCAATGATTGGTATTAGAAGAATAGGCAGGAACAAGGACAAGCGATAGGGTATTATTCACTTGATGAGAAAGGATAACTTGCAGGTTGAATTTCATATTATCCGCACTGAAAACTTTTCTGTCTGGCTCAGATTGAGTGACTAAACTTCCTCCAAGGCTTAAAGCTGCTGAAAAAGGTAGTGCTAATATTTTTCCCTGTTCAAACATTACCCATTTGAGCAAGAGTTCCACTTCCTTGTCTAATTTGGCGCGTGCCAAGGTTAGATCAAGATTATCCCTTAATCCGTAGCCAAAACTTAAAAGAATAACAGCTGGCCCATCTAGTCCGTAAAGGGAATCATAGCCGCTTTTTATTGCCGGGAAGTAGCGGTGAGATACTCTGAAGAGAAATCTTCCTTTTCCTATGGTCTGAGTGGTGGGAAGATTTATTACTCGAGTTCCCCAAAAGGCAGGCTTTCTAATCTCTGTTTTTCCTTGTTTAAACTTTGCTTCCTGTTCTGTTTTTTCTGCTTGAGTCAGCAATATTTCTTGTTTAGATTGAGCTTCAATCAGACTTGAAATCCAGTTTTCAATGGTCTTAATTTCACTTTCTTTTAGAGGAGGGGAATCTAGAGGCATTCGTCTTCCCACGATTGTTTTATCTCCCCTAATCTTCATTAAAAGATAGCTTTGCTCCGGATTTTCTTTATCGATCAATTTCAGTGAAGGGATTTCCTGGCTTGGGATGTTTGAAAGAGCTTTTAAGAATTTGTCTTCTTCCAAATTCAGATTCATCCTGGGATAGGTTCCACTATGGCAGTCTGAAACGCTGCAGTTTCGCTTGAATATAGTCGCCGCCTCTTTCTGGAGCGTGTTATCTCCGGAATCAACGGATTGTATTAGATATGGATTTCTTGGAAGTTTAAAACCTAAAGAAAAGACTAAAACTAAGCCTATGAAGAAAATAAAGGAAAATGGTTTAGACTTTAACTTCATCTTTCTTCCCCCAAAAATTAATGTTTTGTATTATTAGTTATCCTTGGCTCCTCTGTCAACCCAGTTCTTGATGTTCTGAATCTGAACACTGCTTAAAGGACTTCTCCCTTGTGGCATGCGAGTGCCAACAGTTTGATTACCTTCAATTTTTATTACCAGATAGCTGTTTGCAGAATCTCCTGGCTCCACACGTTTTCTGACTGGCTGTTGAGTATCCTGCGTGGAATCGACATTAACTATGTTTGCATACGCCAGGCCTGGTGACAAGTTTAATCCTTCTTGGGCAGTGCTGTTGTGGCAGCCAGAAAGAGCGCAGTTGCTGGTGAATATAGGTTGAATATTACTCGAAAAAGAAGGATCTGATATTACTGTGTCTGGTGTTCCGTTACCTCCATTGCCTCCGTTACCCCCACCATTACAGTAGAAAATACTTAAGGCAATAAAGAGAACAAGAGTTAAACCCGATATTTGCTTCTTTGTCATCGGAAATCTCCTTTTCTTAATTATATAGGCCCAATTAAATTTACTATAAATAATATAAAGAATATAAGAATACTATAATTATTACTTCAAGTCAAATTTATAAAAAAGGCAATAGGCACCTCGTTTTTTTTATTTGAAAAGGTTTTGAAATAATCTCGCTCCCATTCAGATTATTAGCCACACTCTTAATACTTATTGACTCCCCCGCTTATATAGCCTATATAAGATAATAGAAAAACACAGAAGCGAATAGCTCTTTTATTCCATTAGTTGGCGAGCTTTAAAAAGGGAAAGAATAACGAGACAACTTTAAATACAAGGAGTCAGACTTTTTATGCGTGATGTTCATATCGCTGGAGTCTCTTTGACTCGCTTTGGCAAAGACTTCAGACCAATCGGAGTCATGCTGGCCGATGCCTGTCAGAAAGCCCTTCAGTATTCTGCTGCCTTCACCACTGAATTGGCCCCAGATTGCCTGGTCATTGGGGCTATGGATCCTATTGGGTTTGCTAGACAAACTGGACTGGATTCTCTTATTGGAATTGAGATGAATCTTCCTAGGAATATAGAGATTCATCATGTGGAGAGAGGATCAGCGACAGGAGCAGCAGCTGTCGAGTTAGGAAAACGTTTGGCATCATCTGGACTAAAAGTCTTGGTTTGCTTCGGTGAAAAGATGAAGGGAAAGCTGAAGAATGAAGAGATCCCCTCTCAAATCTCCACAGTTATCGCTGAGGAAGAAAGAGAGCGAGGCCTAGGAGAAATGCCTGCTGTGGCCGCCTTAGCTTCGTATGAATACATGGATGCCTATAAAGTTTCAGAAAAGGAATTCAGAAATATATGTTTTCAGATGAGCGTTCAAAGCCTCAACTATGGAGCTCTGAATGATTATGCCTACTTTAAAAAGTCAGTCACTCGAAAAGAATATGATAATCCTTCAATAAACCGTATCATTGCTAAGCCTCTTACAAAATATGACTGCAGCGGATCTTACAACGGAGCTGGAGCTGCTTATCTTGTTCCTTTTCCTACCGATATAAAACTGACAAGTGTAAAATCCGCCTTTGATAATATAAAGATTGCAGAAAGGAGAACCTTAATCTCACTCGAAGCTGCTGTGCTGGCAGGGCGAGAGGTTTACGAAGAAGCAGGATTAAATCCCGATGAGATAGATCTCTGTGAACTTCACGATGCTTTTAAACCTGTTCCATGGATAGCCGCTGAGGATTTGGCCTTAGCTGAGAGAGGGCAGGGGCATAAATTCGTTCTTGAAGAGAAAAACAGGATAGGAAAAAAGGTTTATGTAAACCGTTCTGGAGGATTTTTAGCGAGGACACACCCCTTGGGTGCTTCAGGAGGGGCGCAACTTGTGGAGTTAGTCTGGCAATTGCGCGGACACCACCAGTACAGGCAAATGTTCGGAGAGGAGCTTAAAAACCTGAATTATGGGCTATGGTTTAACATGAGTGGGTTTGGGAATACCTGTATTGTGGGAATTTTGGAGAGGACAAAGTTAACTCGAGAACGGGAGGGTCTTAGGGAAGAAAACTTACCCCAGTCCATTCCTGAAGAAAGGTTCATCTACGAAAAATTACCTAGGAAAGATATGATTATTGCTGCCACTCAATACACATCTCCAAAAGAAGAAAGGGTCAATGTGGCAATAATTCAGACAAAAGAAGGTGATTTCAGAATAGGCTTAGCTAAAGGCCCTGAAGGCCTGAAAAGAGGAAAATACATAAAATGGATTAAACCCGAGGAAGATGCCTACTTTGTTAGAGAAGGATACATAAAGGGAAAATTATCTGACCTCTTGAAAATTTTCCGCAGATCAAAGAAAGAAAAGAAATAAAAAAAGTTTTTTCATTGACACCTTCTAGAGGGGATAACTATAATAGTAAATCTTTCAAGCAGTCCTTCAAATAATAAGCAGAAAAAATATGAAACGGGAGGTTATCCATGAGTGATATTGTCATCGCCAGCGCGGTCAGAACTGCTGGAGGCAGATTTGGTGGAGCTTTTAAAAATGTTTCTGCTGTAGAGTTGGGGGCTCTTGCCCTTCAAGAAGCTGTTCAGCGAGCTGGTATTGAACCAAAACATGTGGACGAGGTGGTCTTCGGCACTGGTTGGCAGGCTGGGCTCGGTCCAAATATAGGGCGTCTTTCAACTGTAAAAGGAGGGCTTCCTCATGAGGTTCCTGCATTCACAGTGAACAAGCGCTGCGGCTCTTCTCTGAGGGCTGTCTCTCTCGCTGCCCAGATGATTAAAGCTGGAGACGCAGAAGTGGTTTTAGCAGGAGGAGCTGAGAATACGTCCCAGGTCCCCTATATTGCTGATGGAGCTAGATGGGGGAATCGTATGGGAGACGGCCGATTGATTGACATAATGCATCAAGATGGATTTATGTGCCCTTTGGCCGGGCATTTGATGGGAATGACGGCAGAAACTCTCGTAGAAAAATACAACATAAGCCGTGAAGAGCAAGATGCTTTTGCTGCAGAAAGCCAGGAGAAAGCCATAACAGCAGTAAAAGAAGGTAAATTCAAGGAGGAAATACTTCCAGTCGAGGTTCCTGCAGGAAAGGGACAGACAGAAATATTCGATACAGAGGAAATCCCCAGAGAGGGAGTAACAGCAGAGAAGCTAGGAAAGCTTCGCCCTGTTTTTAAGAAGGATGGGACGGTCACCGCTGGAAACAGCTGTGCTCTCTGTGATGCTTCTGCAGCCGTTTTGGTCATGAAGGAAGAGAAAGCTTCGGAGCTCGGAGTTAAACCTATGGCCCGCATCGTCTCTTACGCTCACGCAGGTGTTGATCCTGCTATTATGGGAATAGGGCCAGTACCAGCTGTTTCTAAGGCTTTGAAGCAAGCAGGTCTCGAGCTTAAGGACATCGATATCATCGAGCTTAATGAGGCTTTTGCAGCTCAAATCTTAGCCGTGGAAAAGGAGCTACAATGGGATCGCTCCAGGGTTAATGTCCATGGAGGAGCCATAGCTCTTGGCCATCCTGTAGGTGCAACTGGAGCAAAAATATTGACTACGTTGCTCTATGCTCTGAAAGACAGAGACAAGAAGATGGGTTTGGTAAGCTTGTGTATCGGAGGGGGCCAGGGCGTAGCCATAATAATCGAAAGACTTTCTTGAATATATATAGAGGCTTGATTTATCAAGCCCACCTTGAATGTAAATGTTTGTTTCATCTTTTGTAGGGGTTTGATTCATCAAACCCGCGCTTTTATTTTTTTTTACGGAGGAATTAGGATGGATATAAAAAAACCATTTGTGGTTGGCGCAGGCATCATGGGTTCTGGTGTAGGTCAACTCTGTGCGCAGCAAGGCTATGAGGTGACAGTTGTAGATATTTCAGAGGACATAGTTGAGAAGGCCAGAGGTAAAGTCAGAGCAGGCTTAGGAAGAAGAGTTGAGAAAGGAAAGATTACCCAGGACGAGATGGACTCGGTTCTCTCTCGAATAAACTGGTCTACAGATTTGAACCTGGCCAAAGAATGTGATTTCGTTGTAGAGGCCGCCTCTGAGAATCTCGGAGTTAAGAAAGAGATATTCGAGAAACTTGATTCTATCTGTCCACCTGAAACAATTTTAGCTACAAACACCACAGCCCTTTCAGTGAGCGAAATTGCTTCAGCCACTTCCCGACCTGACAAGGTTATAGGCATGCATTTTTTCAACCCGGCTGTTATCATGAAATTGGTTGAAATTATCCGTGGAGAGAAAACATCTGAGGAAACCATAGCCACGACAAAACAGTTTGCAGAAAGCCTGGGCAAGGTTCCGATTGCAACGGCGAAGGAAGCACCAGCTGGCATAGTCAGCCGCGTTCTGGGTGGGCTGTTGCATGAAGCGGTGATAGTTTACTCTGAGGGAATAGCTTCTCCAGAGGATATTGATGAAGCCATGAAGCTTGGAGCCGGTCTTCCGATGGGTCCTTTGGCCCTCATTGATATGATTGGTCTTGATATCCATCTGGCGAAAATGGAGACCCTTTATGAAAAGTTTAAGGACGAAAGATACAAGCCGCCAGAGGTAATCAAGAAGATGGTTGCCGAGGGCAAATTGGGGAAAAAATCAGGGGAAGGATTCTATAAATATTAAGCTCTGTATCAAATTTTAATAATATTAGATAAATAAAAAGGAGCGAGCTATGGATTTTGATTTAAACGAAGAACAAAAAATGATCCGGGAGACTATCCATAAATTCGCCAAAGAAGAGATTGCTCCTGTGGCCAGTGAAAACGATAAAAAAGCTCAATTTCCCCGCGATCTTTTTAAAAAATTGGCAGATCTGGGGTTTATGGGCACACCCATTCCTGACGAATACGGGGGAGCGGGATTTGATTATATAAGTCATGCTATAGTGGCAGAAGAGATAGGAAGGGTAGATTCATCTCTTCGAGGGACATACTCTGTTCAAGTATCCCTTGTTGAGCTCCCCATTTTTAAATTCGGAAATGAAGAACAAAAGAAAAAATACCTTCCTAAGATGACAAGCGGAGAGTGGATTGGCTGCTTTGGTCTGACAGAGCCTAATGCTGGAAGCGACCCGGCCAGTATGACATCAACTGCTAGAGAAGAGAAAGATCACTTCGTGCTCAACGGCCAGAAGACATGGATTACAAACGCTGGAATCGCTGATGTGGCTATTGTCTATGCCAAAACAGATAAAGAAGCAGGGGCAAAAGGTATCTCAGCCTTTCTGGTAGAGAGGGGAATGGAGGGATTTTCGACAACTGAACTCCATGATAAGCTGGGCCTTAGGGCATCCAATACAGGAGAGATAATCTTGGAGAATTGCCGCGTTCCAAAAGAGAACGTTTTAGGGGAAGTCAATAAGGGGTTCAAGGTTGCCATGGGCACACTTGATTTTGGTCGCTATACCGTGGCTGCAGGCTGTGTCGGTTCAGCTCAAGGCTGTATAGATATCTGTAAAGAATATGCCAAACAAAGAATTCAATTTGGAAAGCCTATCGCCAGCTTCCAGCTCATCCAGCAGATGATTGCAGACATGGTCGTTGAATGCGAAGCAGGGAGACTTCTTGTTTACCGTGCGGGAGATATGAAAAACAAAGGACTCCCAAATACACGGGAAACTTCTATCGCTAAATATTACTGCAGCGAGATGGTGAACCGCGTAGCATATAAAGCCATTCAGATTCACGGGGGTTATGGTTTCTCCGGTGAATATGATGTGGAGAGATTCTACAGGGATGCCAGAATCAATACCCTTTACGAAGGAACTTCTCAGATTCAACAGTTGATCATCGGAGCCTTTGAACTCGGAATAAAAGCCTTTGTTTGAATTTGTTTCTAATTTGTAGGGGTTTGATTCATCAAGCCCGCATTAAATGAATTTGTAGGGGTTTGATTCATCAAACCCATCTTTGTTTGTAGAAATCCTCTGGATTTAAAGGAGGTATAGGAATAATGTATAAAACAATTACTTACGAAAAAAAAGAATATATCGGTTTACTGACCATCAATCGTCCGGAGAAAATGAACGCAATTTCACAGGAATTGACAGCTGAATTAAGTAAGCTTCTTGACGAAATTGAAAATGATGAAAAATTGAGAGTGCTAGTAATAACTGGAGCAGGAGATAAGGCTTTTGTGGCAGGAGCAGATATAAATGAGCTTGTTGACCGGGATGCCAGATTAGGGCGGAGGGTATCGCGCGAAAGACAGGAGATTTTTTCTCGCATTGAAAATTTACATGTCCCCGTTATTGCAGCGGTTAACGGTTATGCTCTGGGAGGAGGCCTGGAGCTGGCTTTAGCTTGTTCTATCAGGATCTGTTCGGAAAAAGCTCAGTTTGGAGCCCCAGAGGTCAAGCTGGGGATCATCCCTGGAGACGGGGGAACCCAACGTCTACCTCGCTTAGTTGGGCTGGGCAGAGCCATAGAGATGATAATTACCGGAGATTTCATCGATGCTCAGGAGGCTCACCGGATCGGATTGGTAAATAAATTTTTTCCTCTAGATAAACTAATGGAAGAAGCGATGGTCCTTGCCAAAAAAATCGCCTCAAGACCGCCCCTGGCAGTAAGGTACGCCAAGGAAGCGGTGAACAGAAGCCAGGAAGGTGACAGGGCTTCCGGTTTTGCCCTTGAATCCTACCTTCATGCCCTTTCCTGCACCACTGAGGATAAAAAAGAAGGCGTATCTGCTTTCTTGGAGAAGAGAAAAGGCAAATTCAAAGGGAAATAATTGACTTAGTTTAAATCTTCTCTTTTTATTATGGACTGATCTTTATAATATTATAGATCAGTGGAGCTCTTATCCTAATAATTCAGACCAAAGCAAGTAAATTAAGTTAAGGTGTTACAATCGACCTCAGAGATTCCCCCTTTCTCATCAGGTCAAAAGCTTCGTTTATCTCGTCAAGTTTGAATTTATGGGTTACCACAGGATCAAGCTGAATCTTTCCAGTTTTTACCATTTCTATGATTTTTGGGTAGTCCACAGGCCTACAGCCTAGAGAGCCCTTAATTTCGATTTCTCGAAACATCAATCTTCCGGCATTAAGGGGAACACTCTGGTGGGTGTAGCCTACCTGGCAGTGAAGCCCTCCTGCTTTGACAGAACTTGAGGCTAACTCTATTGTCTTTGGGTTGCCGATGGCTTCGATGGCAATATCAGCTCCTCCTCCGGTTAGAGTTCTTATTTCTTTGAGGAGAGCTTTGTCTTCTTTGCTAGAAGAGTTAATCGTAGCTTGGGCACCTAACTTCTTAGCCATCTCAAGTTTTTTATCCACGATATCCACGGCAATCACAGAGGCTCCTGAAGCTGCTGCTACTTGAACAACGTTTATTCCCACTCCTCCGCAGCCAAAGACAACGACGGAATCTCCTGGCTGGACCCTGGCTCTGTTTTTTACTGCATGATAGGGGGTGGAGATAGCATCGGCAATGATGCTTGATTCTTCAAGGGGGAGGTCTTCTGGAAGGTGCTGGCAATCTTTAGCTGGTGCCTTGGTGTATTCAGCATAAGCGCCATCAATATGATTCCCCAGCATGACCATGTTAAGACATATATTCTCTCGACCCAAGCGGCAGTTAACACAGTAACCACAAGAAAAAACTGGGGGAATAAGGACTCTATCACCAGCCTTAAAGTTTTCTACACCTGAACCAACCTCCTCCACTATTCCAGATGGTTCGTGGCCCAGGATCATCGGCGGCTTTTTAAACGTTGGAACGCCATGGTCTATATAATGCAGGTCAGTGTTACAGACTCCGCAGGCTGCGATTTTTACTAGAATCTCGTTCGGTTCTATTTTAGGAGTCTCAATCTCTTCAATTTTAAGAGGCTGGTTCGGCTCGTGGAATACAGCAGCTTTCATTTCTTCCTCCTTTATCTGTTTTTCCAGAGAGGCTTTCTTTTTTCCATAAAGGCTTTCAATCCTTCATGAGCATCTTCAGAGGTCATTAGCTCTTCAAGGTAGATCTTCTCGATTTTCTCCAAGCCCTCTAAAAAGTTTGTCTCTAAGCCCAGATTAATTCCTTTTTTTGAATATTTTAATCCTACTAAGCTCAGTTCTGCGAAAGGCTGGATAAAACTCTCGAGCTCTTGATCAAAAGAAGCAAGCGGGACGACCTTGTTGATTAAACCCATTTGTCGGGCTTCTTGGGCTTCAATAATTTTTCCGGTTAAAAGGAGCTCTGATGCTTTTTTTAATCCCACAAGGCGAGGCAGCATCAGGATTGCAACTGGGGGGAAAACAGAGAGTTTTATTTCAGGCTGCCCGATCTTCAAGTTATCAGCCGCAAAAATTAAATCGCAAAAAATAGCAATCTCGCATCCTCCGCCCAGGGCTAATCCTTTCAAGGCGGCTACGGTCACTTGATCTAATTTGGAAAGATTTCGGAAGACGTCGTGGAAGACCTGAAGCATTTTCTCTACCTTATCTCCCGTATGGTCAACCACATCCACTCCTGCTGAGAAGGCCTTTTCTCCGCTGCCAGATATAACCAGGACTTTCACATCTTTGTTTCCTACCAATGAGCTCAAGGCATTGTTTATTTCTTCCATTGCAGAAATATTCATGATATTCAAGGGAGGGCGGTTGATGGTTAAAAAAGCTATATCTTCTTTGGTTTCAAAGATGATGTTTTCAAAATTTTTTTGAGTCATTATAACCCTCTTTAAAAATGATATCAGTCAACTTTGGATGGGTGAATTGAGGTGTAATACATATCACCTGATTTTGTCTCTGTCAAGCAGGCGGTATGATTTAAAAAATTTGGGTTTTTATATATAATTAGTTAGTAGGTTAGGCCAGGAAGATAGAGCAATATATATATTCTACTTTTCAAAGTATTACCCTAGAATGCATGTTTTTCTGGAGAGAAAAATGAAGCATAAAAGGCATAAACTATTCATGCTACTATCAATTCTTGTCTTTTTGTTCTTTATCCACGGTCTTTTCCCCTGTTCTGATGAAACTGAATTAACAAAAATCTATAAAAAGAGTGATTCAAAAACAGAAATTCGTTCTCCAATAAAAAGACCTTTGGTTTCGGTTGAAACTCTTAGTCCCAGAAGAGAGCTTTTTTCTAAGTCCAAAATAAAAAATCGTTTCACCAGGTCAGATAGAACTGAATTGATAAAAATCTATAAGCAGAGAGATGCAAGTATTGATATTCTCTATTCTCCCGAGGTTAAGATAGTTCAAGAGCTAAGGACTTGTTTTATTGCTCATGTAAAATCAGGATTTTCGTCAAATCTTTCCCAGGCGGGATTTGAGTTTGAACATCTTGACGATGATATAAAAGATAAAAAATATTATCTGGTCTATTGTCCTTCTTCTAAAGAATTAGAGACTTTAAAATATTATGGAGAAGTAAAACTTATTGAGGAAAATTCAGCTCTTTTCTGGTCCGATAATAAAGAGGCAAGAGAGATTTTACCGGCTCGTTTTCAGATAAAGCGTTTGCCAGGCGATGCTATCCGCTCTTTCAAAGAAAGATCCTTAGTTTCAGCTGAAAGTTTTCATCCAACGATAACGTTTCCTTCAAGGTTTGTAATCAATCCTGTTATTTCAGGTATAGTTAATCAAGTCTCAAAGCAAAATTTGACAGACTACATTCAAAGTCTTCAAGACTTTCAAACAAGGTATGCCTCTACCTCTAGCTGTGAGTTAGCCGGAGATTATATCTATGATTTTTTCATCCAACAAGGCATAGATGTTGAGTATGATTCTTTCTCATTTGCGTCAAGCTATTCCTCAAATAATATTGTTGGCACTGTCGAAGGCCAAGTTTATCCGTCTCAAATTGTAGTAATCTGCGCTCATTATGACTCTGACAGCGATCAACCTCAAACATTAGCTCCTGGAGCAGACGACAATGCCAGTGGAACCGCAGCTGTTATGGAAGCTGCAAGAATATTTGCAAACCAATCCTTTGATTTTACGGTGAAATTCATATGTTTCTCTGCTGAAGAATGGGGACTTTACGGAAGTGAACATTATGCTCTTGAAGCAAGGCAGAGAGGAGAGGATATTATTGCGGTAATAAACTTAGACATGATTGCCTATACAGATTCCATTCCTGAAGATTTGGATATCATCAGCAATCCGGCTTCTGAATGGTTAGCTGACAGATTTTTTTCAACATCAATAACATATACTCCCTTATTAAATATATTCAAAATGGTAAATGCTTCGGTTACCTATAGTGACCATTCTCCTTTTTGGGACAGAGGATATAGTGCTATTTTAGGAATAGAAGACATCCCTTTATCAAATCCTCATTATCATACGACAAACGATACTATCGACACTTTAAATTTAGATTTTACAACAGAGGTTGTAAAAGCTTCTTTGGCAATTGCTGCGGATTTAGCTCAGCCAATAAGCACACCCCAAACGCCCACAGGCTTAACTTCGCGAAGCCAAATAATCTCCTCTCTTTTTTCAAGTATAAAAACTGCATTTTTGAACTGGGATAGTAATCAAGATCCAGTTATAGGCTACAATATTTACAGAACCACAACCTCACATTCCGATTACCAGAAGCTAAACAGTAGTCCTCTTGTGCAAACATATTATATGGATCAGAATCTTGATACTGAAACTCCCCATTATTATGTTCTGACTGCAGTTGATAGCCTTGGAAACGAAAGCAATTTTTCAAAGGAAGTTGCAGATGATGAGGGAAATGAAAATACTTTCACCATAGAAGGCCGAGTACCTTCCAGATATGTGGTTCGTACTATCTTGGCAATTAGAAAAATCAATCCTTGGATA
Organism: Candidatus Aminicenantota bacterium; assembly: GCA_011772475.1. Taxonomy (GTDB): domain Bacteria; phylum Acidobacteriota; class Aminicenantia; order Aminicenantales; family Aminicenantaceae; genus SOIV01. Next base: position 6,016 of record WVZK01000173.1, on the reverse strand, counting down.
TAAAACTATGAACAAAGAGATTATTTGAGTAAGGAGTAGCTATGAATAAGATGAAGATTATGACGCGTAATATATCTTTAAGGATTTCTGTATGCATTTTCTTGGTATTGTTATTTTTTGGAAGACCTTCTAATTTGTTTTCAGAACCGCTCAAACTTCCTGTTTCCATCTCGTTCTCCTTTGGATATTTTCAACCCAAGGAAAAAGCTTTTAAAGACCTATACGGAAATAACAAGTTTCAGCTAAGTTTTAGTCTCCGCTATGTTTTAATGAAAAATGTATCCATATATTCTGGATTGAGATACTTAGCCTGTAACGGCGAAACAAAAATTGTAGGGCCCGAATTTCAAGAAGAAAAATACGATTTAAAATTCACGATGTATTCTATACCCCTTGCTCTCATCTATTCTCATTCATTCAAGAACATAAATCCATTTTTAGGAGGAGGGATCAGCTACAATATCTATCGGGAAAAATGGGATCAGTTAGCTATCTCTTTCGAGGATAAAAACTTAGGGCTTTTTCTTATTGCCGGAGCAGAATACTTTATCAGCAAGAGATTTTCTCTTCTCGGAAGAGCTCAATTTAGTTCAATTCCTACCAAACAAGGCTCTGAGCTTGATGAAAATGTTAACCTTGGGGGTACTGAGTATTCTCTTGGGTTATCTTTTTATTTTTAGCGTCAGTTTTAATAGTCTCACCCTTCTGTTTATTTAAGGGGTTATATAGGTCACCCTGAAAATCATCTCTTAAGGCTATTTACTTAGATACATGGTATAAGTAAGTTTATTTATGACGCTAATTCTTTATTCATATATTTTGTTATGCCCAATAAAAATTGAAAAATGATCGATAGACAAATCAAAGTACTTCTGATCGAAGACAACCCCAAAGATGCCCGCCTGATTCAGAAAATGGTGGAGGAGAAAAACTGGGCAAGCTTCGATTTAACTTGTGTCGAAAAGCTTCAGGCAGGGCTTAAGCTCCTTTCTAATGGAGGAGCCGATATTGTTCTTTTGGACCTCGACCTTCCTGACAGCAAGGGATTGAACACTTTCATCAAAGTTCATGCTCAAGAATCATCTGTCCCGATCGTCGTTCTGACTGGTCTCGATGATGAAGAAATAGGGCTAGAGGCAGTCCAAAAAGGTGCACAGGATTTCTTGATAAAGGGAAAGGTAGATCGCGACCTATTGATTCGTTCCATTCGTTATGCCATTGAGCGCCGGCAGGCCGAGGAAGAACTGCGGAGGAGCAAAGAGAAAAATAGATCCCTCTTAATCGCGATCCCTGATATTATGTTTCGACTCAACAAAGAAGGTGTATTCCTGGAATTCATCACGGCCAAAAATTTCCCACTTTGGATGAATGCCAGCGAGTTTGTGGGAAAAAATGTACAAGATGTCTTGGATAGCAAGATTAGTAAGCGGTTCATGAGGTGTTTGAAACAAGCCGCTAAAACTGAAAATACGCAAATCTTACAGTATCAACTTTCAGTTGGGGGTAAGATCCATCACTACGAGGCAAGGATTGTAGCAACCTGGGGAGAAGAAGCTCTAGCGATTGTGCGTGATTTTACTGACCAAAAACAAGCAGAAAAGTTGGCAGAAACAGATCCTCTAACAAATATTTATAACAGAAGAAAATTTTCTAGGCTTTTGGATCAAGAGATACAAAGAGTAGAAAGGTACGATAGGTTCTTATCCATCGTGATGTTGGATATAGATCACTTCAAAAAAGTAAACGATACCTATGGGCATGATACAGGGGACTATGTACTCAGGAGGATTACTGAACTCATCAAAGAGAACATTAGGATAACGGATATTCTGGCTAGATATGGCGGTGAGGAGTTTGTTATCATACTGCCCGAGACTGATGTTAAAGGAGCCAGTAGACAGATAGACAGGATGAGAAAGACAATAGAAAAAACATCTTTTGATGGAGTGGGCAACTTAACCATAAGCGCCGGGATTACAGGTTATATGGGAGGAGATAGCTGTAAGAGTATGATAACGAGGGCAGATAAGGCCCTTTATTCGGCCAAAGAAGAAGGTAGAAACAAAATAAGGGTACGATAATTAAAATCTAGTTTTTCAATCCTTTTATCATTCCAATCTTTCCATCCTTTCCAAACTGAGGTCCAAACTGGCGTCAGGTCTTGTTTTTTGCTTTTTGCCTGCCGCATGTGCCGCATGTCTCAAGAGTCTGATGCTAACGCACTAGAATTTCCTTGTCATGATAAAACGACGCAGATATCTCCTATCTTCAAGATGGGATCTTTCAACGCTCCTTTGTCCATTTATAACAGAGCGGGATTGCGAGCAATCTTAGGCATTAGCTTAAGTTGCGTTTTTAAGAGTAAAAGCAAAAAACAAGACCTGACCCCCAATGAGTTCCTTGACTTGGATAGGTAATGCTGATATTTTTATTAGTCTCTAAAAGGAAAGATTTTTGCTAGCTCCCCACCAGAAAAGCGAATCAGAACAAAATAGAAGGGCTTTTTTTGTATTTTTCTAGGAGGAGAAATGAGCGAAGAAAAGAAGGTCGCTATCAAGAAAATCCAAGCTACTGGCTTGATGAGGAAGCTAATGGCTGATTATTTCTACGAATTGGACAAAGCTTCGAAGGAAGGGTCGCCAAAAGTTGCCTGGTGTACGAGTGTTGGACCGGCCGAGCTTTTATTAAGCCTAGGTTTTCTTGTCTATTATCCTGAGAATCACGGAGCGATGTTAGGTGCGACTCGAACTGCCAACAATTATATACCTGTAGCTAACGCTATCGGCTATTCTCCAGATATATGCTCCTACCTTACAAGCGATGTCGGTGCCTTTATAAAAAAAGAAACACCTCTTTCTATGGCTTACGAGGGAATCGAGGGAGTTCCAAAGCCTGATATTTTGGTTTATAACACCAATCAATGCCGAGATGTCCAGGAGTGGTTTTCTTGGTATTCCAGAGAATTGAAGGTTCCTGCCATGGGTATATCCACCTATCGAAACATAGGAAAGATAGAAAACTACCATCTCGAAAGTATTGTGAACCAGATGAAGGATATGATCTCTCCTTTGGAGGAAATTTCAGGTCAGAAATTTGATATCGATAAACTCCGCCACTTCCTCACTCTCTCCTATAAGTGTACTCAATTGTGGAAGAAAATCCTCGAAACAAACACAGCCAGGCCGGCTCCAATGAGCTTTTTCGATGCAACAATTCACATGGGTCCTGCTGTTGTGTTGAGGGGCAATCCTCAGGCGGTGGAATATTATAATGTTCTGCTCAAGGAGTTAGAAGAGAGAGTTGCTAATAAAGAAGGAGCTGTGGAGGGAGAAAAGTTTCGCCTCTACTGGGAAGGAATGCCGATCTGGGGGAAACTGAGAGATCTGGCTGAGTTTTTTATTGGGCTTGAGACTGCGGTTATAGCCTCGACCTACTGTAATAGCTGGATTTTTGAGGCCTTTGATCCTAAGGACCCCTTCATGAGTATCGCTCGGGCTTATACTGAGATATTCATTGTCAGAGATGAAAACTACAAAGAGAAATATATCGAGGAGATGGTGCACAAATATAAAATAGACGGAATCTTATTCCATGATGCCAAAACCTGCCCGAATAACTCAAACAATCGCTACGGAATGCCAGAAAGACTTGAGAAAAAATTGAATATCCCTGTGCTTACCATAAATGGCGATTTGAATGATATGCGCTGTTACTCAGAAGAGCAGGCTAAGACCAACATAGAAGCCTTCATCGAGCAACTGGGAGCAAAATAAGCAGGAATTTCCCCTGATTTATATATAGTATAATCGGAATCCAATGAATAATTTTGTGGGCATTGATGTTGGAGCTTCAACCACCAAAGCTATCATTATTGATGAAAAAAAAGAAGTTCTTGGCTATTCGGTGGTCAATTCTGGCGCTGATTTTAAAGCTGCGGCTGAGAAAGCTCTCAAGAAATCGAAGGAAGACTCCAAGGGAAAAGTTTCGAATAAATACTCTGTCTTAGCTACGGGATACGGAAGAAGAAATGTCTCTTTTGCCGACCAGACAAGGACCGAAATTAGCTGCCATGCCAAGGGAAGCTTTTTTCATTTTTCTCGTGCCCATACTTTAATTGATATCGGCGGACAGGACAGTAAAATTATAAAAGTGAATGATTCAGGAAAAAGAACTGGCTTCAAGATGAACCGCAAGTGTGCCGCCGGTACAGGAGCCTTTCTTGAAGAGATAGCAAATCGACTACAAGTCAAGATTGGGAAGCTCAACGAACTTGCCAAAAAGGCAGAGAAAACCATCCAGATTGGAAGCTATTGCACTGTTTTCACGGCCACAGAGCTCCTGACTAAGATTAGAGAAGGGATAGAAGTGAAGGAGCTTATAAAAGGTATCTTTGATTCAGTCGTAAAAAGGGCTCTTGAGATGGACCCCTTAGAAGGGAATATTGTCATGACTGGAGGAGTTGTGGCTTTTAATCCTTTCTTGGTCAATATGTTCGAAGAAAAATTGGACAAAAAGATTTTTGTCCCGCCTCTCCCTCAATTAACAGGCGCCATGGGAGCGGCCTTGTATGACTTAGAAGCAAAAGGAGGCAAAAATGCTTGATGCTTTATTCAAACCAAAATCGGTGGCAATCATTGGAGCTTCAAATAATCCGTTGAGCATAGGCCATATTGTCATGCAAAACCTTCTTGACCACAATTATAAAGGTCCGATTTACCCTATAAACCCGAAATCAAAATTCATCAAAAGCTTCAGGGCCTATCCTTCTGTTACAGATATTCCGGATGAGGTTGATTTGGTGAATATCTCCATTAAAAACACTTTGGTTCCTTATGTTCTTGAAGAATGCGGTAAGAAGGGAGTAAAGTTTGCCATCGTTCATACTGCCGGCTTTAAAGAAGTTGGAGCAGAGGGACTTGCGCTTGAAAAACAGATCGTTGAGATTGCCCACAAGCATGGGATGCGCATTTATGGACCAAATTCCCAGGGAATTCAGAATTCTGATCCTGAGATCTCTGTTTATGCAAATTTCACATTCGTGCCCATGAGCCCTGGAAACATCTCCATAGTCGCCCAAAGTGGGGGAGTTGGAGAGACATTGAAATTGCACCTTTATCGTATTGGGAAAGGAATAAGGATGTATTCAAGTTTCGGCAACGAGGCAGATGTTAGCATGAATGAAATAATAGATTATTATGGGCAGGATGAAGAAACAAGGGTAATAATGATCCATATTGAAACTCTAAAAGATCCTGGTGGCTTTCTCGAAGTGGCTAGCCGTGTAACTCCCAAAAAACCTATTCTTGCCTTAAAGACAGGAAGAACATCCGAAGGAACAAAAGCTGTTGCTTCTCATACGGGCGCCTTGGTCGAACAGGAAACAATTGCAGATGCGATATTTAAGAAGAGCGGAGTTCTCCGCTGTGATACTCAAGAAGATATGATCGATGCAGCTATTGCTTTTTCTAACCAGCCTGTTCCCAAGGGAGATAGGGTAGTTATTGTCACCAACACAGGAGGACCGGCAATAATTGGAGTAGACGAATGCATCTCTGCCGGGCTTAAGTTAGCTGAATTGAGCCCAAAGACCAAAGACACTTTAGCCAAACTTGTGTTTAAGGAAGCTATTGTCTCTAATCCTGTTGATGTTGTGGCCACAGCGGGCCCCGAACAGTATGGAGGAACAGTCGAGGCTCTTCTCAAAGACCCGAATATTGATTCGCTCTTGCTTGTTTTTGTCACAGCTCCCTTTGTCGATTGCGAAGGCATAGCCCAGAAGCTTGGCGAGATTGGGGAGACTTCTAAGAAGCCGATTGTCTGTCAGGTAATAACCATAGAGAAATGGGCTGAAGTAATCCGGATCATCAGAGAAAGTGGTATACCTGTCTACGATTTTGCAGAAACAGCAGCCAGAGCTCTATATTCAATGACAGAGTATGGAAAGATTGTCCAGAGAAAAGCTCCTTTATACAAGGAATACGATGTAAATAAGACTGGCGCAGAAAAGATTCTTAGC
>WVZK01000097.1 GCA_011772475.1 Candidatus Aminicenantota bacterium | reverse complement strand
TTTATCGATTGCTGCAACTCTTATATGGCCCACTTCTCCTGTGAAGTTTTCAAGGGCGTTGGCCAAATCACGTGAAAATGTCCCTACACCACACTTTCGTGGTGGGTACGTACTCACAATTCGTATGTTATACGGCATAGTAGAACCCTCGTGGGTATTTTCAAAGCACTCTTTATGGATTGGTCCCGAACCGAAGTCGATAGTCCTCGGGAGTATCAATACCGGTCAGGATTGTACTCTCGGATGTTTCAAGCTCGAAAACTTTTTCGGCGTTCGAATGTAGAACGTACCTGGCGCCTTGTTCTTTCGGGGCATTCACCAGCTCGCTGAACAGCGACCTTGAGAATAATGTAGGATGCCCTCTTTTTCCGTTGAAAACAGGGACAATGATTGGATTATTCGTCTCCCTGAATTTAGCGATAATCTTATTAATAACCTCTTTGGTAATAAATGGATTGTCCACCAAACAGACGAGGATGGCGTCCGTCTCTTGCGGGGCGTCCTCTATTGCAGCTATCAAGGACGAAAGTTGTCCTTTTTGATAATCTTTATTTATAACAATATTTGTTCCGGATAAATCAATCGAATTTTTTATCATTTCAGCACCTGCTCCGAGGACTACGGTGATTCTATCTGCATCGGAGACTTTAAGTACTGAGATAATTTGTTCTAAAAACGTTTTATCATTAAACTTCAATAAGGGCTTTGACTTCCCCATTCGTTTGGACTCGCCGGCAGCTAAGACTATTGCGTTTATCATCAATTTCCTTCTTGCAGCTCTTCTGAAAGGGTTATTCTCATATGATTTGTTTCGGGTGTATCTCCGAGCCTTCTTATTTTTATAAGCTCGCAAACTATGCTTAGAGAAATTTCTTCAGGGGTAAATGCGCCTATCGAAATACCAATAGGAGAATAAACCCGCTCAAGTGTTCTTATCGGAATTCCCTTTTCGTGGAGTTTTTTTAGAATAGTAAGTGTCTTTCTCTTACTCCCAATCATTCCGATATATTTTGCGTTTGTCTTAACAGCTCTTTCGAGAACTATTTCATCGGATTTATGTCCTTGGGTAACAATAACGATATATGAGCTCTTGTTGATGTCAATTTTATCGAAAATTCTTTCATAGCCTTCAACAATAATATTACTTGCATCAGGAAATCTGTTTTTGTTTGCAAATTCGACCCTGTCATCACATACAGTAACTCGAAAATTTACGGATTGTGCATACCTTGATATATGGTAGGATAAATGTCCTGCGCCAAAAATGAAAACCATCGGTTGTTCGGCGATGGTTTCTACAAATATTTCTACTCCATCCTTTAACGTCTTTTTTGCAGGACGTTCTTTAGCCACGAGCTCTTTTATGGATGCAGTGACTTCGGGGGAAAAATGAATGTTAGCGACAGTATCGAGCTTCTCGATACTGCTCAAAAAGATTTTTTCAGGCGCCTTGTTGGGACGAATAATTGAAACAAGAGCACCCCAGACTCCATTCTCGATAACGGCTGAAAGCTCTTTGAATAAGGGCAAACTTTTTTTATCAAAGGTTTCAATAAGAAACTCTATTGACCCTCCACATATTCCTTTTTCGTCATTTTCAGTTCCATTGAGGTTAAATTTGACTACCTGGTTTTCCATCTTGGGCAGGATCTTTTTGGCTATATTAATTACATTAGCTTCAGTCAATCCTCCACCAACGGTGCCTATAGTTTCTCCATTTTTCCCCCAAACGAGCATCTTATAGCCGACTTTTCCGGGAGTTGAGCCCGTTGTGGATATCACTGTTATCAAAGCAATATTTTCGCCCCTGCTGAGAACGGATATTGCTTTTTTATATACTTCAAGGTCATTCATAGTCTAAGAATAATCGTTAGCCATTTATAAAATTAAATTTATATCTTGCATTGTTCCCAACTAATTGTATAAAAGAGCACTGTAAAAAGAAACGGCCTTTTTATGAAATATCTATTTTAACTATTCTGATAGCAGAATATAAAGCTGTTTACGCTGGCTAATTGAAAATATTTAGTGAGGATATCAGCTAAGAAGGAGGCTAATATGGCGGAGAAGATTTCTTTCAAACTCAATGGGAAACCCATAAGCTTGACCGTGGATAGTGACCGGATGCTTTTATGGGTTTTGCGCACCGACTTAGGTCTCACGGGAACAAAATATGGTTGTGGAAAAGCTCTCTGTGGTGCCTGCACTGTCATAGTTGACGGTAGGGCAGTCCGGTCATGTGTGGTTCCTCTCAGGAGCATCAATGGAAAAGAAGTTCTTACGATCGAGGGCCTGGCCCAAAATGGAAAACTCCATCCGATTCAGGAGGCGTTCGTAAAGCATGATGCCCTTCAGTGCGGTTTCTGCACGCCGGGTATGATTCTAAATGCGTACAGTTTTCTATTGAGGAATCCACAGCCCACCCGTGAGGAAATCATTCAGAGTATGAATAATAACTTATGTAGATGTGGTGCACATCTTCGAATTATCCGAGCTATCGAATCTGCAGCTCAAGAAATGAAAGGAGCCAGGTAAAGATGAAAGAGGATGAATTACAGATTAGCGAGTGTGACTATGACGGTGGTCTTTACCCGCTTAGCCGTCGAGAATTTCTGCAGAGCATAGGTGGTGGAATCATAATCCTCTTCACCGTAGGTGATGCCCCCACGGCGAAGGGACAGGGCCGCGAAAAGGAACGTCCTGACTTTAATGCTTATCTTCGTATTGCCGAAGATGGCAGAGTTACGTGTTTCACCGGCAAGGTCGAGTTAGGGCAGGGGGTCATGACTTCCCTGGCCCAGACGTTAGCTGACGAGCTTGATGTCTCTCTCAAATCGGTTGATATGGTTATGGGAGACACAGCTCTCTGTCCGTATGATGCGGGTACCTGGGGCTCCATGACCACCCCGTACTTTGGACCTGTTCTCAGAGCGGCGGGAGCTGAAGCCAGAGCTGTACTAATGGGATTGGCAGCCGTGCGTCTCAAGGTGCCGAAAGACCAGTTGGATGTAGAAGACGGGGTTGTATTTGATAAAGCTCAAAGAGGACGTAAGGTTACCTATGCTCAACTGGCGAAAGGCAGAAGGATTGAGAGACGCCTGGAGCAGAAACCCCAGGTGAAAAATGTAGAAGAATTCAAAATAATAGGAAAGCCTCTCAACCG
>WVZK01000021.1 GCA_011772475.1 Candidatus Aminicenantota bacterium | reverse complement strand
CAATAGAAGAAGCGAATTTGGTTTTACGGTAATGAGTTCACCTTTTATCTGCTGCCCGTCCAATTTAGTAACTATGAGCTTAGCTCCTCGCTTTTTAGCGTACAGACTTGTTGGAAGCATCATTAACGAGAAGACAAGAAACAACGATAGGAGTTTTTTGCTTTTATCCATCATTCCCCAGAAATTTTTTCATAAGAAATTGACTTAACAAAAAAACAACTAATCGGTTTAAGTGATGTTTTATATGCTAGAGCTTAAAAGAAAATAGACAACCCCAAGTAGAAATTATTATCTGTGCGGAAATGATCTCCTTCTTCGTCAGAGTAGCTAGTGTATCGATATTCAAGTCGAATTGCGGCTGAATTGCTGACTAGATATTTTATCCCTCCTCCAAAATTCAAAGCAGTAATGCGCTCATCCTGATCCAATGCCATTTTATTAAGTGGCAATGCGTTGCCAAAACCATAGCCTCCAAGAAGAAAAAGAATTGTTTTATCCGAAGCTTTGAGATTATAGGAAACATTAGCCAGAACATGAATGCCAGTGCCATCACCATCTTCTGGTATTGTTAATAATAACTCTGGTTCGATTTCTATTCCTTTATAAGCAAAAAAGCCTATTCTAAGAGGCACGTTGAATATTGTTGTCGCTTCATCATTCCACTCGAACTTAATATTCCACATAGAAGCTGAAGTTGAAAATTCAAATTTCTTATCTTGAATGGGTTGAGCGAAAGTTCCCTTGACAGCGATAAAAATAAACAAAAATACAATAAAGATTCCTATTAGTCTTTTCATTTTTCCCCCCTAAAAGTAAATTGCTGGTAGTTTTTAATAGAATGAAATATCTGTTACAATTTATCACCCCCTTTTTCATTTTAGGGCATACATCTACCTTATATTAAATTGTTGTCGCAATTGTTGGTGAGATGAATTTCCAGGTATTCTCATAAGCAACTTATCCTTCTGCTGACTAATTTCCTGTGTTACTGTTTTTTATCGGTACTGACTTTATTACTAAAATAATTAGTATTTGTCAAATTTCAAAATGGACTTACGTTGGTCCTGCATTAAATGCTTCGTTATGTATTGCATATTATAGGGGGGATAGAAGCCCTTTGGAGTCCCAAGTTATCCTAATAGTGATTCCTTATGACACAAGCAGATGGGCTCTTGTAGAAAGATTCATATTGAATATAGACTTATCCCCGTGTAACGGATATGTAACAGATTTTGCTAAAAAACGCCCAATTACGGCTAACGGTGCTTAAATGGAAGACATATTAAAATCAGGGTATCATCATGGGAGAAACAGGCTGACAAGATGGCGGGGCCGACGAGACTTGAACTCGCGACCTCTGGCGTGACAGGCCAGCGTTCTAACCAAACTGAACTACGACCCCGCCAAGGGATTACAATTATAATATGATAGCTTCACACTTTCAATAGCTTTTAGCGGATAAGCATTTACATCTTCTCCAAAGCGGCTACCCTTTCCTCGATGGGCGGATGAGTGCTGAACAACTTATTAACTGCACCCTTTATATCCTTGAGCGGGTTCACTATATAAAGATGAGCGGTCGCTTTGTTAGCTGCCTCCAAAGGCTCTCTATCTGAAGCCAGCTTCTTGAGAGCAGAAGCCAGACCAGGAGGGTAACGGGTGAGAAGAGCCCCATCCGCGTCAGCCAGGAATTCTCTTTTACGCGAAACAGCTAACCGTATAAGCTGGGAAATGATAGGAGAAAGCACGGCGAGAACAAGACCCACCACAATAATGATTGCAGCAGCGTTCCCGCCTCCACTGCTGCTCCTCCTTCTTCTTCCTCCCCAGAGAAACGTCCGGAGGATCCAATCGCTGAGGAGGGCGACAATCCCAACCATGACTACGGCCAGAGTCTGAACAAGAATGTCATAATTCTTTATGTGTGACATCTCATGGGCAATCACTCCCTCCAGCTCCACGCGGTTCAGCTTTTGGAGCAGGCCTTTGGTGACCACGATGACGGAGTTTTTTGGATTGCGGCCCGAAGCAAATGCATTGGGAGCTGTGTCATCGATGATGTAACAGCGCGGCTTGGGTAATCCTGCTGCGATAGCCAATCCCTCCACGACATTATAAAGATGCGGGTAATCTTTCTTTTCTACTGGTTTAGCCTTGCTTATCGCCAAGACGATTTTATCGCTCGAATAATAGCTGCCAAAGGTCATGGCAACGGCTAGGACGACTGCCAAGACCAAACCATAAGGACCCATATCTGTCAGCTCTCCAAAAACCCAGGCCAAGGCGAAAATGAGGCAGAGGAAAAACAAGATGAGAAAAAAAGATTTTCTCTTGTTGCTTGCGATCTGTTCATACATCTTGAACTTTACCTATTTACTATCCGTTTGCTTGCCCCCTGATTAGAAAAATACTCGGATTAAAACTTCACCTTTACAGGTTCTCTGGCTTCCTCTTCTTCAATCTCGAAGTACTCTTTTTCCTTGAAATTAAACATGCTGGCAATAATGTTGGAGGGGAAAACCTGCTGTCTGAGGTTAAATTTCATCACAGTATCATTATAGAACTGTCTCGCGTAGGCGATTTTCCCTTCTGTTCCTGCCAGTTCTTCCTGAAGCATCAGAAAATTCTGGTTTGCCTTGAGATCGGGGTAGTTTTCAACCACAGCAAAAAGAGACTTCAAAGCACCGGTCAACATATTCTCAGCCTGCCCTTGTTCTTTAACCGTTTCTGCGTTTATGGCTTTGGAGCGCGCCTCTGTGACCTTCTCGAAGACCTCTCTTTCATGTTTGGCATAGCCTTTAACCGTCTCCACCAGGTTCGGAATAAGGTCATATCTCCTCCTTAGCTGAACATCCACCTGAGCCCAGGCATTATCACTCCGATTTCTCAGGGTAATTAGCCTGTTATAGATGCCTATAACAAAAGCCAGAAGAACGCCAAAGGCAATAAGAAAAAACACTATAATTTCCATTTCTTTCTCCTAACAGGATTTCGAGAAATCCTTCATGCTCATAATAAACTATTTCAAAAGATAAAAGTCAAATATTTGATTCATCCTAAACAGTCGAAATGTCCAGTGAGTCTTGCTAATAAAAAAATTTCATAATTTAATCTTAAAAAAATTGACAGTACAAGCAGACAATGATATATTTTTACCTCTTTTTTTCAATTAGGGAAATTATTTCTTCATAAATCATAAGGAGGTTGTCTCAATGGCTTCATTAAAGGAAAAGTTCGCTTCAAAACTAGAACCCATGCGCGATAGGGTTAAAACGATGGTCAAAGAATACGGCGATTCCAAGATCTCAGAAGTTACGGTGGCTCAGGCCTACGGAGGAATGCGCGGAGTAAAATGCATGGTCACCGAAACATCGGCTCTCGATCCTGTTGAAGGTATCCGCTTTCGCGGCTTCAACATCCCTGAGCTTCGAGAGAAATTGCCGAAGGCTCCTGGCGGTGAAGAACCTCTTCCCGAGGGGATATTCTATCTCCTACTGACCGGCGAATTGCCAACTGAGGATGATGTCAAGGAAATCACCGAAGAATGGCGAAAACGCAGCCCTCTCCCTGATTATCTTATCGATATTCTCAAAACCATCCCCAAAGATACGCATCCGATGACACAGTTTTCACAAGGCATCCTTGCCCTCCAGAAAGAATCCATATTCGCTGCAAAATACCGAGAGGGATTAACCAAGATGGAATACTGGGATCCAATGTACGAAGATACGATGAACCTTCTGGCCAAACTCCCCCTTATCGCTTCTTACGTTTACCGCAAAACCTACAAGAATGATGAGCATATTCCTCCTGACCCGAATCTTGACTGGGGAGGAAATTTTGCTCACATGATCGGAATCGAGGACGAAAATTTCAAGGAACTCATGCGCCTTTATCTCGTTATTCATAGCGACCATGAAGGCGGGAATGTCTCTGCTCATACCACACACCTTGTTGGATCTACCCTTTCTGATGCCTACTACTCCCTGTCTGCAGGTATGAATGGATTGGCCGGACCTCTCCACGGACTGGCTAACCAGGAAGTTCTCCGATGGATCATGGAAGTAAAGGAGGACTTAGGAGGAGTTCCGGACAAAGAACAACTGGTGAAATATCTCTGGGACACCCTGAATGCAGGAAAAGTCATTCCAGGATACGGACATGCGGTTCTCCGTCAAACAGACCCCAGATACATGGCTCAGCGAGAATTCGCCCTTAAACACCTTCCCGATGATGAGATTTTCAAAGTTGTAAGTGCCATCTACGAAGTTGCCCCTGATATTCTGAAGGAACACGGCAAAGCAAAAAATCCCTGGCCCAATGTCGATGCCCACTCTGGCTGTCTCCTCCTTCACTATGGAGTCACAGAGTATGACTTCTACACAGTGTTCTTCGGAGCGTCCCGAGCCATTGGCGTTCTTGCCTCGCTGATTTGGGACAGAGCCCTTGGGTTGGCCATCGAAAGACCCAAGAGTATCACCACAGATTGGATAGAAGCGCAGGTTAAGAAGTAAACAAAAAATTTTCTTGAAACTAAAAAAGGGTAGTGAAAGGCGACTTTCACTACCCTTCCACCTTAATCTTGATTCCTGTCCTTACACCTCTATGCAGAAGCAATAAGAAATAGAATTCCGATTATCGTCTTTTCCCTTGGCAGTAAAGCCAAAAGAGAAGTTTTCACCTGGCAAGGCGGAAAAACTTTAAGATTTCCATGAAATCATTGCTGGTGAAGGAAACAGATCTGTCTCCTGATCTTTTCGCTCCCGGAATCCATGAGGATCTTTCAGCTATTTCCTCCTCTGTAAAAGTTATTTCCATCGTGAAAGGAGGCTTGGGTTTGTATGGCTTAAAATCCTTCAGCCTTTTCAAGGCTGCAGTGGTTTTCTTTTTGATCAATTCTTGAGCCTTCACAGGGTGGAGCATTTTTGCCGCCTTTCCTATTCCTTCTTTGACAGCCACAGTCTCTACATCCCCGAAAAGCTCATTTGCCTGTTTGCAGATAGCTAAATCGCCAGTAACCATGACGACAGGGACATCGAAGTGCCCGGCAATGGCTCCGTTGATTCCTGCTTCAGGCATCTTTTTACCGTTGAGAACGACATCAAAAATCGTTCCTGTCATGGTATGCTTGAGAACAGCATCAGGCGTACCAGCTCGCGCATGGTATCCTATAAAAATAACTGCATCAAAAGTCTTGTCTATTCCTTCCATCATGATCAACGGGCCCCCTGACCAGTCCCGAAGCAGCTCAGGTTCATGACGCAAAAGGTCAGGAAGGATATTGCGGGCACTTCCGTGGGAGTCCCGCACAAGAATCTCGGTTGCCCCTGCCTCGAGGGCTCCTACTATAGCCGCGTTTGTCTCTTGAGTCATAAACTTCCGGAATAGAGGATAATCGTCTCCCTTACGGCTGACATCATCCCAGTGGATAACGCCTGAAATCCCTTCCATATCCACAGAAATAAAGACCTTAAGCCCCTTTTGAGCCCCCCCGGCTCTGGCAAAAAAACATAGAAACAAAACAAGCGCACATAAAACAAAAATTCTTTTTCTCACGATTCCTCCTTTTAAGCTATTATGTTTGAGTGGATTTTGAATGATCCAAAACTATTTTATCCAGCCAAACGTAAAGCATAGATTCTTCTAAGGCAGAATAATGATAGAGAATCAAAAAATCGAAGTCAATACAGACAAATCAAGAGAGGATCGCTACCTGGCTAAGGGAAGTTCAACGAAACAAGCGTCTCCGTAAGTGCCCAAAGGTCAGGGTTTGATGAATCAAATCCCTACATAAATCACGCCCCTACAATGAATCAAGCCTCTACGAAAAAACCATCCGTTTGAGTCGTTTTTTGGCTTGTTTGGTTTGATGAATCAAATCCCTACAAATTATAAAATGAATGTGTTATATTCTTTTATCAAATATCTTTCTTTTGCTTGGGTGTTATTATTCCGTGCTAGATTCTTATGCCACTAAACTCGTTTCTAAATCATAAAGGAAGCCTTCTATGATAAGGAGGATATGATAATGGAACACAAAATAGGTCTTATCGGCTGCGGGACCGTGGGGCAGGGCCTTCTAGAAATACTCGTAAAGAAAAGAGAATATCTGAAAGAAAAGCTTGATTTCGAAGCTAAAGTCGTAGCCATCAACGACAAATTGAAAGGCTCTCTTCTCATTCCAGAGGGAATAGAGATAGAAAAAATTCTTCAGCTATTAGAGCAGGGAAAGAAAATTGACGAGTATCTTGAGGGAAAATCCAACGAAGCTCGACAAATGGACCCTCTGGAGATGCTCGAAAAATGTGATGCTGATATCATCGCTGAACTTACCTACACAGATATAAAGACTGCTGAACCGGCTACAAGTTATATCAAAAAAGCCTTTCAAACTGGGAAACATGTGGTCACATCCAATAAAGGGCCGGCCGCTCTTAACTACAGAGAGCTTAAAAAATTAGCTCAAGAGAACAACCTTTTTTTCAGGATCGAGGGTACTGTGATGAGCGGGACACCCGTGTTCATTCTATTCGAGAGCGGCATGGCGGGAAATAATATAAAAGAGATAAGCGGAATACTTAACGGGACAACCAACTTTATCCTCTCCAAAATGGAGTTAGAGAACATGGACTATGAAGACGCACTCGGCCTAGCCCAAAATTTAGGTTATGCTGAAGCAGATCCTACGGCAGATGTGGAAGGCTACGACGCCCTGGCTAAAATTGTTATCCTCTCCAATGTTTTTCTTGAAGGAAACATAAAACCATCTGATGCAACAAGGGAGGGCATTACTTCACTTTCCAAGCAGGAAATTCTGGCGGCGAAACAAGAAGGGTACAGGTATAAACTTATCTCCTCAACCAAAAAAGAAAATGGGCAGATTCGAGCCAGTGTCTCCCCGCAAAAACTCCCACTCGCCGACCCTCTGGCTGGAGTCATGGGTGCCAACAACGCTTTAACCTTTGACCTGGATTTGCTGGGAAAAGTAACCGTTCAAGGACCCGGGGCTGGAAAAATCGAGACTGGTTATTCTATCCTTGCAGACATGCTGACCATTCATCGCCATCTTGCCAAACAAATATAAGAAATAAACTGGATAGATAAAAATGCATAAAAAAGGGCGAACTAAAAAGAAAATAATTGATAAAAGGAGAGACTCGAAATGCACTTTGAGCTTTTAAGCGCTAAGGATCTCAAGGCAATGGATGCCTTATTAGATTCGTACGGAGGAGCAAAGGAGATTTCCGAAAAGATAGATTCCATGAGGGATTACACAGCCAGGAAAAGAATCGCAGGTGAAAAAGGCTACGGAGAGATGCTGGAAAAGGCTGAAGAATATGTAAGTCATTTTGCCAAAGTCGAGGACTTCATGGAAAAGAACGGAATAACTGTAACAAAGCCAGGAATCTGTACTACCCAGGTTTCCGGGTTTCAAGCTGCCCGCCCCACGTTTGATTGCGTTAAGAGAGTAGCAGAGAGCGGAGATGTGCTTTTCCCTACTGAGATGATTTCTGTGGTTGCTCTAACCGATCACTATGTCTACAGCGGAGATTTGCTCTCGACATTGGCTATGGCCGAAAATATATTGGGCGCCAGCAAATTCTGCTCGACCAACCTTATTGGAACTCCACTTCCAGAAGAACGGTTTGCAAGGATAGAAAAAGTAACAGGCGAAAAATACGAGAGAAAAGACATAGGCAACGGATTAAGCCAGATAATCCTGAAGAATATGGGGACGGCCTTCGGCAATCTTGGAGGGGTTGAGGTCGGAAACAATAACCATCTTGTCTATCTCGATGGCATAACAAGAGCTGCTCTTGCTACAGGTGCGAATTTTTTCCTTAATCCAAGCTGGTCGACGATTGTGGCTGCCTGCTACTACGCAAGAGAAATCCCCAATCTTTCCTTCAAAATATCCATGCTTCTCTCCACCCAAAACGCTATTCAGCTTCGGATGCTCCTCAATATTTTTAAAGAATATCTTCGCTCCGACGGGACTACCCCCATCTACGAGATCAACATAGGGAACGCGGCAACTGCTGAAACCTTTATCCAATGCTCTGACGAGCTTGAGGCATCAGGACTCCCTCGAATCTTTCTTGCCGCTCATTTAAGGATTAATCCAGACTTAGGCATGGCTGACTTTAACTGGACCGAGAACGCCTTCAAAGTCCTTGATGCGGGAAAGGACTTGACGATTAAATATGAGAGCGACGGCGAATCTCGCCAGTATGATACCATGGAAGCCTATTTCTTCTCGGATGAGGAAAGAGATGAAAAAGCAGAACTTATAGGCGATGTGATATATCATAAGTGTCTGAGATGTGACAAGGATGCCAAGGAAATAATGAGAAGGGGTCACGAGGCCAAATTTGCCAAGGCCTCCCACAGGAAATAAATTCTGCGTATGAAAAAAATAGACATCAGGAGATAAGAAATGGATTTGGGTATCAAGAATAAAGTGGCCTTGGTGGCAGCATCGAGCAGAGGTCTTGGAAAAGCGATCGCCTTCAAGCTTTCAAGGGAAGGAGCGAAGGTGGTAATCTGTGCCAGGAATAAGGAGAGGCTTTTCAAAACCGGGGAAGAAATAGCTGCCGAAACGGGCGGAGTTTTGAAGGCGATTGTGGCGGATGTAAGAGAAAAGAAACAGGTAAGCGAAATGGTCGAGCAGACCGTAAAGGAGTTGGGCACAATCGATATATTGGTCTCGAATGCTGGAGGACCTCCTTCGGGCATGGCGGATGATTTTGGTCTAAATGATTACACAGATGCTCTGGAGCTCAATCTCTTGAGTACAGTGAACCTCTGTTATGAAGTTATCCCCTACATGAAAAAAAAGAAGTGGGGAAGAATAATTAACCTGACTTCGGTGGCAGCCAAGCAGCCTATAGATTCGCTGATTCTTTCCAACACGGCAAGAGCGGGAGTCTTGGGCTTCTCGAAATCCCTCTCAAACCAGGTTGCGGCTTATGGCATTACGGTAAATTCAATCTGTCCTGGATACACAAAAACAGAGAGAGTGGAGGAACTGGCAAAGTCTTTCGAGGAAAGCGGAAAAGGCACAGTCAAAGATTTCTACAATAATATACAGAAAAACATCCCTGCGGGGAGGTTAGGAACACCGGAGGAGATAGCTCAAGCCGCGGCCTTTCTTGCCTCTGAAGGAGCAGGCTATATAACCGGAGTTGCTCTGCAGGTCGACGGAGGATATATAAAAAGTTCATTTTGATGGAAGGTATGAAATGGGAAACTGTGAAATGGGGCCTGGCCCCATTTACAATGATGAAAATTGAAAGGAAGGATAGATGAAAAATTACATGAAAGAATGGGAAGGCACTGCTTATCCCCAAATGTTAAGAGACCTCCCGGAGATTGATATCCCCTTTGAAGGGGTGCGAGGTTGGCTTCTTCAAAGCAAAGACAAACAGGTAGGTTTTTTTGATATGGAACCTATCGGCGAGGTTCCTCCTCATTCCCACTGTGCCCAATGGGGCTTGGTGGTCGAAGGAGAGATGTCTCTTACAATAGGGGAGGAAACCAGGGTATACAGAAAAGGTGACTGGTACTATATCCCCGAAGGCGTGGTTCATTCAGCCACCTTTCTTACAAGAGCAAACGTCATAGACGTCTTTGATGACCCGGCAAGGTACGGAGTCAAATGAAGATAGAGCTATCAAGCCTGGATGATTAAAGCAAACCTGGAATAAAAGAAGGGAAGCATGAAATCTTTATTCGCCACTATTATGAAAGAATACGAGGGATACCAGACAGGGAAGATGCTGTGTTACATCCAAGATCCGGAGATAATATCTTTTGCCGGTGGTTTACCCAGCAGCGATGTTTTCCCCCTTGACCTTATTCAGAAAACAGCGCAGAAGGCCTTAAAGGAGGATCCGGCTCAGGTTCTTCAATATTCCTCCATACCCGGAGAAAAAGAACTGATGGAAGCAATCATAGATTATCTGCGAAAAGATGGTATCCATATTAAGCTTGATAACATCATGATAACCACCTCTGGACAACACGGGCTGGACCTTCTCGGAAGACTGTTCCTTGAGCCAAAAGATGTTATAGTCGCAGATTGCCCCACTTTCGGGGGAGCATTGGCCTCCTTTGAGCTGGAAGATGCAGAATATATGGCTAAAGATATTGAAGAAGACGGATCCGATGTTAAGGGAATGGAAGCTGGAATAGAAGATTTAATAAGCCGGGGAAGGAAGCCTAAATTCACTTACGTTGTCCCGGATTTTCAGAACCCTTCAGGCATAACCATGAGTCTTGAGAAAAGACTGGCTCTTCTCTCTATGAGCAAAAAGTTCGGTATTCCTCTTATAGAGGATAGCCCTTACAGAGAGTTAAGGTACAAGGGAGAAAATATCCCTTCTATATATTCCCTGGATAAAAATCAAGGGAATGTGATCGGCGTATACACTTTTTCAAAAATACTCTGCCCTGGTCTGAGGGTCGGGTTCAACATAGGTCCATCGGAAGTTATAAGGAAGTTCTCTTTCATTAAAGGAGCCAATATACTTAACACTCCCAAGCTCAACCAGGACATATGCACCGCATTCCTGCGAGAATATGATCTGGATGCCCATTTCAATAGGGCCAGAAAATACTATTCTGAAAAACTGCATTTCTTTCTTGAAGCCATGGAAGAAAATTTTCCTGACGATATGGGCGTAAAGTGGACAAAACCTGAAGGTGGGCTGTTCCTCTGGATAACCATGCCAGAACAGATTAATACCTTAGAGCTATTTTACGAGGCTTTGAAGGAGAAGGTTGCTTTTGTCCCTGGCGAAGTATGCTATCCGAAAGGATATTTTAGATATAACACGATGAGGATAAACTTTTCTTATCCAACAAGGGATGAGATTGTTGAGGGTGTGAAAAGATTAAGCTTTGTGGTAAAAAAATACTTAACAAAGAAAAAAAAGAATACTTTAACAAAATAATGGAGGAGCCATGACTGATAATGACATATACGGTCCAGGTGTAATGAAATATATCAAGGAAGCTGAAAAATTCTTAGTCCAGAAAGAAAAACAGATAGCGCGAATGAAAAAACTTAAATTTGACACCTTAGCAGTTCATGGCCTTTACACAGTGGAAGAGGCGTTAGCTCAAAATCAAGGAGCCGTGATAGAGCCTCTTTATCTATCAAGCTCCCAAGCCTATAAGGACTCTGACGAGATGGAGGCGGCTCTTGCCTATTTGATTCCTACCTGGTGTTATACGCGCATAGCCAACCCGACAACTTATTATTTAGAATGGGTTCTTGCTTTGCTCGAAGGTTACCAGACTGGCAACGACACTTCCTGCCTGGTGACTGCCTCCGGGATGTCAGCCATTGTGGCAGCGATTGATCCTTTTTTGGCAAAGCAAAAAGAAGGCTCAGAGAAAATAAACTTTGTCTCTTCTGTCCAGCTCTATGGAGGCGCCTTCCAACTTTTCTCCGTCAGGAAGATGCAGGAGAGGGGGATACAGGTGCGCTGGGTTGAGCATCCGGACGACATAGCAGAGTGGAAGGCGAAAATCGATGAGAATACCCGCTTCCTCTACTCAGAGGCTCCAAGTAACCCCCAACAATCTTTCTGTGACGTCAAGGCGCTTGCAGAACTGGCTCACTCCTGGGAAATCCCTTTTATTATTGACTCAACCTGCGCCACTCCAGCTTTGATGCGCCCCGTTGCATATGGGGCAGACATAGTTATCCATTCTTTGACCAAATCCATAACCTCTGGCGGCATGGCAATAGGGGGAGCTTTAATCAGCCGCAAACCCATTACAACCAAGATAAAAAATGAAAATCCCCTCTTCAAGCAAAGTTTTGCCGAGTACGTGAAATTTCTTCCTTACCGGGATACCGGCCCGGCAGCTTCTCCTCTGAATGCACTTCTTGCTTTGAATGACCTCAGAACACTTCGTTCCAAGATGGACCTGGTTAGCGCCAACACCGAGAAGGTCGCAGAATTTCTCAATCAGCATCCCAAGGTTTATCAAGTAGATTATTTAGGGTTAGAGGACTTTCATTTCCATGCACTGGCCAGAAGATACATGAAGCTTGTAGACTCTGATGATGGAAAAGGCAACCAAATAAACCGCTACGGCCACCTACTCAGTTTTCGAGTCGCTGGACCGATTCGAAACGCACGGAAAGTTTTTGATAAATTAAATCTTATTTTCAGGGCCACGGATTTGGGTCGAATAAAAAGCGTGGCCTGTATTCCAGCCATTTCCACGCACCAACAGCAAGGTGAAGAGGCCCGCGAAATGGCTGATATTCCGCCTCAAATGATAAGACTTTGCGTAGGGGCTGAGAACTCGGATGATATTATAGCTGATCTCGACCAGGCTCTCGGCTCTCTCTAATTCCTAGAGGTTAAAACAGGCGACTTTAGGCTCGGTCATCTCAAGCAGGGCAAACTTAATACCTTCCCGGCCGAGTCCACTCCACTTCACCCCGCCAAAGGGCATCATATCTATGCGGTAGTCTGTAGAGTCATTAACCATCACCCCGCCTACATCAAGTTCTTTGATGGCCTTAAAGGCACTCTCCAGAGACCGAGTGAAGATAGCTCCATGGAGCCCGTATTTGACACTGTTGGCCAGTTCGATCGCTTCATCCAGGGAAGAGGTTTTATATAGATTCACAACCGGGCCAAATACTTCTTCGCAATTGAGGTTGGCGCTTTCCGGCATGTTCCTGAATACAGTAGGTTCGAAGTGTGTTCCTTTTCTCTTACCACCGGTGAGAAGCTCAGCTCCTGACTCAAGGGCTTCCCCAACCCACTTTTCCACTCGAGCGGCTTCTTCCTCTGTAATCATCGGACCCATGTCCGTATCTTCATCCAATTGAAAGCCGACTTTTATTTTCTTTGTCTGCTCCACAAACATCTTCTCAAACTCATCATAAACATTCTCATGGATATAGATTCGCTGAACGCCGATGCAGTTCTGCCCTACGGCCCAGAAAGCTCCGGACACAGAAAGCTCCACTGCCTGCTGAAGATCAGCATCGTCCATAACAATAACCGGAGAGTTCGAGCCCAACTCCATTCCTATTTTCTTCAAGCCAGCTTTTTTGACTATGTCCTGGCCAGCTTCGGTTCCTCCGGTGAAGGAGATCATTCTCACCCGAGGATCTGTCACCAGGGCATCAGCAATCTTCGAGGCGCGGCCGGTAACGATGTTTAAGATATTCCAGGGAAGGCCTGCTTCGATAAAAGCCTCACCCAACTTTAAAGCAGAAAGGGGAGTGACGGTGGCAGGTTTTAGAACCACAGAATTTCCACCTGCAATTGCCGGCCCAACCTTATGGGCTACAAGGTTCAAAGGATCATTAAAAGGAGTAATGGCTGCGATTATTCCGATTGGAAACCGAAAGTAGTAACCTAGTCTGTTCTCCGAACCTTCTCGACTGTCGAAGGGAATGGTTTCCCCCACAATTCTTCGGGCCTCTTCCGCAGAGATGGTGATTGTATCTATGCAACGACTGGCCTCTTTTCTGGCTTCCTTTATGGTTTTACTCCCTTCGGTGGCGATCGTCCTGGCAAAATCTTCTTGCCTGCTTCTAATTATTTCTGCTGTTTTATAAAGGATAGATATGCGCTGGTGAACTGGCATATCCCGGTTAATTTTAAAACCCTCTTCTGCCGCCTGAAGAGCAGCTTCCACATCATCATTGTCGCCTGAAGGAACTGTGTCTATAAGTTCATCGTTATAGGGGTTGAGAACTTCAATTTTTTCATCCTTATCAACCCAATTTTTGCCTATTAGCATCTTCATTTATTCCCTCCATTTCAAAATTCAATTTTATCTAATTATGGGGCCTGGCCCCATTTCCTACCATTTTCTACTGTGGCAGCATTTTTTACTATCTTTGAAACAATAACTAATTGCAAGCCGAAAATTATTATTGTCGCTGCATGATTCACGTAGGGGTTTGATCCATCAAACTCGCACTTTCTTAAAAAAGTCAAAAGTTGAATTTTAAATAGTAATATTTTAGAATGAGTGGACATGGAAAGAATCAGAATCGCCGGAAATTCTAACCTTCAGCTAAAGGGAAAAGTCAAAATCAGCGGGGCAAAAAATGCAGTTCTTCCCGCTATTGCAGCCTCACTATTGACCAAGGAAAAGGTGCGGCTCAAAAACGTTCCTCTTGTTAAAGACGTCTTTACGATTTTAACCGTCATGAAGGAGCTCGGAGCCAACTACAGTCAGAGAAAAAACACTTTATCCATCCAGGCAAAAAAAATCAAATCTGCTGAGGCTGCCTATGAACTGATCAGTGCCATGAGAGCATCCATTCTAGTTTTGGGTCCTCTCTTGGCTCGATACGGAAAAGCGGTTGTTGCCTTACCAGGGGGGTGTGCCATCGGTTCGCGTCCCATAGACCTCCATATCCACGGACTGGAAAAATTAGGGGCCACGATAAACCTCGAGCATGGATACATTAAAGCAGAAGCAAAAAAACTCAATGGTTCAGAGGTGGAATTTGAGAAAAAATCCGTAGGAGGAACAGAAAACCTGATAATGGCAGCTTCTCTGGCCCAGGGAGAGACAGTTTTAAAAAACTGTTCCTTGGAGCCCGAGGTATCAGACCTGTGTGAGCTTTTGGTTAAGATGGGAGCTAAGATTGATGGGATCGGCCAAGAGACCATCCGCATTAAGGGGGTACAAGAGCTTGGCGGCGCTACTCATGATATCATCCCCGATCGGATAGAAGCAGGGACTTTCCTTATAGCCTCCGCATTGACCCGAGGGAACATCGTGCTCACCCATTCCCAGCCCCACCATCTCGATACTGTCATTGAAAAACTGAGATACTCTGGAGCAAAAATAGAGCAACTCAATAATCACTCACTGAGAGTTATCGGAAGCGATGATATCAGATCTCAAGATGTCACAACCTCCCCCTACCCAGGATTTCCCACTGATATGCAAGCCCAGTTCATTGTATTGATGACTCAAGCCTCCGGGACATCTATTATCACGGAGACTATTTTCGACAGAAGATTTACACACATAAACGAACTGCTGCGCCTTGGAGCAAATATCGAGGTTTCTGGAGATAAGGCTATAGTTAGAGGAAAAACTCCCCTCTCAGGAGCAGAAACCTTAGCTTCGGATCTTAGGGCATCCGCTTCTCTTGTTCTGGCCGGGTTAATAGCAAACGGAGAAACTATTGTCAATGAAGTCGAGCATCTGGATAGAGGCTATGAGAAACTGGAAGGAAAGCTTAAGTCTCTCGGAGCCCACATCGAAAGAATAAGGGAATAGGAGAAGAAGGTATTCGATGGAAGACTGTATTTTCTGTAAGATCATAAACAAAGAAATCCCGGCCAGCATAGTTTTTGAAGATGAGGAAATAATCGCCTTCAA
Organism: Candidatus Aminicenantota bacterium; assembly: GCA_011772475.1. Lineage (GTDB taxonomy): Bacteria > Acidobacteriota > Aminicenantia > Aminicenantales > Aminicenantaceae > SOIV01. The sequence continues at coordinate 1,539 of WVZK01000021.1, read as the reverse complement.
TGATATAAACCCCCAGGCTCCGATTCATATTCTTCTCATTCCAAGGGAACATTTCGCCTCACTAAATGAAGTCCCTGAGGAAAAAAAGACTATCTTGAGCCACTTACTCCTTACTGCGCGACAGATTGCGCAAGAAAAAGGAATCGCTGAAAAAGGCTATAGAATCGTGCTCAACACTGAAAGGGACTCAGGCCAGGAAGTCCTTCATATCCACCTTCATCTCTTAGGGGGAAGGCGGATGCACTGGCCGCCAGGCTAGTAGAGAATAATGGGGTCAGACCTTCAAAACTTTCATAAATTGAACTTTTTTCAAGATTGAAATGATCAGGCTTAATTGAGAGATATGCAAGAGCTCAAAATTATAAGAGTTTGAAAGGTCTGACCCCAATATAATAAGGAGGTAAGAACAATGGAAATAACTTGGTTAGGACATTCTGGAATAAAACTGCAGGGTTCAAAAACTGTATACATCGATCCCTTTTTAACAGACAATCCTGCTGCTTCAACCACTTGTGACGAGATTTCAGATGCAGATGTTGTTATTGTCACCCATTATCACGGTGATCATTTAGGTGACTCCTTTGCTATTTGTAAAAAAACAGGCGCCACCCTGGTTGGCATCCATGAGATTGCAGTAGATGGTGAAGCAGAAGGCATAACATCCGAAGGAATGAATATCGGAGGTACGGTGGAAGCAAAAGGAGTGAAAATTCACATGGTGCAAGCTCTCCACTCTGCCGAAAAAGGTGACCCGGCAGGAGTTGTTATCGAAATGGACGGCAAGACAATTTACCATGCGGGCGATACAGGATTAACCTATGATATGAAACTTATCGGTGAATTCTTTAATCCAGACCTGAGCTTTATTCCTATCGGGGACAGATACACCATGGGCGTTCCCTCCGCTGCCAAAGCAGTGGAGTTTATCCAGACAAAAAAAGTAATTCCTGTCCATTATAATACTTTTCCTATTGTCAGCGCCGACCCTGAAGAATTTAAAAAAAGGGTAGGAGATAAAGCAGAAGTTATCATCCTCAAGCCTGGAGAATCTTACACGCTGTAGCTTCTTAAACCTGCTGTTCTCGCATTCACACCTCCTCAAGTGGCCTATTTAATCGATGGAAGCAATCTTATCGGATATTCTTCGCCCCGCAATGTCAGAGATCCCAAGGCCAAATATCGCCTGGTCTCTCGGCTTTTAATTTTCCAGCGTCTGAAAAAAACAAGGGTGCTCTTGGTTTTCGACGGATCTCCAGACTTGAATTTAATAGGTGAAACGTTCCAGAGAAAAAAATTTTCAATAATCTTTCCTCCTATGGACGGGAATGCCGACGAAACCATAAAAGAAATAATTTCAAAACAAACAGATTTAAGAAGATTTTTTGTAGTCAGCTCAGACCATGAGATAAAAAGGTTCGCCAAGTCCAAAAGAGCTACCACGTTGAGCTCTAAGGAGTTTAGCCGCGAGCTTCAAATAGCTTTGAAAGAGCACAGAAAATCTTTAGAAATAGAGAAAAAAGTCACCTCGCTCTCTCCTTT
>WVZK01000195.1 GCA_011772475.1 Candidatus Aminicenantota bacterium | reverse complement strand
AACATAGAGGAAAAGAAAAATTTCTCCCCCAGGATGATGTCTTCAAGATCCTTAGATGCTACGGAATACCGACTGTAAAATCCATAAGGATCAAGAAAAAAGCTGACCTTGATAGTGCGGCCTCGAAGGTAAAATTTCCGTTGGTTTTAAAAGTTGATGCTGAAGAGATTATTCATAAAACAGAAGTCAGAGGAGTTTTCCTCAATCTAAAAGATAAAGTGTCTCTGCAGGCTGCTTTTAACGGGATGGCTGCGAAGTTCGAAAAAGAGAAACCTGCCTATATCCTCCAGGAATATCTTAAAAGCGGAAAAGAAGTGATCATGGGAGCGAAAAGGAACGAATCCCTCCAGCCAACACTTATGTTCGGTTTAGGAGGAATTTTTGTCGAAACCATAAAGGACGTACAGTTCAGGCTGGCACCTCTTTCGCGGGAAGATACGTTTGAGATGATTCACTCCATAAAGGGACACTCTATTCTGGAGGGCGTTAGAGGAGAGAAAGCAGTGGATATCGACTCCTTATCAGAAATTCTAACTTGTCTTTCTCAACTTGCTTCTGATTTTCCTGAAATAGATGAGATCGATTTAAATCCCGTCTTTGCTTTTGAGAAGGGCAAGGGAGCTAAGGTTGTCGATGCCCGCCTGAAAATAATAAAGATTTGATTCATCTTATGTAGGGGTTTGATTCATCAAACCCACAGGTTGGATATAAAGAATTATTCGTAGGGGCTTGATTTATCAAGCCCGTATAAAATAAGCATTTAACATGAACTGGGTTCCCTTGAGCATTGTCTTTATTTACATTGTCCTTCTCTATGTGGTTACTTGGTTTACCCGCCGCCTCAGCCGGGGCGGCATGATTGCTTATCTTTTGGCTGGCCGGAATCTTCCATTTTGGGTAGTTGCCCCCCTTCTTACTGGCCTGGCAGTGGGAGGTGCTTCCACGGTTGGCGTAGCAGAAAGAGCTTACAAAGCTGGATTATCAGCAGGTTGGTATAATGCTGCCTGGGCTGCAGGGGCTATTTTGGTCGGTCTAATCGCTGCCCGCTGCTACCGCCGCATGGAGGTAGCCACTCTTCCAGAGCTTTTCGAACGACATTACAGCACTTCGGGCCGGATTATAGGTGTCATAGGTCAGATCATCTTGCAGATAGTCATAATTTCTGTCCAGTATGTAGCCGGTGGAGCTATCCTCTCTTCGCTGCTTCCAGATGTATTTAGCTTCGAGGAAGGCATGTTTATTACAGCAGTGGTTTTTGTGGGGATAACTTTAATCGGCGGATTCTGGGCAGCAGGATTGACTAATATCATCAACGTGATTTTCATCTATGTAGGTGTTATCTTAGGAGCAGCCATAGCCATTGGAAAAATAGGAGGATTTGGAGAGCTTGTGGCAAAGCTTCCTGCTCAGCATCCTGGTTTTGATCTTGGCGCTATCGGCTTGCCACTCATTATTGCCTGGTTCATGGTTATGGTCACCATGGCCTTTTCAGTGCAGTCTGTGGTCCAGATAACTTTTGCCGCCAAAGACTCATCTTCTGCCAGTAAAGGCTTTATCTTAGGCGGATTGATTATTCTCCCCATAGGCTTCATAAGTGCGATAATAGGTCTGGCAGCTACTATTCTTCATCCCGAGATCATAGCCACCGAAGCTCTCCCGCGCACAGTTTTGAGTCTAAGTCCGGTAGTGGCCGGTCTTGTTCTTGCTGGACTCTGGGCTGCTGATGTTTCCACAGCTTCCGCCCTTCTTGTCGGGAGTGCTACGTTAGTTGTGGGAGATCTAATAAAGAGGTTTGTGGCACCTGATCTTGAGGAAAAAAGGGAAAGGAGAATCTCTCGAATTTCGGTTCTTGTCTTGAGCGTTTTCACCTACATTCTTGCTTACTTTGTCTCTGGCAATATTTTAAAAACATTGCTTCTTGGGCTCTCTTTGACAACTGGATATACTTTAGTGACTTTGATGACCGTTTTCTGGCCAAAAGTATGCAGACGTGCTCATGCCAACTGGACTTTGCTCACATCCATGGCGGCCCTTGCTTTCTGGCTCATATTTCCTCAAGTTTCGTCTTTTTTTAACAAAATCGGCCTTATCCATCCAATCTATTTTTGCTGGATTGTAAGCCTTGCGACTTTTTTTCTAGTCGCCATTATAGATAAGAGAAAAATAAAAGTACCTGGAGCTTGACGTTTATTTGTTGTGAAATTAGTATGCTACCTGGAAAACCAAAGAATTGCTTTAGGTATGGTAAAGTTTTATATCTATTCATATCTTAAAAGGAGGAAAAGATGGGTTTAGATTGGCTAAAAAAAGATAAAGAGCTCAAAGATCATTTTCTCTGGGGCAAGGAACACTGGGGAACTGAGCCTCCTTGTACGACCTACGAGAAGAGGCCTATCCTTAATGCTTCGGGTAAAGAGATTAAAGGTCTTTATTCAGCCTGGATTATCCTCAATAATCCTTCTCAATACAATTCATACACGACTAAGATGGTGAAAGGAGTTATCGCTGGATTTCAGAACGCTTCCCTAGACAGGAGTGTAGTAGCTGTTGTATTTACAGCTGTTGGAGACAGAGCATTCTGTACCGGGGGGAATACAAAGGAATATGCAGAATACTATGCTGGAAAGCCCAATGAATACGGAGAATACATGGACCTTTTCAACGGGATGGTTGATTCTATCCTCCTTTGCAAGAAGCCAACAATATGCCGTGTAAACGGGATGAGAATCGCCGGTGGTCAAGAAATAGGCATGGCTTGTGATATCGCCCTTTCTGCAGACACCGCTATTTTTGGCCAAGCCGGTCCCCGGCACGGGTCAGCTCCGGACGGAGGCTCTTCGGATTTTCTCCCCTGGTTCTTGAGCATTGAAGATGCCATCTGGAATTGCGTTTCCTGTGAACTGTGGAGTGCTTATAAGATGAAAAGGCTTGGTCTGATCAGCCAAGTAGTACCGGCAATAAAACAGGACGGAAAGTTTATTCGCAATCCTGCTGTAATCACGGATAAATATATTGAAGATGGAGAGATTGTCTATGGTGAATTCTATACAGGAGAAGAAGGGAAAAAAGCCAGGGAGTTTCTCAAGACAGCCTCGATTGATTTTGAGCTTTTGGATAAAGCTGTGAACGAAGTCATATGGAAGTTTACCAACCTCTTTCCGGGCTGCTTGATAAAGTCTCTAGACAGCGTGAGAGCAAAAAAGAAATATTTCTGGGATATGGCAAAAAATTATAACCGTCATTGGCTGGCTGTAAACATGAGTACAGAAGCATTTATGGGTTTCCAAGCCTTTAACGCAAAGAAGATAACTGGTCAAGACGTTATTGACTTTATTAAATACAGACAGCTCATCGCTGAAGGAAAGACCGTGGATGAGGCTTTCATGGAAGCAGTCTTACCCAAACCTAAAGAATAATGTAGGGGCTTGATTTATCAAGCCCACCTTATAAAAAGAGTAAATAGAATAATAGGAGGAATAAAATGGATTTAAAGGGGAAGGTAGCCCTTGTTACGGGGGGTAGCTTAGGCATCGGTACCAGTATTTCTTTGGATTTAGCCCAAAACGGAGCAGATGTGGCCTTGACATACAGGAAACATGAGAAGGAGGCAAAAGCAATCGCTAAGCAGATAAAGGCAATGGGCCGCAAAGCCCAGGAGTACAAAGTCGATGTCTCTGATTTTGGTGCAGTCCAGAAGCTGGTTAACGATGTTATAGATAAATTTGGCCGTTTAGATATTTTAGTTAACAATGCTGGTATGAACTGGGATGGAGTAGTTTGGAAGATGACTGAGGAACAATGGGATGCTGTGATCAATGTTGACCTTAAAGGCACTTTTAATTTTATCAGGGCTGCAGCTCCGGTTTTTAGAGAGCAGAAATCTGGGAAAATCATAAACATAACGTCAATAAACGCTCTAAGAGGGAAGTTCGGCCAGGCGAACTACTCCGCTGCCAAAGCTGGAGCAATAGGTTTGACCAAGGCTGTAGCTAGAGAAATGGGAAAGTACAGCGTGAACGTTAATGCTGTAGCTCCGGGAATGATTGAAACCGATATGATTAAAGACCTTCCTGACGATTTCAAGGAAAAGGCTGCAGCAGAGACTGTCTTTAATCGCCTTGGCCAACCAGAGGATATTGCTCATTTGGTCTCTTTCCTTTCCAGTGATAAAGCCAGGCATATCACGGGTGAAGTTATTAAAGTTGATGGAGGTCAATACATCTAAATTAAATCTGTAGGGGCTTGATTCATCAAGCCCGCACATTTATATTGTAGGGGTTTGATTTATCAAACCCACCTTTTAATGATTTGCGTGGATTCGGATTATAGGTGAAGCGGCTTGATTCATCAAGCCCCACAGAATTTACTATTTTCTGCATTAATTGGCGTCAAAAGAAATATCAAATGTCGAGAGTTGACTCCTAGGAGGATATTGATGAGAAAAATTGCCATTATTGGCGTCGGGCAGAGTTCCTTTGTCCGGAGTTATCCAGGTTCGATCAGAGAACTTGCCTTTGAGGGATTTAAGGAAGCTATAGAGGATGCAAAAGTATCTGTCAGCGATATCGATGCTTCTATTATTTGTTCGGCACCTGAATACGACAAGCAGCGCTCCCCATCAGGAGTGTTTGCTGAATATCTTGGTCTTATCCCTCAACCAACCTGCTATTTAGAGAGCCTGTGTTCCTCAACTAGTACAGGCTTGCGAATGGCTTATTCTTTAGTGAAATCAGGCCTTCATGATGTAGTTGCGGTTCTGGGTTTTCAGAAGATGTCAGAGATTTCCTCGGCAGAATCTCAAGAAAGGATGGGCAGGGGAGCTGATATTCAGTGGGAAAGTCCGTTCGGCACTATGATGCCTGCTTATTACGCCATGTTTGCCAAGGCGCACATGGAAAAGTACGGAACCACTCTTGAAGACATGGCTCTTGTAAGGGTGAAGGCTGCTACCTATGGCCCGCTAAACGACAAAGCAATGTTCCGCAAACCGGTGACTCTTGAGATGTTCACTGATCCAAACCATTTCATGTCAGGTCCCGTTGCAAGCCCTCTTCGCGTAGGAGACTGCTGTGCTAACGCTGATGGGAGTTCTTGCCTTATAGTAGCCAGCGAAGAAAAGGCTAAGGCTCTTTCGAAAAAACCAGTTTGGATTCGGGGATTAGGTGCTGCGTCAGCCAGTGTTAACATGGCAGGCAGGGATTTGGTCACAGGATTGGCAGTTGCCCGCCAGGCCTCTGAACAAGCTTATAAAATGGCTGGTATTACTCCAAAAGATATTGATATAGCAGAGGTTCACGATTGTTTCACTATTTCAGAAATTCTGGCCTATGAAGACCTGGGCTTTGCCAAGCCAGGAGAAGGAAAGGAGCTCGTAAAGAGCAAAGAGACTTACAAAGAAGGGAGCTTACCGACAAACGTGGATGGAGGCCTGCTTTCTAAAGGTCATCCGATTGGTGCGACCGGTGGATCTCAGATCAGGACAATTGTCCTTCAGCTCAGAGGTGAAGCGGGAGATATGCAGGTCAAGGACCCAGAGATAGGACTGGTGCATAACATCGGCGGTGTGGGCCTTTATGGAAATGTCACCATTCTTGGGAGGTGAGAAAATGGGTGAGAAGAAAGAAATAGATGATCGGTTTAAAAAATTTGGAACGGTTAGCTTTACGTCCGTTACCAAGGTGAACGACTTTATAGATTACCTGGAAAAGGGCAAAGTTATGGGTACTCGTTGCAAAGATTGTGGGACGGTCTTTTTCCCTCCTAGGGCTGACTGCTATAACTGCCTGTCAAGCTCTGTGGAATGGTTTGAAATATCGGGGAAGGGGAAGCTCGTATCATACAGTAAACTGAAGTATGCTCCTGTTGGGTTCGAAGGAGATCTGCCGTATAGCATCGCACTTGTTGACTATGGAGATTATAAAATATTCGGCAGGCTTGCCAGCGATATCCCTGACGATGAAGTTAAGCTTGGAATGGAAATGAAGACAGTTGTCAACAAGCTGCCAGATGGGCAGTTGAATTATGTATTCGAGAAAGCTTAAATAGATTCTTCTATTATATAAAGAAGTAAATTCCTATCGCTATTTTTTCCCTTTTCTTATTACCCTTATGATATCAATTCCTTCAATTTGTGTTCCATTAGATAAACTTCCTGAAACTGTAATCTCAACATTTTCACCTACCTCGAGTAGATCCTCTACAGCAGCTCTGTCGAACTTAGCCATTAAATCAACAATTCCATCATTATCCTCATCACCAATCGATGAAGGCTTCGATTCAGCTCGGACAGAATCGTTAAGCAGGAGAGTAGAAACATCAATATCTGCTACATTATAACCTGCTGGTAACTCTATATATGCAGTGACCCACGTCCCTTTGCTCCCTAAATTTAATGTATCTGGGTCGATGTCTATTGTAGCTTCGATTGCTCCTTGAAACTCAAAGGCACCGATGTCAACGACAGCAATTCCGTCGCCATCGCCATCCACAATCCTGGGTTTGCCACTGAGATCAAACTCTGGTAGTCCGGGGGCTTCTAAGTCACCAACATCTATGCAAGGAGAACCTGCACTTAGCTTATAGTCAGCAAGGATTTTATCCATAAACCGGGGATCTTCGGAGATACATCCTATCCCCGCTTCACATCCTGAATAATCCTGAGGAGTATTATCCCATACATCATTATATGTGATGTGCGAGGAAGGGAGATAACTGGAATGGATACCGCCTCCCCCGGAGCTGTTCGTATTTCCGGTAATGATGTTGTTGGTGATTGTAGGGTAGGCAAATAAGCAGTAGATCCCACCGCCTCTCCTGGATGCGCTATTTCCAGTTATGGTATCGTTTTTGATCGTGGGATAGGATAAGAATTCGCAGTAGATCCCACCGCCCTCCCAGGACGCACTATTTCCTTTTATAACATTGTTAATCATGGTTGGAGAGGAGAAAAAAATGCAATAGATCCCACCTCCTTTGTGCGCACTGTTTTCAGTAATGACGTTGTTAATGATAGTGGGGGAGGAAACCAAGCAGTAGATCCCACCTCCTAGCGTCCCAGAGCCGTTGGTTATGGTGAAACCTTCAATTTTTGTCGAAGTATCATTTATAAGGTTGCAAACTATCACTTTGTCTGTTTTTTCCGCATCCAATATGCAGATATCTGCCCCCTCTCCTACTAAACTCACTCCATTTTTCATGTATATGGGGAATATTTCCGCATTTGTAGAGGGAGAATACGTTCCAGCACTCACATACACTGTATCGCCGGGATTTGCAGCAGCCATTGCCGATTGAATTGTGGGATAGTCACCTGGAACCGTAATGACTGAAATATCTGCAGTTGAGGTCAGTGAGACTATGAACGCAAGAGAGATAAAAATTATCATCAATAATATTTTTGGTTTCTTTCCTTTCATTTTTTGTTCATCCTTTATTTGATTTAGCCAATCTGCCCTGGCATCAGGGCTCATTTGTCTCTCATAGAAGTTTTTTGCATTAGTTTAATAAGCTGTTTTTTCTATCGCGTTTTTTTATGTTGAATATTGCTTGCAAATATCTTTAAGATATCCCTAGCTTCATAAAAACAGGCAGATAGAAAAATACCCAAAAGGACTTGAGTTTAAGCCTTAACCCCGCAAAAGAGAAAAAGCATACTCAATACTTTTATTGGAATATCTGCACTATTAATATATCTTAAACTTAAGTTTTCACAATGCTCTTTTACGATGGATTTCCGGGTAACCGATCTCCTCATTGAATTAACCTTATAGAGGAGTTTTTTTCACCTAAAAAGACTAAGTATTTTTTGGGACGAGATATATAAATAAAGAGAGGGATTTATTTTATTACAATAAATTTATTCTTTTTTCTTATTTATGTGCAATTTATCCAGACTTCCCTATGGATAAAATTAATCACAGAAAAAGATAAGGGCTCAAATCTTAATTTGCACGGGTTTGCTATCTTATTCTATAAACTGATCTTATCTGATTTTGTCAAAGATAAAGAAAAAAATGAAGTCAAATAAATTAACAAAATTGACAACTCATATCTCCAGTGTTATATCTTTAATCCATAACCAAAGAGAAGAATAGAAAACAAAGACACCAAGATGGCCCTATCTGAAATAAGATTTCACACTCCAAAAAACCTAGCTGAGGCTCTTGAGGTCCTAGGAGAACTAAAGGAGGCTCGGATCGTGGCGGGAGGGACAGACCTCTATGTGGATATAAAACAGGGTTTGATAGAAGCTAGGGATATCATATCTCTTCATAAGATAGAAGAGCTTAAGGGGATTGAAAAAAAAGACAAAAAAATTCGAATCGGAGCCATGGTAACAGCTCAGGATATTATATCCAGCTCCATCATAAGCCAAAACATCACAGCTCTTGCCGATGCTGCCCAATCAGTGGCTTCCTACCAGATTCGTTCTATGGCGACTATCGGGGGGAACCTCTCAAGCGCTGTTCCTTCTGCAGACCTTCCGCCGGTGCTAATAACGGCGGAGGCGACAGTTGAGCTTAGGTGTACAGAGTCATCGCGCGAGGTTTCTCTTTCCGAATTCTTCCGAGGTCCCAGGGAAACAGTCTGTAAGACAGAGGAATTGTTGACCTTTATTTTTGTCCCCTTCCCTCCGCCAAATACAGGGATTTCTTATCAAAAATTCGCTCTTCGGGAAGCCAACGCTCTTGCAGTTGCTTCTGTCGCTTCCAGACTTACTCTAAAAGACGGAAAAATAGACAGGGCAGCCATTGTTCTCGGGGCTGTCGGTCCCACTCCTGTCGAGGCTCTGAAAACTTCTGAATTCCTTTCTGGTAAGGAACCCTCTTATAGCCTCTTCAAAGAAGCATCCTTAATGGCAAAGGAAGAAGGAAAACCAATCTCGGATATAAGAGGTTCTGTCTGGTATAGGAAAGAATTGATCCAGATCTTAACAGTCAGAGCCTTAAATTTAGCCTTGTTTCGAGCTCAAGGAAAATCCAAGAGGATGGAGTAATCTGTATGGAGAAAGATAAAGGAAATTACCGCATCGCCGTTCTCAAAGTAAACGGCGAAGAACATTCTGTTGCAGTTAAAGATGGAGAAACTCTTCTGGATGTTCTTAGAGACAAGCTGGGACTCACGGGGACTAAAAAAGGATGCAACCTTGGTGTATGCGGTGCGTGCACGGTCCTCGTGGATGGTGAGCCAAAAAACAGCTGCCTCCTCCTGGCATCATCCTGTGAAGGAGCTGAGATAACCACGATAGAGGGCATCGAGCAAGAAGGAAAGCTTCATCCCTTGCAGCGAGCTTTTATCGATCAGGGCGCAGTCCAGTGTGGTTTTTGCACGCCCGGAGCGATATTAAGCGCTGTGGCCCTGATAAAGTGCAATCCAGACCCATCAGAGCAAGAAATAAAGGAGGCTCTCTCTGGAAACCTTTGCCGTTGCACCGGTTACACGCGCATTATTGAAGCTGTAAAGGAATGGAAAAAATACATAAAAACAAAAGAAACGCAATCTCTTCCGGATGACCTCAGTGAGTATCACAGCGTGGGCAAAAGCCTGCCGCGAGTGGATGCAGCGGCTAAAGTCACGGGCCAGGCAAAATTTACAGCAGATTATTATTTTAAGAACATGCTCTACGGAAAAATTCTTCATTCTCCCATCCCTCATGGAAGGATTAAAAAGATTGATACAAGAAAAGCAGAGGCTCTTCCTGGGGTCAGATTAGTCCTGACAGGGAAAAATGTGCCCGAGATTACCTATGGTGTTTCCCCGGCGCGATATGATGAACATGTGCTGGCTAAGGAGCGGGTGCGCCAAGTCGGTGATGAGGTAGCAGCGGTTATAGCCGTGGATGAGGAAACAGCAGAAAAAGCTCTAGGACTTATTAATGTGGAATACGAAGAGCTTCCGGCCGTGTTTAATCCCATGGAAGCTCTAAAAAAAGGAGCTCCTCAGCTTCATGAGAGGTATAGAAATAACATCAACACTCATGTTAACCATCATTTCGGAGATATCGAAAAAGGATTTAAAGAGGCTGATTATATTAGAGAAGAGGAGTTTGTCGGGAGTCACGTCTACCAGAATCCGCTCGAGCCCCATGCCTCAATCGCTTATTGGGAGAACGGCGGCTCTAACCTTGTGCTCTATTCTTCTACACAGGTTCCTCATTATGTTCACTACATGGTCGCTCGAGTGCTTGATATTCCTTTAGGGAAAATTCGCATCATCCGTCCTCCTGTAGGTGGAGGATTCGGTGGGAAGGCCGGGACAACTCCTCTTGATTTAATCACATCCATCGCGTCCAAAATGACGGGAAGACCTGTGAAGATGGTCTACAGTCGTGAAGAGATGTTTCTCTACGGCCGAGGAAGACATAAGCAGTACATGAAATTTAAGATCGGTGTAAAAAAAGATGGGAGGATTACTGCGGTTCAAAGTAAGATTTACCTTGACGGAGGCGCCTACACTTCGTTCGGGATTATAACTGCCTACTATGCAGGCGCCATGATTCCTACGCTCTATCATATCCCGAATTATAGATACGAGGGATTCAGGATTATGACTAATAAACCAGCCTGCGGCGCCATGCGCGGCAACGGAACGCCCCAACCTCGTTTTGCCTTTGAAAGCCTGCTCAATATGATCGCGGATGACTTAGAGATTGATCCTATCGAAATTCGTCTCCGCAATGCCATGGATCCCGATACCCGGACTTGTAATGACCTGGATGTTAGAAGTTGCGAATTTAAAGCCACTTTAAAAGAGGTGGCGAAAAAATCCGGCTGGACTGAGAAATACGGCAAGCTCCCACCGGGAAAAGGAATAGGAATCGGGTGCGGTGGCTTTGTCTCTGGAGCAGGCTATGCTATATACAGGGGTCAGGTCCAGAGAAGCTCCGAGAAAAAGCCTGAAACATTTTTAAAAAAATCTGTTTTTCCGCATGCAAACGCCATAGTCAAAATAAGCGAAGACGGCGAAGCCGCGGTCCTTCTAATCCAGGCTGCAGAAATAGGTCAGGGAGCATTGACCGTTCTTTCTCAGATGTGTGCCGAAGCCTTAGGCATAAGCCTTCATAAAGTCCGCATCAGGGCCGAAGATTCTGACATAAGCCCTCTTGATCTGGGTGCTTACTCTTCAAGGACTACCTTGATGGGAGGAAATGCAGTTGTTCAGGCAAGCCGAGATGTTCTCAAGAAGCTTCTTGTCGCTGCATCTAAAATTTGGAACTGTGATCATAAAGAGCTTGAGGCAAGAGATGATCAAGTATTTCATAAGAAGGATAAGTCAAAAAGGATAGGATGGTCAGAGGCTGCGCGGAAGTATTTTAACGAGCATGGACCCCTTGTGGGCACAGGCTGGTATAAGCCTCCAGAAGGACTCGGAGGAGATTATAAGGGAGCTGCTGTGGGAACAAGCCCTGCTTATTCTTTCGGAAGCTCTGTTTGTGAATGCAGCGTGGATCTTGAAACAGGGAAGGTGAGAATTGAAAAATTCACTGATTATCATGACTGCGGCACTCCTGTTAATCCTCAGGCTGTGCATGGGCAGGTTGAGGGAGCTGTAGTCATGGGCACGGGCGAGACCATCATGGAAGAAGTCATGTATGATGAAAAAGGTAAGATTTTAAATCCTAACCTTCATGACTATCTGCTCATGACCGCAAAGGACTCACCTGAAATCTTCAGCGGGATTGTTAAATCCTACGAGCCAGAAGGCCCCTACGGAGCCAAGGAAGTTGGAGAAGGTGCTACTTTACCAGTCTTGGCTGCAGTTGCCCATGCAATAGCAAATGCTACTGGAGTATGGATAAAAGAACTGCCGATTACTCCTGAAAAAATACTGAAAGCTCTGAAAAAGAAGAAAAGCTCCAGTTCTTCTTGATGTAGGGGCCTGATTTATCCAGCCTACCTGTTTTTTGTAGGAGTTTGATTAATCAAACCCACCTGTTTTTATATGGGGCCTTGATCTATTCTATGTAGAAGCTTGATTCATCAAGCCCACACCTTTTAATCCAAAAATTTCTAAATAATTTCCTTGACAAGTAACATCTAATATTATACTTTTATGGTAACCAATATTGGATACCATAAAAGCATGGAAAAGAACCTTCAAGATAAGATCCTAGAGGTCCTCAAAGCCTCCCCTTCAGGCCTCCAGATGGAGGAGCTTGCAGATAAGCTGGGCCTAACCCGCCATACGATAGCTAAATATTTAGAGGTCCTCCGAGCTGAAGGAAAAATCCACTACCACAAAGTAGGGCGTTCTAAACTCTGGAAAGAAATTATTACAACTACAAATATCAGACTGCTTAGTATGGATGACCTTGATGATATTCTAAAAATCGAAGAAAGAATAGAAAAAGAGCAAACCTTAGAGAAACCAAAAAGAATTGAATATTTGAAGGAAACAGCTGCCTATCATCTTCAGCATGGCGAACCTCTTATGAACCTTGGGGCGGAGATTGATGGGAAGCTCGTGGGATTTATTTTTGCAGAAATAAGGCTTTGGGAGTTCGGTAGAGGGGAAAAGACAGGTTGGATAAAAGTATTAGGAATCGATCCTGAATTCCAGGGGAGGGGGATAGGACACAAACTGGGCGAGACCTTGTTAGGCCATTTTAAGAGAAAAAACATTAAAAAAGTCAGAACCCTTGTAGACTGGTATGAAGGAAATTTAATTTCATATTTTAGATCCTTAGGTTTTGATATCCTCAACATGATTCCTTTAGAAAAGGAGTTAAAAGAATGATGGAAAAATTCAAAGAGTGGTACGAAAAACGCCACGAGTATGCTAAGGAGTGGAAAAGTAAGACAGGAGGAAAGGTTGTTGGCTACTTCTGCACCTATGTCCCGGAAGAAATTCTTTATGCAGCTGGAGTGCTTCCAGTGAGAATTCTCGGGAGCCACGAACCTCAAGATGTCACCGAACCTCATATTTTTGGAATGTACTGTCCTTTCTGCCGCGATTGCTTAGCTCAAGGGCTTAAAGGAAAATATGATTACCTTGACGGGATAATGATTGCTCAGAGCTGTTTACATATTCGCCAGACCTTTACTTCGTGGAAGCTTCATATTCCGATAGATTTCAGCTATTACCTTCCTATGCCCAACAACGTCCAAAGCAAAAGAGCTCTTCCTTATTTAACAGGAGAATTAAAGGCATTTAAAGAAGCTCTCGAAAAATGGACAGGGAAAGCAATCTCTGATGAGGACATGAAAACGGGAATTGAGATTATGAACCAGTCCCGAAAACTAACCCGAGAGCTCTATGAACTAAGAAAGCAGCCGAACCCTCCTCTGACTGGACTTGAAGCCATGTACGCAGTGGTTGCCAGCCAGATTGTAGATAAAAAGGATTACAATGAAACCCTGCATGGGGTTCTTGAAAAATTGCCCCAACGCCCTGCAGAAAAAGATTCCAAGGTAAGGTTGATGATTTTAGGCAGTGAAGACGACGATACGGAATTTCTCCAAATGGTGGAATCGTTGGGGGCAATCTTCGTGGTTGATGACCACTGCACAGGAAGCCGCTATTTCTGGAATGAGGTGACTCCAAACCAGAATCCTTTAGAGGCTATCGCTGCCCGTTATGTAGAAAGAGTTCCCTGTCCCAGTAAAGACTGGCCGGAGCGAACAAGGATTGAACATATAAAAAAGCTAGCTCAAGATTGGGAAGTTCAAGGAGCTATAGTTATCCAACAGAAGTTCTGCGATCCCCATGAGCTCGATATACCTGCTACTATTGAAAGCCTCAAACAGATCGGGATTCCCGCCCAGTTTTTAGAATTTGATGTAACCGTGCCTGTCGGTCAGTTTAAAACAAGAGTAGAAGCTTTTCTGGAAATGCTAAAAGAGGAAGATTTATATTAAGGAGGAGCACATGGGTGATAAGTATAAAACCGAATCTTTAAAGTGTTGGGATAAAGCTAAAGAAATAAGGTTGAATTATTATAAAAACTTTGCTGAAGCTCATGAAAAAGGAGGCCTGCGCTGGGCAGGAGGTGCCTGGTCTTTTGATGCTATCCCGGCTGGCCTTGGTGATGACGTCTATCCTCTCACGGGCGAACCTTATGCCGCATCTATAGCCTGGAATAAAGACTTTGCTCTAAAGTGTCATGAGGCTGTGGAAAAAGCAGGATATGCCCGCGATCTTTGCTCCTACATGCGGAATTATTGGGGCTCAATCTTGCTCAATAAATATGCCTTCGGAGGAGACTTCCCCAAACCAGATTTTATTTGGCAGGACCATATCTGCTGTTCTCATGCCAAGTGGTACCAGGTTGCCCGTGATTTGGAGGGAAAGGATATCCCCATGTATTGCATCGACGTCAGCATTGGACCTTTCGAGGAGTTGACCGATAACAAGCTCGATTATGTCGTCGGTCAGATGCATGACGGGATTGAATGGCTGGAAGCTGTAACAGGAAGGAAATATGATGATGAGAAGCTAATCCGGGCTGTTTACGACCACTGTCGTTCAGAAAGTGTCTGGGCTGAAGTTTGTGCACTGAACAAAACTATTCCAGCTCCTCTTGATGAAAAAACCATGTATTCCCTTTATGTGCACGGAACTCTGAATAAAAGTAGTAAGGTAGTAGCTGATTTTTACGAGGAATTGCTGGATGAAGTTAAAGACAGAGTCAAAAGAGGAATTGCAGCAGTCGCCAACGAGCGCTGCCGGGTTATGTCTGACACCCAACCACCCTGGGCTTTTTTGAATGTGTTTCGATACCTGGAAAAGTATGGATGTGTATCTGTGGGCTCTCTATATACTTTTGGCTTGATCGGCATGTGGGATATTAAGGAAGATGGAAGCTGGGGACCGCGGAAAACGCCCCAGGAAGAGGGTATTGAGATTAAAGATCGCGATCAAGCCCTTCGAATCCTGGCATCCTGGGAATTGAATAAACCAGAATGGCAGCATTTCTACGCTCCCCAGCTCAAAAGCGAGATGATGATCAGAATCGCCAAGGAATGGAAACTTAACGGAGTTCTTCTCCATTATAACCGTGGCTGTGAAGGCTTGAGTTTGGGAATAGCTGAGAATAGATTAGCCTTGAAAGAAGCAGGTTTTCCGGTGATGATTTTTGAAGGCAACATGGGAGATGAGAGGGAATTTGATGAAACTCAGACGATGACCCGGATTGATGCCTTCATGGAAAGCCTCGGCCTTGAAAAATAAATTGTAGGGGCTTGATTTATCAAGCCCGTATTAAATAGGTTGTAGGGATTTGATTCATCAAATCCGATATTTTTGCAGGAATTTTATTATTTTTTATGTATTTGATTTTTTGTAGGGGCTTGATTCATCAAGCCCACAATTTGCGTATGGATGTTTTATTTATTTGTAGGGGTTTGATTTATCAAGCCCGCGCTTTTTTGAAATGGAGGTGGAAATGACTGTTGTCGGTATCGATTGCGGGGCAAAAAATGTTAAAGCCCTGATCCTGGAAGAAGATAAAATTTTAGCTAAAAGCTCGGTGCTTAGTGGCTTCGACCAGAAGGCTGCTGCGCAAGAGGCTTTAGATTTGGTTTTAAAGGACGCAAGCCTCAAAAAGGAAGATTTAGCTCATATTACGGCAACAGGAACCGGAAAAGAGGAAGTTGGCTTTTCCCTGGGAACAATCACTGAAGTCGGAGCTAATGCCAAAGCTATAAATTCTCTTTTTCCTTCTGTACGAACGGTTATTGATGTCGGGGCAGAAGAGGGAAGAGCGATCAAAATCAACGATAAGGGAAAAGTTATAGATTTTGCAATCAATGAAAAGTGCGCTGCAGGAGCTGGCACCTTTACCGAAACTATGGCGCGCGCCCTTGAGATTAAATTAGAAGAGATGGGATCACTTTCCCTGAAATCGCAAAAAGCTGTTCCGATGAATGCCCAATGTGCTGTATTTGCTGAGTCTGAAGTCGTCAGCCTTATTCATGCCAAGCACGCCAAGGAGGATATTGTCCGGGCTGTCCATGACGCGATTGCTGACCGCATCGCTTCCATGGTCCGGAAAATTGGAATCGAGAAGGATGTTGCTCTTGTGGGGGGAGTTGCCAGGAATATCGGTTTTGTTGATTCCTTAAAACGAGATTTGAATTTGGATTTGCTTATTCCCGACGATCCGGAATTTTCATGTGCTTTGGGAGCTGCTTTTGCAGCAGCAGAAAAAGCAAAAGGAGGCTAAAGTGGAGAAAGAATATTGGAGGTGGCCTGAATCAAGGTGGACGTCGTCTGATATTGACTGGAAAACCGGCGACATTATTTCAGCAGGAGTTGATGTCGGTTCTGTGAGCTCTCAGGCAGTTGTATTGGTTGACGGAGAGCTTTTCTGTTACAGCAACTATCGTACTGGTTCGGACAGTCCTGAAAGTGCTCAAAAGGTAATGGATAAAGCGCTGGAAGAGACGGATCTTACCCTTGAAAAAATTCATCACACTGTAGGTACTGGCTACGGAAGAGTCAACGTTCCTTTCGCTAACCGCGCCATAACCGAAATAGCCTGTCATGCCCGTGGGGCAAATTTCATGTATGGCCCTTCGGTGAGGACAATCCTTGATATGGGAGGCCAAGATTGCAAAGCCATCCACTGCGATGAGAAAGGCAAGGTAACAAACTTCCTGATGAATGATAAGTGTGCGGCAGGAACAGGACGCGGCATGGAAGTTTTTGCTGACCTTCTTTCTATCCCTATCGAAGAAATGGGGAAGCTTTCTTTTAAAGTAGAAAAAGAACCGGAGCCGGTTAGTTCCACGTGTGTTATTTTTGCCAAGTCTGAGGCTGTAGGACTTTTACGCAAGGGTTGGCCCAAGGAGAAGGTCTTGGCTGCTTATTCCTCAGCCATGGCGCACCGGGTGGTGGAGCTCCTGGAGAGAATAAAAGTGGAGAAGGATTTTGCTGTTACTGGCGGAATTGCCAAAAACGAGGGGGTTGTGAAAAGAATTGAGTCGGAGTTGAAGATAGAAGCTCTCGAGCCCCAGCATGACACCCAGATTGCAGGAGCCCTGGGGGCTGCTCTTTTTGCCAAGGCCCTTGTGGAGAAAGAGAGAGGTTTGAGATAAAATGCTAGCCCATTATGGTTACAAAGATGGTTCTGGGGATTATTTCATCGTCATTGACACGGATAAATGCGATGGGTGCGGCGAATGCGTAACCGCTTGCCCTTACGGAGTTTTAGAAGTAGGTGAGGATGAAAATGATCCCTTTAGGGAGGAACCCGTAGCTAAAGTTACAGAGGACCATCGCAAAAAGATTAAATACAGTTGTGCTCCCTGTAAGCCAACATCAGGAAAGAAACCACTGCCTTGTGTGCAGGCCTGCAGCCCTGATGCAATCTCCCATTCCTGGTAAAAATAGATTGTAGGGGCTTGATTCATTGTAGGGGCTTGATTCATCAAGCCCACATTTTTAAATAACTAGATGGGTATGATTTATCAAACATAAAATGATTGCAGGGGCTTGATTCGTTGTAGGGATTTGATTTATCAAACCCACCTTAAAAATGATAAAAAATGAAAATTAAATTAACTCTTGATGGCCAGAAAGTAGAGGCAGAAAAGGGACAGACCATTTTAACTGCTGCTCTGGCCGCTGGCATATATATCCCTCATCTTTGTTATCATCCTGATTTATCTTCTTTTGAAGAGATCTCTTCTTCAGAGGTCTGTTATCGCGGCCCGAAAGCCTACCGGACTGACTCCCGAGATAAAAAATATGAAGGATGCGGGCTCTGTCTGGTTAAGATTAAAGATAAAGATGAAACTGTCCTTTCCTGTATAACTCAAGTTGAAGAAGGAATGGAGGTTTTAACAACAAGCGAGCAGGTAGAAATCCTCCGTCAGGATAATTTAATTTCCGTTTTCGCCCATCACCCTCATGCCTGTCTAACCTGTGCTCAAAAAGAAGGATGCAGCCTGACTCAATGTTCGACTAACGTTCCTGAGGAGGAGCGCTGCTGTCCTCAGTTTGATTTTTGCGAGTTGCGCAAAGTGGCCGAATACGTCGGTCTCAAAGAAGACATAAAACGCTACGTGCCTCGCGATCTCTACTCAGAAGAGGACAAGCCTCTTTTTATAAGGGATTACAATATATGTATTGGCTGCCTGCGATGCGTAAGAGTGTGCGAAGAGGTCATTGGAGCCAAAGCCCTAGGATATGTTTTTACTGATAATGAAACTATTGTCGGCGCAACCCAACCTTCCCTTGAGGAGTCAGGTTGTCGTTTCTGCGGTGCTTGTGTAGAAGTCTGCCCGACCGGTGCTCTGCGCGATAAGGAGCTTAAAGCCGGGAATAGGAGGGCTGCCCTTGTTCCCTGTGTGGCCCGTTGTCCAGTGGAGATGCAGATTCCCTATTATGTAAGTTTTACTGCGGAGGGGAAATACGAGGAAGCAAGGAAGGTTATAAGAGAAAGTGTTCCTTTGGCTTCAAGCCTTGGCTACATCTGTCATCATCCATGCGAGGATGAATGCCGCAGAGGAGAGCTCAACCAGGCAGTTGCTATCTGTGACCTCAAGCGCTTTGCTCTCCAGGCAAACGATTCACATGGTCAGGTCCAGAAAGCAAAACAGACAGGGAAGAAGGTGGCCATCATCGGATCGGGCCCTGCTGGTCTTGTAGCAGCTTATTTTTTAGCTAAATTTGGGCATTCTGTGACTGTGTATGAATCCCAGCCAGAGCCTGGGGGAATGTTGAGATGGGCTATCCCTGAATACCGGCTCCCTCGGAGTGTTATTAACCAGGAAATCGCAGACATAAAAGCCATGGGAGTCGATATTTTAACCAACGCTCCTATTAAGAATGAGAATTTCCTTAAAGACTTAAAGCCCGATGCATGGGACGCTATTTTTCTTGCAACCGGAGCCCAGGATAGTAAAAGGATAGATGTGGAGGGTCTCTCGTTAAATGGAGTTTACTGGGGGCTGGAATTCCTTAGAGAAGCAAAAGAAGGAAAGAAAAATAGGCTTGGAGGAAAAGTAATTGTGATAGGAGGAGGGAATGTGGCCTTTGACGTGGCCATAACTGCACTGCGTCTAGGTGCTTCGAGCGTAGAGCTTGCCTGCCTGGAGAAGAGAGAAGAGATGCCTGCTTTTCCCTGGGAAATCGAGGAAGCAGAGGAAGAAGGAGTGATTATTCATCCTGGTTGGGGGCCCAGAAAAATTGAAGGGGATGGAAACCAGGTTAGGGGAGTTGAACTTCAGAGCTGCACCTCTGTCTTTGATGAGAAAGGCTATTTTTGCCCGACTTTTGACTCTTCTCAGAGCAAGTTTCT
>WVZK01000002.1:77237-120324 GCA_011772475.1 Candidatus Aminicenantota bacterium | reverse complement strand
TGACTGCTCATCGCAAAATTCAAGAGGAACTAAGAACCTGAACGATGTTATAATACTATAGTATTGTTGTTCTTAGTGGTGTTAAAGGGTTATTGGGGAGACTTTATAGAGATGTCCAGAAGATTAAGAGGGAGTCTGATATGGAAAAAACAAAAGTGCTTTTTCTCTGTACTGGAAATTCTGCGCGCAGCCAGATGGCTGAGGCGTTCCTCAGGAAATATGCTGGTGATGAATACGAAGTCCACAGTGCTGGAATAAGACCATTAGGGATTAATCCCTACACGATTAGAGTTATGGAAGAGGTTGGGATTAGCTTAGAAGGGCACGGGTCCAAGTCTGTGGATGAATACATAGGAAAAATTGATTTTGATTATTTAATCGTGGTCTGTGCCAATGCAGAAAAGGAGTGCCCTGTGTTCCCGGGTGCAGGCGAAAGGATCCATTGGGATTTGGATGATCCAGCTGGGCAGCTAGGAACAGAAGAAGAGAAATTACAGAAATTTAGAGAAGTTCGTGATAAGATCGATAAGCTTATTCAAGAATGGCTATCCGAACAGGATTAGGCTTTAATAAGAAGAAAATATTAGTAAAAGATTCTGAAGCTAACTATCTTTCAGGAACAAAACTCTAAAATAAAATTCAAGAGATTATTTCTCCATCTAAGCCAATTATTATCTTCTTTATGTTTATTTTATTCCCAGAAAGCTCTACTGCCTTCTCCACGATATTGTACAAACCTGCGCAACAGGGAACTGTCATGATTGCTACAGTTAATGAATAGATAGTGTTATTTTTTAGAATCTCAGCTATCTTCTCAACATAATTGGTCGTATCATCCAGCTTGGGGCAGGCAATAATCAGCCTTTTCTCTTTTAAAAGGTCACTGTGGAAACTTCCCAAAGCAAATGCAGTGCAGTCGGCAGCAATCAGAAGATCGCTATTATTAAAATAAGGAGCATAAGGTGAAACAAGGTGAAGCTGAATCGGCCATTGGGATAATTCTGAGCTCGATTGTGCCATTCCCGCACCCGCTTGTGCATTTACTGAGCTCGAAGTAGGGTTGTTTATTCTTGACACTTGATTTCTCTGGATGTCCTGAGCCATGCTCCCCGGACATCCCATATGGAAACCAGGCGCAAATGGTTTATCTTTTTTCTCTTCGCCCTTCTTTTCCTTATCTATCCCATGAACATGTTTTGCTGCTTCTTTACCACGAGTGCTTAGGACATGCTGATATGCGGCTTCAGGGTCATACTCCTCACTTTCTTTCTCTACTATTTTAAGTGCATCTACTGGGCAGACGTCCAGACAGGCTCCCATTCCGTCACAGTAAATCTCCTTTGCTAGAACAGCCTTGTTCTCTTCATCCAAAACTAGGGCACCCTCGGCACAAGCATCTGTACACAGTCCGCACCCGTCGCATTTTTCTCTATCAATCTCGATGATTTTTCTTTTTGCCATATTAATCTCTCCTTATGTTTTGAGATTCTATTCATATGTATAGGATAAGTAATAGGAAGTTAGAATTCCTTGACTTAAGTCAAAAAAATTATTTTTTAGGGAGTTGTGATTTTTGAGGAAAGAAGAAATTCAGGATGATAATTCTAATCGCAGTTTTGAGCAATCCTTTATATGAATTTTATTACCTTTTACTTCGATATGGCCCTCATCCTGCATCTGCTTAAGATTTCTTGATAACGTTTCGCTTATCGTTCCCAGTATTTTGGCTAGTTCAACTTTTTTTGTTTTTAGTTCAACCGTGCATTGCTGCTCACCCGCACAATGTAAGAGCAAGTATTGAACTAGTCTCTGTCTTACTGTTTGAAGACCAAGGGTTTCTATCCTTTTGTTTAAAATGACGCATTTTCTGGCCAGTAGATTCAAGAAGAATTTAGCTATTGATGGTTCCTTTTCTATTTTTTTAAAGATTTTATTCTTTTCAAAAAACAAAACCTGCGAATCCTTCACTGCCTGGGCAAAGAAAGGGAATACAGAAGATACAAACAATATTGCTTCTCCTAAAAAATCACCGGGCTCAAGACGAACGACTTCGACTTCTCTTCCCTGCTCATCCATCTTAAAAATACGAATCTCTCCAGATTGAACATAATAAAAACCATCAGCCCTTTGTTGCGCACTGAACAGGAGTTCATTTTTTCGGTATTTTTTGAGTCGACCGATGTCTTTAATGGCGTATTCAATATTAACCATTGTTGTTTATCTCAATTTTATGCGATTTTTTTGAATCTTTCATCAAAAACATTGGCTGCGTCTTCAGAAGAGATTTTGTCCTTGTCTAAGCTCCATCGTTTAAGAATTTCCGAACCTCACAAATGTATCTAATCAAGAACAAAGGAAAAAAGAAATTAATTGAAGTTAATTATGCTTCTATTACAAAGATTTTCTTAAAATAAGCTGGAGATAATTAGTAGAGTATGGTCAGTTGTATCTCTCTGCTTGAAACGATTTTTTCTCCAACTCCAGGCATCTCGATACTGAAACTATTTTCTCCGAGAGCTGCTTGGCTAAAATCTAAAGAAAATATCGCACTCCAGATATCTGACTTTTTGTCCCAGGACTCTGCAACAAGCTCTCCAGGAACATAACGGACAGATTTGTCTTTGCCTCTTATTATGAATTCAGGTTGGACCTTTCCATTTCCCTGAGGAAAATAGATCTGCGCAAAGACAGAGGCTTTTTCCTGTTTAAAGAACTGGTTGGTCACTTTTGGATAAAACTTTATCTGTCCATACTCGAGGCTCCCATCCTGTTTAGAGAGGGAAAAGGATTTTCTTGCGGGTTTAGGATTCTGAGTCACATCACCCAAAACACAATTTACCACTGCTGCCTCTTTACTCTTCCTAAAATCAGGAATATCAAGGGATGATTCCCAAGCGCCGATTTCGTTGGTTTGAGGGTCAACAAGAGCTAAAACTGCTTTATACTCATTATGCTTGAAAGGAAGCTCTGGACCTTTGAAGTGAAAGGTTAGATAGTCAACCTTTTTTACAAAATCCATGAAAGAAGGATTTATATTAAATGGAAGTTTTATATCGCCACTAAAGCTCTTCTCTCCGCTTCTTTTATCTCTTATCCAGATGTGAAGGTTAAATACTTTAGGTGCATGCTCGATGAATCTCTCTATGAATATATCTCTTGCCGGCAGGGCAATATTCATCCAGGGCTCATACTTGCCAGCTTTGGTGATTAAAGGAATATACTCTGCTTTGAAAGGCAATTGTTCAAATACAGAAGGATTATAATAAGCAGTGATAAGAAGCATTTTATTGAATTCTTCTAGGGAGTAGTCTGTATATCCTTTTCTAAACCGAGTTTCAACACCTTTGTGTTTTACGTCTACCTTTAATCTATGGTATTTGTCATCCGCCTCCGGCCTCTGGGGATAAAAGCTCAACTGGTAATAATAGGTTAAATCAGTACTCATGACCTGACGGAATTGATCGAATTTCTTAGACCCTCTCAGTGATTCAGCCCCTGTATCTTCAGATAGCCAGGCCAAATTTTGAACTCTCCTTATTTTATCCTGCTCCCTTGTCTTGAGATGTGCCGCCTGGTATTGCTGGTAATATTCTGCGGTTGTGCCAGAATAAATATTCTTTACATATATATCAGAGTCCAAGGAATAGAGGGAGACATTTTGAGCGTTAGCATAGCGGATTACCTCTTTTATGACTTCTTCTCCGTCTCTGAAGGTTTTCCCCTTCAGGATGTTAAAAGGATCAAATACACGCATATTTTGAATTGTCCCATATAATTTATCATCACGAACCCTTTCTATTTCTTCACCTGCGATTCCAGATCGAATGTTGGGAAGTATATCCCTTGGAGAAAGGTCTGGAATGCCTGCGCTTATGAGCAGAATGGACTTCCGCCCCGGAAGGTCCCTTAGCATATTACATGAAGCTAGTATCCCGCCAATTGTCTTCTCGAATTTCTGTTGTTCTCGATACAAGTACTCCAGCCTTGTCATGCTCTTATAATATTCAGCATCTCCTACAAGTTGTGAATCCTCCGGCGCTACATCATTTGGTCTAGAAGGCGCAAAATCTTCTACTGTCTCTTCAATAGGCTCTGCGATATCATAGCCAAGCTTCCATATGGTACCTGAAGCCTTTTCAACAGCTTTTCTTATGAAATCCTCGTTGGTTGTGAAAGGCTGAATGATTTCAAGCCCTCTATTCCTGTCAAGCTGAAGCACCATCACTTCATGGCCAAGTTTGATTAATGAAAAAAGCTCATCAACGATTTTTTCGCTTTCTATTTTGATTTCTCTTTTCCAAGAATTGATGGCGTCAAATATAACCGCAAGTTTTTTTCTGGGAGGAACAGCTTCTTTTTTCTCGGGCTCTTCTAAAATCTTCAGTTCTCTTTCTTCAAAACTCACAAGTTCAAAGGAGTTTATCGGGACTTTTTTCCCGTCTTCGTAGAGCTCAAAGTCCTCTTGAGTTAAGTCTTTTACAAATTCCCCATCCTTGGTTACTATGACATCAACTAAAATCAACCTGACTTCAACCTCATGCTTTTCTGGAGGAAATTGCTCTTGTTTTTCTTGAAATCCAAAAAGAGAGAAGAAGGAGATCAATGCTGCGATAAAGATTGATGAGATCGCTTTCTTCATTTTACCCTCCGTTTTAAGTCTTATTATAATACGAGTCTCTATTTTTTACTATATTGATTGCAATCTGAACTTTATTCTAACTGTTTAGTCAATATTCACTAATATGTCCTTGGGATCAGAGTGTAAACCACTTCATCTGTTTTAATTTTTTTCTATTTAAATTCCTTGACAAAAATATTCCTGAAATAGATTGGTGACCGGCTGTCGTGGTTTTGCAGGCCAATATATCCCTTATCAGCAAAATCTTTAACTTTTCCCCTCGGTTCAGCATCCCAGTCGATCACTATTATACCGTTTAACTCTACCCGGATGTTTCTACCTTTAAATGTAATCTTGAAGTGGTTCCATTCACCAGGCTCTTTGTAGACATCAGCACGGGGTGCTTCTGCATCATAGACAGCGGCTGTCTTATGAGCTCCCTTGCCGACGTCATTGATCTGAATCTCGAAGGAATGATAAATGTAATCGTCGTTTTTCGGCATATCAGGAACTCTGATAAAAATTCCAGAATTTGTGGCTTTATCCGCACACTTATATTCAAGGTCCAGGATGAAATCTTTGTACTTTTTCACGCTGTACCAGAAAAGGCCCGTCCCTCCTTGCCCCCTTAGTATTCCAGTCTGCTCATCAAGCTTAAAATAACCGGGTCCATAATGGTTCCAACCATGCTTTGAGTATCTCCCACGACTCCTTCTTAGTATTTCTTCATACCCCTCGTAGTAGGTTATGCTTCTAATGTATTCGAGGCCTTTTAAAATTGCAGGCGAGGGATTATCGACCTCATCCGGATGTTCATGCTCTACGGCAAGGTAACCTCCATAATTTTGCAGGGTTAATTCAGCAAGTATGTGTTTTATATTTGCCATGCCTTGTCCAAAAGGAACATCGTATGCGCCTTCAGTGCCGAATTTATTCCGGTCTTTTAGATGAACATCCAAGATGCGTCCTTTGAGCAGCCTGAGTGCTTCTACAGGTCTAAGGCCGGCGCGCATCCAGTGTCCTGTATCAGCACATGATCCGATCCGAGCGTCAAGCCCCTTAACATGGTCAAAAACAATTTCTGGGCGAGCATACTTTGAGGGCTCAGGATGATTATGAATGGCAATATTTATGTTGTATTCCCTGACCATCTGCTCAATAAGAGAGTAATCATCAAATTTCGGTTCTGTTACGATGGTTTCAATGCCCATTTTCCTTGCGAAATCAAAAACCTTGCGCATGCTTTCTTGATTATTGTCAAAACCCACAACTCCGTAACTAACCAGGGAAATGGCATGCTCTTTGAGTTTGCTTTTTACCTTCTTTATCAAATCATCACTGAGGTTGTGGTCAAATTTAACATCAGGCATATCGCTACTGAGCAACTGGCCTGGATAGGGCTGTAAGTGACTGAGCCCGAGCTCTTTCACCTTTTTTAATGTTTCAAAAAATGTAAACTTCCTGAATGTCCAGCATTGTACTGAAATAGGGAATTTTTTTATCCTGACAATTTCGTAATTTGTCTTCGCAACTTCTTCCTTAACGTCTAATATAGCTGATCGTTTGATTTTATTTTCAGCTTTTTTTGTCTGAGCCTCACCATGGAAGAAGACGGAAATAATAAACACAAAGGCAATGAGTAAACAAAATTTCTTTTTCATTATGTCTCCTGTCAAATTTATGGTTTTTATACTTGTTAGGATTTCTTCGGGTTCCACTCCCCTTTGGCGACAGCTGGCACAAATGAATCAAGCTCAGGAGGTGGAAAAACGATCGTTTTTTCCTGCTCAGCGCTCATGTAAGCAGTCATCAGAAGCTCTGTGACGTTGACTCCGTCAGTGAAGTTCTCCTCCGGACGTTTACCTTTCAGGAACGACTGAACCATGTGGCGGTTTTCCGCTATATATCCGTATTCACTCTCTTCATCGCTCACTACAGGCATGAGTCCCATTTCAGCATTTTGCTTTTCTACGAGGTCTTCTCCCGCACTTCCTTTTACATTCCGGCTAAAAAACACCTTTAAACCAGAATCCAGAGTGTTGATCAACAGGGAATATTCTGGGCCCAGCAGTTCCATACTCAAACGGAGTCCAGCGCCCACAAAGCTCCAGGAGGTAGTGGTTTCGACTATCAGTTTCTTGTCGTTTTCATCCCTGTATTCCACAAGCGAGCGGGCAAAGTCTTCGGCAGGCCTGCTGATGTAGTCAGTCTTGCCGCCGCTGTTTAGAGAGAGAATTTTTGCATAATCGGGATTCTGCCATTTCAAGCATGAGGTATGGGCAGTTATTTTAACAGGCGTGAGAGAGTTTCTTGGAGCACCCGGAGGAGTAAGCATGAAACGGGCTTCTTCAACAGAGTGGCACATCATATCATTGAGCACTCCCCCACCTTGAAGCTCGCCTTCCCAGAACCAGGGCATATGAGGGCCGCTGTGTTCTTCTGCGGCTCGGGCAAGATAAGGACGGCCAGATATGGCAGCCCCGCGCGTCCAGATAATCTCTTTTCCTCGAACAACAGCTGGTGCAAAAACCTGATTTTCTAAATATCCATCCAAAAGCCCCGCCTTTTGAGCAAGCTCGAGCATGGCTCGTGCTTCTTTCACGTTTCTTCCCAGAGGTTTTTCGCAGGTAACTCCGATTAATTCTCCTTTTCCTTTCTCTAAAGCGCTAACAATCTCCTCCATATTCTCAAGCCGAGTATAGTTTGGCGCGCATATCCAGATGGCATCTATGGCCGGATCAGCCACCATATCGGTTATCGATTTGTACACTTTTGCCTCGCCAACATTGAGCTTTTTAGCTAGGGCGGCGGCCTCTTTGGCTCTTTCCTCGGTTCTGGAGACTATTCCCAAAATATCTGCGTCGCGGACACCAAGCCAGGAGCGGATGTGAAATTTTGTAATAAAACCTGCTCCCACAAATCCGACGCCTAGTCTTTTTTTTGCCATCTTCTCTTTCTCCTTTGAAAGAAGTAGTATGAGTTAAGTATTATGCGTTTGCAGTTATCGCTGTTCCTAGGGAACAGTTGTTTGCTTTGGCTTAAAGAAAAGCAAAAAAGCAAGAGCACAGATCACAGTCAACACACAGGGGACGAGAAAAACAGCTGTCCAGTCTGTCTTTTCCGCTATGGTGAAATGGTCGTGAACCCATCCGGCAAAAAGGCTTCCTAAATAATTTCCTATTCCATAGGTTACAAGAACGATAAAGCTTTGCGCAGAATGCCTGATGTCTCTTGGTGCTACCATGTCAGCGTAAATAAATGCGGCAGCAAAGAAGAAAACAAAACAGAAACCATGAAGGGATAATGAGGCTATGACCAGCCATACAGGCTTGCCTACGGCGAAAATGATATACCGAGCAGGCCAGGCTAAAACACCAATGACCAGGATGTTTCTAATGCCAATCCTTTTTATTAGATAAGGCAGCAGAATCGCTAGAACGAAAATCTCGGCCACTTGGGCTATAACCATCACTCCAGGGACTGCGGCATCCGAAAGACCAATTTTTTCTGAGGTTAGAAAAGGTGCTGTCAGGATGTAGTAGAACATAAGCTCTGTGGCCACAACAAAAGCAATAATGATGAAGATAGCGAAGTTTTTTTCCTTCATCATCTTGAGAGCTTCGAGGAAAGCCCAGGGTTTTGCCGCTTCTTTCTTGGGTGGCGTATGAGGCAAGGTGAAAGACTGAATACCCATGATAAGGGAAAAGATGCCAGCCAGAAGTAAAGTATCTCCTGCAAACGCAAAAGGCTCAAAAGATTTGGCTATGTATCTCCATCCAGTTAACATAAGACCCGCCACGATCCAGCCGATCGTTCCCCATACTCTTATTATTCCGAAGTCCTTTTCCGGGTCCTTGAGATTAATAAAGGCAATAGAATTGGTCAGGGCAAGCGTCGGTGCATAAAGGAGACAGTAAAACAACATCAACCACATCATGGTTCTGTATTCAGTGATGTTTGAGATAACGACAAGCAAAGCGCCGCCCATAAGCTGCAAAAAACCAACGACTTTTTGGGAGGCGAAATAGCGGTCAGCGATTTGTCCAGCTATGAAGGGAGCAATAATCGTAGCCAGAGGTAGCAGGCTGTAGATGATTCCAATATGAAGTCCGCTGAATCCAAGCGTATCTTTAAGATAAGCTGAAAGCACAGGCGCCCATGCGCCCCAGATTGCATACTGTAAGAACATCATCAAACCAAGACGGAGTTTTGTGTTCATGCTGGTCTCACTTATATTTAAGAATTTACAGCTTTTTTCTATTTGCTAGGATTAGGATTGCTGCAGTCCGGAACGCCCTTTATATTCATGTTTAAGAAGTCTAAATCTGTTTAAACAATCTTCTTGCTCACCGGATCCCATTCGACCTTGCGCCCTTCCAAATAAGAAATGGTTGCCATGTGGCAGGTTATCGCTTCTTCGAAGCCTTGGTCTATATTGCAGCTCGGTTGCCCGCCATTCCTGATACAATCAAGCCACTCTTTGATATGGAGATGAGTTGTATTAACTGGTCTTCCTCCCCTCATGGTGTACATTAGCCCCCGCGTGGCAAAATATCTTTCTGTTGCCGATGTAACCGTGTCAATCCCCTTTAAGCCGGACTGGTAAGTGAATAACGGCAATGAAGTGTTTATTATTTTGTTAATGATTTTTTCTTTATACCGCGTAGATTCCCAGTCTGCCATGACTGTCAGCTGGGAGCCGACTTCCATTGAAGCATCATGGCCCATAAATATTTTCCCGCGGTGTCTTCCGTTGGCAAGAGTTGCGCTGTAGATAAGCGTTAAGTCCCTATCAGGGTATTCATAAACAGCTTGGAAAACATCAGGAACATCACGACCGTCTTGAAAAAAATAGATCCCGCCAGAAGCCACTACTGATTTTGGAATGCCAAGCTCCAAGATCTGATTAGCAGCATCGTATTCGTGTGACAATAGATCTCCCGAAAGGCCAGTGCCGTAATCAAACCAGCAGCGCCAGCGAAAAAACCGTTCGAGACTGAATGGCACTTTGTGGGGAGCCGGTCCTTCAAACTGCTCCCAGTCTATTGTTTCAGGACTTCCTTCTTCGTGAATATCGTAAACCCAGGCTCCGTTAGGAGAATTGCGGTTTGTAGTTGTCTCGACAAGGGTAATTTTTCCGAGAATATTCTTTTCTGCTATTTGTTTGGCTTTTATATAACTCTCCTGTTGTCGACCTTGATGTCCTAATTGGAAGACCTTACCGCTGTTCTTAACAGCTTCAGTGATCTTGAATGTTTCATCGACGGTCCTAGTCATACACTTTTCGCAGTAGACATTTTTCCCTGCGTTGACGGCATCGATTGTCATTTGAGCATGCCAATGATCAGGAGTTGCAATAATAACAGCATCGATATCATTGCTCTGGAGCATATCCTGGTAGTTAATATAGCGTTTTGCTCCTTTTAGCAATCCAGAGCCTCCTCCTGGCCTAATGTCATTCAGAGAGGTAGCAATACCTCTCTCTGCCCGGACATCAAACACATCGCAAACTCCAGACAGAACCACATTCAAGTCCTCTTGGTTTAAAAATGTTTCCAAGCCTTTATTCAGTCTGTTTTCTCTCGCTTGTTTCTTTTTTCCCTCTATCCAGTCAGGATGCGCAAAGCCAGCAGAACGCACCAGGTCTTCGCCCCTTCCTCCGAAACCGATAATTCCCAGCCTCACGAGTTCCTTTGACTTTTTCAGGACGGTTTTTGGAAGAACTTCTGGTGCTTTCTTGCTTATGCCCAGTTCCGCAAGGATTTCTTTTTTCTTAAAATCATCAGATAGTTTCTTTCTTAAAAAGGCGTACAAGAACGGACCAAACACAGGAATTGTCGCCAATCCTTTAAGCATATCCCTGCGCCCGAGGCTTACTTTTTCTTTTTCTTCAGGTTTTATGCTTATTTTATCAATTGCCTTTTCTATCTTTGCAGGCTCTTTGTTTATCCTACTGGTTTCTTTTTCTTTTTCGACAGGCTTTTTACTCTCCTTAACTTTCAGTTTTTTCTTTTTGACAGGCTTTTTGGCCGGTTTTACAGAGGATTTTTTCTTTTTTTTCTTGCTCATTCGGATTCCTCCAAATAAAGTTATTCTCAGAATTTTTTATTCAGGTTTCTTTTTTAAAAAAATCAACCTGTCTAATCCGATGATCGTTCCCGTAGGAAATATTGTCAGGACAAACAGAGCACACATTTCTATCAAATTCTTGTTAACGACTAGATAGCTTCCTTCGACAGGAATTGTGTATGTATAACCGATAAACGGCGGATTAAAAATATAGTAGAAAAATAAAAGAGCAATCCCAGAGATGCTTGCAATGCGAGTCAAACATCCTGCTATTAATCCCAATCCGATTGCAATCAATCCCCACTTATTTAAAAAGTCGACAATTCCTAAAGCTGCGGGGCTGGCCACTATAGCAGTAGCCAATCCCGAAAAGATCCCTTTTGTCTCTAAAAAAAATCCTGCTGAAGTCCAATAAGGATTAACCACTTTTACCATGCCCTCATACAGAAAATGCCAGCCGATTAGAACTCTCAGAACAACCAGAGCAGTCAATTGCGTCGTAGTATATTTTGGCAATCGAGCAGGATATAACGCTAGCATAAATAGTGTTTTTTTCAGCATCTCTCCCCTACCTTATATTTTGGATAGAAAACCATAAACTTCTTAATAAATCATTCATATGTGTAAAATTTTGCCGTTATATAGCTCAATATTTGTTTCAAAACACATAAATTCTTGATTAAATAATATACCCAATAAATCAGCACTAAAATATACAGATTTAAAAGGCGTGTCAATACTTCGGGGTCAGACCTTTCAAATTTTTGTGTTTTTTTCGAGCTTGTTTAAAGGCCCTGTCCTTTATATGATTATTCCAAAATATTCAAGTTATCAAAGTTTTAAAGGTCTAACCCCATTGACTTTTTTTGAAAATTCGATAAAAATTTTGAGCGATAGATTTATTAGGATGATAAATGAGGAGGATTCTATGGAGAGACGGGACTTTTTTAAAAAAGTTATCTTAACTCCTCTTCTCACGCCGCTTCTGCTGGCAGCAACAAAAGGCAAAAGAGGTTGCGAGCTTTATCTCATCGCAGACAATCCTGAAGAATTCTTCCCCTTAATCCTTGAAGAATTGCATGATTATGTCGCAAACTGCGGACACAGGTTTTCTTTTCTCAATTCTCATCCCAAGGAGAACGAACTAAGGCGTATACTCTCTCATCGGGGCTTGACGCATGCCCAAGAACCCTTCCAGGCCGACATGACTTTGTCATTCAGCCTTCTTCACAAAAAAAACCTGCCTTCCTTTACCTTAATAAAAGAAGGAAAGATTTGGGATATAAGATCTCGCCAACTCTACTCTCTTTGGAGAAAAATGAACAAAGACCATATGCCATCTTCTTGTTTGACAGTTGCTTCATTTAAAAGCAGGCAATCTCGTCCCTGTTCTGGTGAATATGTTTCTGTGTACAAGGATGGCGGAAAAGAAGAGATGATTTCTTTGGAGGAAAATATCACTAGATCTTACAGAACTAGGGGAGGAAAAATAACTCTCAGAGTCGAAGATAGAAAAACCTGGATCTTAGAATCTCCTTGTCGCCATAAAATCTGCCTCTCTTCCCCACCCGTATCTTTGGCTGGAGAACGGATTATCTGTGCTCCAAACCATTTTCTCCTTGAGATACAAGGCTCCCGTTACATAGATACCTCCATTGGCTAGAAGATTCCGTTTCTCCCTGCTTGCTCTTCTCCTTCTTCTCCCGTGTTGTGGTGTAAAAGAAAAGTGGCACACCTCAACGATCCTCGCGTTTGATACCGTTTGTGAGATAAATATCTTTTGTTCTCCCTCTGTGTCTAAATCGGCTCAGGAAGAAGTGTATCGAGTATTTTCTGAAATAGAATCCCTTTTTTCGCCAGGTGCTGAGGATTATTCATCTCCTCTTGTTTTAGATCTTTTCCAGAGAGGATTAAAAGTTTATCATGACTCCAACGGATGTTTTGACATCACAGTAGCCCCTTTATCCCGAATTTGGGGTTTCTTTGATAAATCCTATGTTGTACCAGCTCCAGATCACGTAAAATCTGTCTTAAAACTCATCGGAATGGAAAAAATAGTACAGAAAGATGAAGTTCTTATTCTTCTGCCAGGAATGGAGCTTGATTGGGGAGCTATTGCCAAGGGATATGGGATAGACCTTGCCTCGAAATCGCTACAAAAAATGGGAATATCAAGGGGATTTATTAATGCAGGAGGTGATCTTTTCTGTTGGGGGAAAAATCCAAGCGGTCAACCCTGGAACATCGGTATAAAACATCCTCGGGAAAGCGGCTTTCTCGGTGTTTTATCGATCCAGGACTTAGGCGCAGCCACAACCGGCGATTATCAAAGATATTTCTTAAAGGACGGGATTCGCTACCATCATGTTTTTAATCCCCGCACGGGATACCCTGCTCAAGGCAAACAGAGCGTAACAGTCTGTGGGCCTGAAACGCTAATTTGTGATGCACTCTCAACAGCCCTGTTTGTAAGCCAGGAGCCGGAAATAATCTTGGAGAAATTTCCCGATTACGGCGCCATCATTGTTGATGCTGATGGCAACCTTTCATTCCTGGGAAAGGCATATACATTTAATCCTATGGAATGATTTTAAAATCTTGGGCTTTTCAAGAGATTTCAAGTAATTTGCTGGCATTGACCCCGTAGATAGCTTCTTTATCTTTTGAAGAAATATTCAGTTTTTCAATACTGCTTTCCATTTTTTCCAAGCTCCCGATTTGATGAGGATAATC
Organism: Candidatus Aminicenantota bacterium; assembly: GCA_011772475.1. Lineage (GTDB taxonomy): Bacteria > Acidobacteriota > Aminicenantia > Aminicenantales > Aminicenantaceae > SOIV01. The sequence goes on along the minus strand of WVZK01000002.1, from coordinate 106,904 downwards.
GCTTCCAGCCACCAAATGGTCTGCCCCAGCAAAGTCAATAGCGAGCTGCAAAGCGTTTAGATCAAAGTTAACCGTATCATAATAAAAATCCTTCAGGTATTCGCTTGGCGGCTTATCGATATTCTCCCGGCAATCCTTGAAGGCAAAATATCCTCTGTCAAGCCTCTCTGCAAGAAACGGGATAGCACCACCAAGATGGGCCAGAACCCATCTGATCTTTGGAAATTTTTTGGCTACTCCGCTAAAAACAAGCTTTGCTGCAGCTAAAGTAGTGTCAAAAGTAAATCCAACCAGAGGCATAAGCCAGTAATCCGTCATTGCCTCTACCCCAACAGGAAAACTAGGGTGAATATAAAACACAGCATTTAAATCATCGGCTTTTTCGTATAACGGCCAAAAACTTTGATCGCTAAGTGCTGTGCCGTTGATATTACTAAAAACCGTCACTCCTCTAAATCCCAAGTCATTGAAGGCTCGTTCAAGCTCAAAAACAGAGGCCTGGGGATTGTTAAGTGGCAATGTGGCTAGCGCGCTGAAATGCTCGCTGTGCTCATCCATTATTTTGGCGAAACTATCATTGACCATTTGAGCTAGCTCGACAGAGCGTTCTGGAGTCTCTATATGGGTTCCAGGGGTGGTAAAACTGAGAATCTGTTTATCTACCCCGGCTTCCTTCAGAACCTTTGCCCGAAGAACTGTATCCATGTGTTCCTTGACGATTATATTATAGTCTCCCGGATAATGCAGAAGCGGATTGTTTTCCGAATCAAAGGACACTTTGATATTGCTTGGTCCGCGTTTCAAAGCTTTAATATACTTTGGAGGATAAAAATGGTTGTGAAAATCAATGATGGTCATCTTTCGAACTCCTAAGAAATTCTTTTCTATAATTATTTTTTTATCCATATGATATATACTGGCAATCCGATTAAAACCAGGGCTAATCCAAACAAGCTTTCCAGAGGGTCAGATATAATTTGATTGGCTATTATTGCAACTGATGAGAGAATAAAGATCGTTGGGATTACAGGATAGCCCCAGATACTGAATCCGCGAGTAGCGCCAGGCCTGCGCCGAAGCAAGAACAAGCCGATGGTCATCAAAGCGAAAAAAATCCATTCGGTATAGATTACTCTGGTGAAGAGCCTTTTATAAGTGCCGGTTGCTACCAGAATAGACGACCAGACTGCTTGGATAATAATGGCTCTATGTGGAGTCCGGTAACGTTCATGTATTGCTCCGACCCAGCGGAACAGCAGCCCATCTCTTGCCATTGAAAAATAGACACGCGGCCCGCAAAGAATAATTCCGGTTAAAGCGCCAAAGGTTGAAAATATAACCAAAGCGGACATGAATGAACCGCCTCCGTAACCGAGCAGTGCGTTGGCTGCATCCGCAGCAATTCGTTTGGATGAGGCTACTACTTTTAACGGTAATATGTACATGTAAACCGCATTCATAGCGATGTAGCAGACAGTAACTATAACTGCCCCTAACATCAAGGCGCGGGGAATGGTTTTGCGAGGATTAATGGTTTCCTCAGAGTTGTAGGTAACCATATGCCAGCCCCCGAAAGCGAACAGACCGGCAACTAGAGCGAGGAAGAAGTGGCTGAGGGAAATACCATTACTGGCGATACCTGTAGTTACAAAATGCTCAGGAACTTTTGAGCCGAACACAAATCCAAAGATAACAATAAAGACTATGGCCACCACCTTTCCCAGCGTAAACATTGTTTGTACTGTGCTTCCTTGTTTTACACCCAGGTAATTAATGGCAGAAATTACGACGATAACACCAACAGCAATAACTTTGATCGTGGTATCGTTCAGGGCAACAAAAAAGCCAACATAACGGGCAAATATAACTGCAATCGCGGCGATAATCCCTGAATGTATGCTCCAGAACATACTCCATCCCCACAAAAATCCCATGGAAGGAGAAAATGCTTCCTTAAGATAAATATATACTCCTCCTGATTGGGTAAAAATTGAAGACAACTCAGCACACACCATGGCTCCAAAAAATGTCAATATGCCTGCGATCAACCAGACAAGAAAAATGCCGCCCACCGAGGGAACCTGTCCGGTTATTTCTGAAGGTTGTACAAAAATTGCCGCACCTATTATAGTGCCAGCAACCATTGCGGTTGCGTGAGGCAGTCTTATTACCCGCCTTAATTCAGGAGCTTCTGTATTTTTCATTTGCCTTAAAATATCCAATTCTCTGAGTAATTAATTTGCCTTGAGTCGACGGCGAACTTCATCGTCTGAACTCTCCTACGGTTTATATAACAAGAAAAACCTAAGTTCAACTGCCGATAAAAAGAAAGGAACGTTATGAACAGAAAAATGATTGAGTCTTATGAATTCTGATTTAAAGATTAGTTATTAGATTAATTTTTTAAAAAATTCGCTTTCGATTGTAGCTAATTATTGTGATACTTATTTGATTAGTTTAACTTCAATTTTCATATTTTGTCCTAGGGGAATAGACATTTCCTGAGGTCCCCTGACGTTAACAGTCCCTTTTGTAAAGATGTCAGCTTTTTGTTTAACAAAAATACCTTCTTTATAGGCAAAATGCCATGTTTCAGTGCCTTCAATGTTTCCCTTAAAGGCCAAGTTCGCGCCCCCTTGATTTCCTCCACCTTCAAGGGTTCCTGTTATCTTTGTAGTTATTCTAGCGCATTCCAGTCCATCCACAACCTCAAATCCATCCAGGGTATTAAGGCTTTCCAGGCTAATCTCGATTCCACCGCTGCCAATTTTTTCATTGATAGTATCTTTGCTTGTCCAGGTGTCTCCTACCTTTACAGGCCTGTCAGCCAAGTCTGGGAATACGGCTTGGAAATTTGAGCCAACATCTCGCGTGCCCGCCTGCCCTAAATCATACTGGATAGATTCTGCGCCCGATAAATCTAGTTCTTTTCCGAGCGTAGTCATGGTCATGTCAAAGCTTTTCCCTTCAACAGAACTCATATCTGGAGAAATTTCACCCTGCGGACTGTTGATATTGATGATCATAGAATCAATAGTAATCCCAAGTTGCTGATTGTTTTCCTTCAGGCCTTTTGATTTTGCTGTAAAGGCAATTTCACCTTTGGTCTCGGTTTTCATTTGCTGGCCCATGACTTCTATGTCTTGAGTTTGTTCAATCGTTAGCTGGTATTTCAACAATTGGTTCTCTGCCATCCGGTATTTAAGGATCAAGCCTGTTTGAGGATCTCCCCAAATAGGGAGTTTTGCAGCACATCCGGCCAGAATAGTGAGGGCCAGGATTACGGGTAAAAATACCAACCAGGTTATAAAGGTTTTCTTGTGAAACATCTATTACCTCCTTTGGTTTTCTATTTTTTCTTCTCTTAATCTTGTCATTTCAATATTTGTTTCATATTGAATTGTATAATTATAGGGATGATCGTTTCTTTTTACAACGTATGATTTGAGCACGTAAAACGACTTGCTTTTATTTTGGGTAACATACTTCTTCGTCGGGTGGCTCTCCAGAGGTGGCGAAATATGCATCTCCGTCACCCTCTTCTGTTGAATCAGCTTTAGGGTACCAACCGATATAGACTGGATTCTCATTCCGCAATAGATCTATGACCTGAGCGTATTGAGAACTCGGAGCTCGGAAGTATATAACACCTTGATAAACATGCGAGTCTCCAGTTTTGTTTCCCTCTTTAGCAAAAGAAGCATGTCCTACAAGCTTCCCTCCCGCATAAAGAAGAATTTCTTTGTCATCGATTCTAGTCAAACGACCTTTTGTATCATTTCCGTATAGTCGAACCAGATAATTGTCGATTTTGTGGTGCAATTCTGGCATTTAAAACCTCCTTTTTTATCAGTTAGATTTAAAATTCTGATTATTTTATTATGCTATTCTTATTTTCCGGGGTTATTTACTTTGATGGAGAATGAGGTATCTGCCTCAGGCTTAATCATAAGAAATCGGAACTTACATACAGAATTTACTTGTTTTCAAAGCCACAATGACATATATAAAAATAACTGTTATTTAATGTCAAGAACGAGGTATTCTTAGACCGCAAAAAATTCAAATCCTAAGGAGGGACCATGGATTTTAAAAAACTAAAAGAAAGGCTGGCTATATTGGACACAGCTTGCATTTATGATGTGAATGAAAAATTGAGGGTAATGGATCCTGAAATACGTCCTGTTAGCCAGGGGATAAAAATGATTGGAATTGCCCGGACTGTTCATTGTAAAGGCGATTTTCTTTCGGTTATTAAGGCTCTTCATGATGCCACTGAAGATGAGGTTTTGGTCATTGACGCAGAAGGAGATAGGATAGCTTTTGTAGGTGAATTGTTTGCGCTCGAAGCTAAAAGGAAAAAGCTGGCAGGTATAATCGTAGATGGCGCTTGTCGCGATATAAAAGGAATACGCAATATTAATTTTCCTGTTTACTTTAGGTATGTCACTCCAATTGCAGGGACATCTTCTAATATTTTTCCCACGCAAGAGAAAGTAAATTGCGGCGGAGTATCAGTCTTACCAGGGGATATCGTTGTTGGCGACGATGACGGGATTATCGTTATGAGTGAAGAAGAAGCTACGGAAATTTTAGATACAGCTCAAAACATTCAAATGATAGAAAATAAAGTAATAGAGAAGATGGAGGCTGGCAAAAGTCTCACGGAGATGCTTAATTTTTTTGATCACTATGCAAAAATAGATAAAAAACAAGAGAGCCAGCTAATTTTTACGATCTAAGTTTCTTGAGTCATTATCATAAATATTAATATTTTTTATTTGTTTTGATTAAATCATTTCATTATAAGGATTTGATTCATGAAGGGGCTTGATCCATCTTGCAGGGATTTGATTTATCAAACCCATCAATAAGCAAGCAAGGAGGAAAATTGAAAAAAACAATTCTTTTATTGGTTATCGCGTTGTTTGTAATACTTATGACGTACTGTTGCGAGTTTGCACCTGATATCCAGAAAGTAGAAAACGAGATTCAAGGTATTCTTGACAAGCAAAAAATATCATGGAATGAAGAAAATATAGAAGGATTCATGGAATATTACTGGAATTCGGAAAAATTCACGTTTCAATCTGGAAAAAAAAGGCTTCATGGCTGGAATGCACTACTTTCAAGGTATAAAGAGAGTTATTCCGGGGGAAAATGGGGAAAATTGAACTTCACTGATATAGAATTCAAAGTTTTATCGAATGATATTGCTTATGTCTTGGGCCGATGGAAGCTTCTGTATGAAGAGACATCTGAAGAAGGATTATTTACGATTATATTCCTGCGGATGCCCGAAGGGTGGCGCATAATTCATGATCACACGTCATAAGATTTAATCGAAAAAATTGACAAATTCCAAATAAAGTTTTACAGTCTCTCCGTTCGCAGGTAATTAATTTAATAATACAAATAAAGGAGGGATGTTGTGGAAAGCACGTATAAAGTAATCGAACTTATAGGCACAAGCCCTACGTCTTGGGAGGAAGCAGCAAAAAGCGCCGTCGAGACAGCTGCCAAAAGCCTTAAAGATTTGAGGATTGCAGAAATCGTGGAATTCGACATGAAAGTGGAAGAGGGAAAGGTCTTAGCTTATCGCGCAAAAGTAAAAGTCTCTTTTAAATATCAAGCATAGCTTCGTACGATTTTCTTTATCGTATAGCTTCTTTCTTATTTGGTTACAGGTTCAGGTTTTATCCGGTACTTTTCAAACCAGGCAATAAGATAAAGCTGCTGAAGAAGCCTGTGAGACGGACGTCTCCAGCCGTGATATTCATCAGGCATCCTGATCAGGAGCGTTTCCTTTTTGAGCATTTTCAAAGCACGGTAGTATTCTTCGCTTTGGCCCATAGGTGTTCTCAGGTCCGCCTCCCCGGTCATGACCATTGTCGGTGTCTTCACGTTTCCAACATAATGAAGAGGTGAACGCACAGCATATTCCGTCGGATCTTCCCAGGGATATTTTTCAAATTGTCTGTACCAACCTGAACCATCTGTTGTTCCCACAAACGAATGCCAGTTGATCACCGGTCTCATCGATACTGCTGCTCTGAAGCGGTCTGTATGCCCGACAATCCAGGCCGTAAGAACTCCTCCGCCGCTTCCACCACAGACGAACAGGTTATTTTCGTCTATGAATCCCTTATTTAAGGCCGCGTCCACACCAGCCATCAGATCATCATAATCCTTCCCAGGATAAGAAAACTGAATGCCGTTAACAAAATCCTGCCCATATCCTGTGCTTCCCCTTGGATTCATGTATAAAACTGCATATCCGTTTGCAGCGAAATTCTGCCAGGCCCAGCTAAAACGAACCGAATACATTGACCATGGACCGCCATGGATATAGAGAATCATCGGATATTGTTTGTTTTGTTCAAATTCAGCAGGTTGTATAAGCCATCCCTGTAAATCAAGTCCATCAGGGGATTTGAACCACAATTCTATAACTTCGCCGAGTTTTACATTTGCCAGAACATCCTCGTTGACATCGACGAGTTTTTTAATGTCGCCCGGCTTTCGAAGGCTGAAAGTAACCAAATATACATGTTTGTAAAAAGTTGAACGTGTGGTCGCTACCTGGCCGTTTTTTGCTATTGATAATCCGGATAAATAATGAACACCCTCTGTTATCTTTCTAATTTTGCGATTTGTAGAAACAAAATAAAGGTTGGAGTTGCCCTTTTCGCGCATTAGATAATAGATCCCAGAGCCGTCAGGAGCCCAGGTAATACTTGAAGGTGAATTGGGAAGGGTTCCGGCTAGAATACTCTTTTTGTTTCCTTGGATGTCCATGAGATACAGATTGGATAGATGGCTTGTATAGTTTTTATCATCATATCCTGTATAAGCTATCCACTTGCCGTCCGGCGATATGCGAGGCCCCCTGTCCGGACCTTTCCTATCAGTCAGCGCCTTTATTTTAAGTGTGCTAAGATCAACTGAATAAATTTCAGAATCACCGCGCAGATACTCAGCATCAGGTTTGCGAATCGCGCTGAAATATATATTTTTCCCGTCTTGGGACCATTGAGGGTCACTGTGAGAGTAATCTCCGGATGTTACTTTCTTTGGAGTTCCCCCAAGCTCTGCATCAAGAATAAAAATATGAGTGTTTCCTTTGGGTGTTGGTCCTCTACCGTCTCTTCTCCAGGATAACCTGTCAACGATCACGGCGGGTTTGGCCCATTTTGCTCCCTCGGGTTTTTTGGGAAGTTTTACCGGCAAAATTGGTTTATCATCAGGGATAAACAGAGTGAAGGCTAATTTTTTCCCATCAGGAGACCATCTCAGGCTTCCGGGAGAACGGTCTAGATGAGTAAGCTGGGCAACCTCTCTTGTATCAAGCCACATCACATGAATCTGTGTTGTCTCATCCCTATCAGATAAAAAGGCGATTTTTTTCCCATCAGGTGACCAAACGGGAGAAAAATCTCGCCAGTTCCCGTGCGTAAGCTCCCTAACGCGCTTTCCTTCGATATCCACTATCCAGAGGTTGCTCCTGAAGCGGTCGCTCGTCTTATCGACCCAAGCACGAGTGAAAAGGATATGCGTTCCATTAGGTGATATGTTGGGGCTTCCAATAGATTCCATCTCCATGTAGGTCTCTTTGTCAAGCAGCTTGTAATTTTTCTCAGCTCCAGGTGTTGTCCCCAAGCTAACAGAAAAAAGCAGAAAACTAGTGACTATTGATTTGGCTATAATTTTCCTCATAATTACCTCCTATTTGCTTTTTGTAGGGGTTTGATTTATCAAGCCCATTTCTTTTATTGTATGAAAAATATGTGTGGTTTATAAATCATACACCCACTACTCGCTTTTTGGTTGAGAAGCTTCAAGACTTGGGATGGCGATTTGATTGCCGCCCTTACTTTGAGCATTTAAGAGTGCTTGATCCGCGCCCTTGATTACGAACTTTGACTTAACCTTGTTGTCTATCCTTTCTGTCACTCCGATAGCAATAGTAAGTGAAATTCTTTTTTGAGGTCCTCTATACTTCTCTGGATTCGCGGGTTTCTCGCGAGGACGCTTCGGACCGCGCAGAATGAAGCTGTATATCTCAACGCCCTTCCTCAGGCTTTCCAGATGAGGGATTGTCTCGTCCACAAATTTTACAGGGAAAACCACGGCGAACCTTTGTCCACTATATCGATAGGACAGGCCGCCCCCAGTTACTTTTTCAAGTTTAGTGGCAATCATACGTAAAACCTGGTCTCCGACAGGAAGGCCATAGCGGTCGTTGATTTTTTTGAAGGAGTCCACTTCAATCATCGCCACTGTGTAGTGGCGTCCAATCTTAGAGAGGGTTTCGTTAAAGGCTCGACGCGCCGGTAAGCCCGTCAAATCGTCATAGAAGGAGAGGTTAAAAGATGTCTCGATCACCGAGATGGCGAGGACAAGGCCTGCTGTAGCGAAAAAGATCGTGGACATGGGACCTATGTCGCCCAACGCCAGAGCAAAAAATGATGAGACTAGTGTCCAGAAAAAAGCGCACTCGATCGAACTCCGGTGCTGAACATAACGAAATATAAGAAAAAAAAAGGCTGCTCCAAAAGCTATCAAGCCTGGCTGGGCCATGGGGATTAGGTCGAATAAAGGTAATTTTATAAATGAGTGTTCCAGATAAGGGCTCATACCCAGCTGCTTCCAGGCGCCGATCACCGTGACCACAATTATCTGGACCAGAACCATGCCCAGGGGCCACTTGCCATGCCAGGTTAAAAATCCTCGCTCTTTTACCAAGGAAAATACAACGAGATTCAGAGGTAACAGGATGCAAACAGAATTATACACGATACGGCCCGCACCTACTGAGGCTCCACTTCCTTCAGCAAAGATCAACAAAAATCTATCAGCTAACGCCAGGGTAATAATGACAAAAATCAACCGGCTTCGGTTAAAATGCCACCCGATCCATATCCCCGCAGCCAAAACAACATAGGGATATATGCGGACCAGCAGAGGCAATGTAACCGTTGGCAAGCCTCGAAGCAGAATAAATGATATTGCCATGACCAGAACTCCCCCTGGTATGAAAAATGAGAGAAGCGTCTGTAGAAACGATATACCCACCTGAAGGGAGATGAATTTTTTTTCTTTGCTGTTCGGCAATTTATCAGGGTTTCTCGACATAGTTGTCTGTTTTACTAAAAATGACGGCAGGCTTGGGCAAGGTATTATATCATTTTATTTTTGTATTTCCATGATTTATTTTTATGACATTTTTTTCAAACAGTTTTATTTATTAAAACTCTTGAATTCTTGCACTAAAGAAAATAAGATGTTTTCACCAAACAAAAAATGGGCGGAAAAAGGAAACCTATTTCTAAATTTAATCCAATAAATCAAGAAAAAGGAGCCATGCCATCATGTTTACTCGACTATCTTCCAAATCAATCTTTCTTATTTTGAGTATCTTGATTATCGGAATGTCGATGAGTGGATTACAGAAGTCGAAGGAAGCTGATCTGGTTTTAATGAACGGAAAAATTGTCACTGTTGACAAGACAAAACCAGAGGCGCAAGCGCTGGCTGTTAGTGGAGATTTAATCGTAGCCGTAGGAAGTAACGAAGAAATAAAGCCCTATATAACTCAAGAGACTAAAGTGATCGATCTAGAAGGAAAATTGGCTATTCCCGGTTTCATAGATGCCCATGGTCATTTTACAGGCTTGGGGCGGTCTAAGATGGTCCTGAATTTTATGGAAGTAAAGAATTGGGATGAAGTCATAGAAATGACGAAGGAAGCTGTAAACAAAGCAAAGCCTGGGGAATGGATTTTTGGCAGAGGCTGGCATCAGGAAAAATGGGATAAAACACCCGAGCCAAATATAGATGGATTACCGTTTCATCATAGCTTAAGCAAGGTTTCTCCTGATAATCCAGTTTTATTTTCCCATGCAAGCGGTCATGCTTCCTTTGCCAATGCCAAAGCAATGGAGCTGGCAGGAATTACTAAAGATACCCGAGATCCCCCGGGAGGAGAAATTGTAAAGGATTCTGAAGGAAATCCTGTCGGAGCCTTCAGGGAGACAGCACAACGACTCCTGCGTAAAGCATCTAACGATTATTTAGAGAGTCGTACTCCAGAAGAAATTAGAGTTGAACAACTACGAGGGATTGAGCTTGCTGTACTTGAATGTCTGGCCAATGGAGTTACAAGTTTTCATGACGCAGGCTCATCGTTCGAAACCATCGATCTCTTCAAGAAAGTGGCAGAAGAGGGAAAGCTTGGAATTCGGCTCTGGGTAATGATAAGAGACAGTAACGAACGTCTGAAGGAGCGTCTTTCCGAATATAAAATCATCGGGCTTGCGAACAATCATTTAACTGCCAGGGCCATCAAACGCTCTCTTGACGGTGCACTTGGTCCTCACGGAGCCTGGTTGCTTAAACCTTATGAAGATCTTCCTTCCAGCTCAGGCTTGAACACGTCCACAATTGAGTCAGTTAAAGAAACCGCACGGATAGCGATTATGAATGATTTCCAGCTCTGTGTACATGCCATTGGAGATAGAGCCAACCGAGAGACACTGAACATTTTTGAGGAAGCGTTTAAAGCGCATCCTGACAAAAAAGACTTGCGCTGGCGCAACGAACACTCGCAGCACCTTCACTCCGACGATATCCCCAGGTTTGGTCAACTGGGAGTTATTGCCTCGATGCAAGGAATTCACTGCACTTCTGATGCGCCATACGTTATCAAGCGATTAGGGAAAGAACGAGCTGAAGAAGGTGCCTACGTGTGGCAAAAGCTGATGAAATCAGGGGCCGTTATCTGCAACGGAACAGATGTCCCGGTTGAGTATATAGACCCCATAGCCTGTTTTCATGCTACGGTTACGCGGAAATTAAAGGATGGAACAGTCTTTTATCCTGATCAGCGGATGAGCAGGCAAGAAGCTTTGCGTTCTTACACTCTGAATGGTGCTTATGCTGCCTTCCAAGAGGATATTCTGGGATCTTTAACGCCGGGAAAACTGGCGGATATTACAATTCTCTCCAAAGATATCATGACTGTTCCCGATGATGAAATCCTGGAGGCCGAGGTTGTCTGTACAATCGTCGGCGGAAAGGTGTGCTACAAAAAATAGGAATTTTCCCAAAGCTTTTTTCTCTATGTCATTGCTAGCAGAGCCTGGCAATCTCATTCATTAAATGGGCTTGATAAATCAAGCCCCTACAATAAGGCGGATNNACAATAAGGCGGATCAAATCAATCGCCTGCAGATCTATGTTTGGCGAGAGCTTCTTTGTAAGCCTTTCTTTCAAAGATGGAATAGAGGGAAGGCACAACAACCAGAGTCAGTATGGTCGCGAATAAAAGACCGAATATGATTGATGTACCGAGTGGTGCCCAAAACGCTCCCCCTCCTCCAAGGTTTAGCGTGATAGGCAAGAGTCCTCCGATTGTTGTAGCAGTAGTGAGCATAACTGGCCTCAGTCTTCTTGGACCTGCATCAAAGATGGCTGTTATGAGGTCAACTCCTCGGCGACGTCTTTGATTTATGAAGTCTATAAGTACTATGGCGTCGTTTACGACAATGCCAACGAGAGCAACGACGCCAATAAAAGCCATGAAACTGAATGTCAGCCTCGTTATCATCAGGCCTGTTACTACGCCAATTATGGAAAGCGGCACAGTGAACAGAATAACCATTGGTTGTTTGAAGGAGTCGAACTGGGCCGTGAGAACAAAGAAAATAAGAATCAGCCCGAGAAACATCACGCGAGTTATAGATTGGAAGGATCTCTGCCGTTCCTCCTCTTCTCCGCCATATTCGATGATATATCCCTGTGGTGGCGGGGTGGATTCCATAAGCTTCTGGAGTGATGCGAATATATCCTGCGGAGTGTAACCTTGTTCAAGGCTGCAGCCGACTGTAACCGAACGTCTTAAGTTGCGGCGATTAATACGGAATATCCCCTTGGTAATCTCCACCCGGGCAAGCTGGCTCAACGGTATCTTAATACCCGCAGTGGAGAATATGGGCGTATCAAGAACATCCTCGAAGTTTTGCCTGTGAGCTTCCTTGTTAATAACCCGCACATCAACGAGCTCATCACCCAGCATAATTTCAGTAGCTTCGTAACCCAGAAAGGCGGCCATTACTTGAATTGTTATCTCCTGGGCTGTGATTCCGTGCTTTGCTGCGTTTGTCCTGTCGACTTTGATAGATATCTGAGGCTTATTTTCTTGAAAACTGTTTTGAATGTTTCTCGTCCCAGGAATGCTTTTTAAATGATTTTCGACTATTTGGCCTATGTTTTTAAGCTCCTTAAATTCCTCCCCGTATATCTGGATTGCTACGGGCCTGCCCACTGGAGGTCCCATTTCCACTTCGAAGAAGCTGTATTCAATCTCTGGGATCTCGGCCAATTTTTTATCCAACTCTTCAATAACTTCAGCCTGACTTCGTTTTCTTTCGTTATCATAGCCAATATTGACGAGTATCTTTCCAAACTCAGGCCCAGAACTGCTATCTGCAGTCTCGGTAAGGTCTGACATTATCATCCCGGTATCCCCGATGGTAGAAACATACTCCTTTATCTCAGGGATCTTGGCGATAAGCCTCTCAATCTCCATGGCTATGCGGTTTGTTTTTTCTACAGTTGAGCCCATAGGAAGCATGAAATTTATATTAAAGCGCCCCATGTCTTCCTTGGGGAAAAAATCTATTTTTATTACACCGGCTCCGATAATGAACAGAGCAATAAAAAAGGCTAAAAGAGCAGCAGATATAACAGTTTTTCTGTGGAAGATGGCCCATCGCAGTAATGGTTTATAATGCCTAATCAGAAAGCGGAAGAACCTGTTTCCGATGAAAAATATCCGGGAGAGCCTTTTCATCTCTGTTTCTTTCTTGCCAGGACGCATATATTTCGAAGCAATCATCGGAAGAGTAAAATGGTCTATGAATATGGAGCCTGCAAGGGCAAATATAACAACATAGGGCATGTAGGACATGACCTGTCCCATAATGCCGGCGATGAAAATCATCGGGAAAAAAGCGGAAATAGTCGTGAGGTCTGCAGAGATGACAGCTGTTCCCACCTCCGAGATTCCTTCTTTCGAGGCATCAATCGGATTCAGGCCTTTCTCAAAATGATGATAAATGTTTTCACCGACAATCATGGCGCCATCCACGACCAGTCCTATAATGAGAATAAGGGCGAACATTGTAATCATGTTAAGGGAGAATCCAGAGAGCCACATGAATAAAAAGCCCACGAAAAGTGAAAAAGGTATGGCTATCGCGATAAGAATTGAATTGCGCAGCCCCATAAATACCATGAGAGTAAAAAGGACGAAAAGTAAGCCATAAAGGGCATTGGAGCTGAGCTGTCTCACCATCAGCGAGATGTCATCACCTTTGTCCATGGTGGTTGTGACTTGCACCTGTTCAGGCGTACGAGCATTATATTCCGCTGCTATTTGCTTAATAGCTCCGGTAGTCCTCATAGTGTTGATTTCAGTCTGCTTGTAAACTACCAGTGACACGGTCGGTATACCGTTGTACCTTGAATATGTATTTATCTTTTTATGCGTGTCTTTTATTTCCGCAACTTCGCTTAAGAAAATCGGGTGGCCGGCTTTTACCGCAATAACTGCTTGGCCGATATCCTGCACATCCTTAAATTTCCCCTCTGTGCGCACGAGATATTCGTAACTGTTTAACTTAAGGTATCCTCCAGGCAGGTTAGCGTTTTGCTGCTGGAGGGCAGCTATTAGTACAGAATATGAAAGGTGATATTGTTCCATTCTCCTGGGATCAACCTGAACCTGAACTTCTTTCTCCAGCCCGCCATAAAACGCTACTTCTCTCACACCAGGGACAGCCTCTATCTCTGTTTTTATATCCTTTGCCATCTCTTTAAGAGTCAGTGGATCAACTTCTCCGGTAACATTAACCAGTATTATCGGAACACTATCAAAAGCAATATCTTCGATTATATGTTCTTCCACATCTTCCGGGAATTCTCTTTTTACCTGGTCAACTTTTTCTTTTATTTCATCTAGCGTATCCTGCTTGTCCGCTTTCTCATACAACTCTATGACATGCACTGATGCTCCCTCTCGCGCGTAGGAATAGAGTTGTTTTAGGTGCTTGATACCGTTCAGCCTTTCGTCAACTTTAACTGTGACTTTCTGCTCTATATCTTCGGCCGCGGCTCCAGGATAAGGTATTGCTACCACTATCCAGGGAACATTGATTTTAGGCATTTCCTCGCTGGGTAGGTTTCGCACGCCGATGATACCCAGCAAGATAAGAATGATGGTGATCAACGTAACCAAGACTGGCCTGTCTACTGCTTTGCGGGATATTTTCATTTATTTTATTCTTAATTGATAACAGAAATCTGCATACCGTCGAATAGAATATCTTGTCCGGCGGTGATTATTTGTCCTCCTTCAGGGAGAGGATCACGGACGATTATCTTGTCACCTGAAATTAGGTAATTTTCTAAAAGCACCTCCTTTGCTCTGCCGCTTAAAGCAAGAAATATGGCTCTTCTTCCGTTTCTCAATACGGCCGCATCCAATGAAAAGATGTATACGCCTTCCATTTCGTCGACAACTATGGTTGAGACAGCAGTCATGCCAGGTTTTACGATAAACCTCGGGTTTTCAACTGTGATTTCTACTTTGAAGAGGCGGATATCGGGAAGGGAAGATACAGCAACCTGGGTGACCTTACCTTCAAAGATTTTTCTTGGTATCGCCTCAAAATTTATGCTTGCCTTCTGCCCTTTTTTTATCCTGTCTATATTTTTTTCAGGAACTCCTACTTCAACAAGAACTCGGGAGAGATCCATTAAAGTGAAAACAGTCTGTCCTCCTGCTGCCATTTCCTTTTCTTCTCCATACCGGTAGGCTACATGACCACTGAACGGCGCATACAAAAGACAATGTTTTAGATTCAGCTCTGCAGCTTCGAGCGCCGCCGTTGCAGCCTTGAGCGCAGTTTGTGAGTCCTGAACCAGCTGCTCTGGTATGGAACCTTCTTCCAACAAGCGACGGCTTCTTTCATAATCACGCTTGGCTTTTTCCCATTGAGCATGGCTCTGGTCTCTCAAAGCCTGATAATCATCCTTTTCGAGCCTTGCCATTAGATCCCCGTCGTTAACCTTGTGTCCTTCATCAAAGTAGAAACGGTCGATTTTACCTCTGACATTAAAGCTCAAGTTAACCTTTTTCCAGGCTCTGACCTCTCCAGAAAAATCCAGCGTGAATTCGTAGCTTTCTTTTTCGTAACTTGCAGCACGAACCCTGACCTTTTCGGTCTTTTCCACCACCTGGTTTTCGACATCGCCACCGCAGGAAATTAAAAATGCCAATAAAGGAATTATTAAAATAATAAATATTAAAGCTGCTGGCCGCCCAATCATACTCAATCCTCCACTATGTTTAAACATGTTACATTTGCACTTTTCACAGCCGGTGAAATGTCTATCTTTTTAATCTTTTAGTATAAGCTTTTTGATTTCAAATGAATAGAAAAGGATAAGGATTTGTTTTTCCTGTTTCCTGTTGCTTTCCTCTTCCATAGATCGCACTCATTTTAATACTGGAACTTCATTCCGAAATTTTAATAACTTTCCCTACCCCCATCTGAACAAAATTCTCTTTAAATGCTTTTTTGAATAACTCAATTGCTTTGTCACCCGTGCAGTGAGTGGCACCGACTTTCCTAACTCCCAGCTCTTTAAACTGGCTTATAATCTGATTAACTTCATCTTCTGATTTATTAAGCAAGTGAAATCCACCGCACACAAGATAGATTTCTTTATCGACTACTTCCTTTGCTCTCTTGACAATACCAACAATTCCAGGATGAGCGCATCCAGTTAAAACAACCAATCCTTTGCTCGTGTCCACGATTAAAGATTGTTCTTTAATCAATCCTCCCATTTCTTCTGTCAGGAAAACTCCTTCACATATCTCAACAGGCTTATCTACAGAAACGACTTTTGCTCCCGTTTTTTTAACCTTACGGACAAATTCATCAGGAAACGAGACTGGAAGATACACTGTGACTTTGTTATTTTCATCTAAAAACGGCAAAAGTCCGCCTGTGTGGTCTAAATGAATATGAGAGATAACAACAAGCTCGACATCTTTTGGATTCACTTTTAGCTTATTGATATTGCTGAATAATATATCGCCCTTGGTGCCTGCATCGAACAAAATTGTCTTTTCCTTACCCTCTATTATGCACGAATAACCCCAATCCGTTTTAGGCCCTTCGGTAAAAATATAATTGTCATAAATAGTAGTAATCGTTATTGCATTTTCTTTTGGGTCATAAGAATTACCATCCCCAGCAAAAATTAAAATTAATACTAACGATAGAAATAAACTCTTTTTCATGATTCCCTCCGATTAGTAAATTACTGAATAACAAGATTGTTTGAATTTAAAGTAAAGCTTGATAAATATCACAGATAAGGAATGAACAGATTAATTCCCTTTATTTCTGTCCTTATCGTTTAGTTGTTCCAGCAAATCCTTAACGTCTATGGCCTCGGTTTGATGAGCTCTATCCTGGTCTATGGCCAAGAATTTAAGGAGTATCTCACCCACCTGGATTTCATCTCCGGATTTAATGAACATTTTTCCTTTTTTCAATATCGTCGAAGGTTTGATAACCACTCCATTGGCACTTCCAAAATCAATGATGGAAAATTTTTTCTTATCGTAACTTACTTTTAGATTGGCATGCCTTCGGGAAACAGTCCCAGAGTTAAGGACAACTTCACAGAAAGAATCCCTGCCTATTAAATTATTTCCGGAGTGGAGATTAAAAACTTTTCCCGGACTATCATCCGTTTCATTGTTTCCTTGGACTATGGTTAACTGAACAATCCTTTTCGAATCGTCAGTCTCACTCTTCTTTCGGAAAATAACCATAATTTATGCCATTCCTTTATTATTCCTTATTATACATTATTTGTATTTCTTTTTCCGCTGAATATCAATATAGACAGAAATAAGCATGGTGATAAGAAGAAGGGCAAACCCAACTCCAAACAGTATCTCTGACATGACAAATATCTTAGAAACCCAAAGGCCAGGTTGAATATCTCCATAGCCCACGGTGGTGATCGTAACCAGACTAAAATAAAGAAGGTCAAAGTAAGGAATAGAAGAAGGATGAGAAATGATAAAAGCTTTTCCCTCGAAGACTTGTTGGAGCCCGTTATAGATAGTGGCAAAACTTATTATTCCACCCAAATATTTAGCCAAGGCGCTGATTATTTCTTCTCTCATCTCATGGACACTAATAATATCAATCATGCCTCTTTTCTTTTCCAATTTTTCATGTCCAAAAACTGAAAAAAACACGTCCGCTGCCAGAACGAAAACATAAAACATAGCTATGGTTATCCCGATTGCTGTGAAAATCCTTGAAGGAAGATAAAGGAGGATTATGGGAGACATCCAGAATATAAAAAAATGGAAGATTACGGCTGTCGCCTCTCCCAATTTATCAGCGATTCGAAATTCAAGAGCAGACAGGAAATTAATAATGGCGAGTAACGCTCTGATCACTGTCTTTCCTTAATTTTATTTTCCAGAATAGTACCAAATTAATAGCTAAATTTCTACTTGTTTTATTATATTTATGGGGATGCAATACTAAATATTTTTCTTCAATTATTTTCCCTTTTTTGTGTAAGTGATAGAGATGTAAAACAAAAATTTTTTCAACATAAAAAGTAGTGCGTTTGATGAATCAAACCCCTACAATAAATCAAGCCCCTACGATGAATGCAATTTCATATTAAATAAAAAGGTGGGTTTGATAAATCAAGCCCCGACAAGAAAGACAGACTATCTCAAAATTAAATCGATGCTACCGACGCCGGCATCTACATCAACATCAATCGTTACCTCAGTTTTTCCATAAGCATCGTTGGTGTAGACACCTCTCTTCTTAAACATGCCTCTCGCGTTTACAGACCCGATTCCGCCATCAACTTCAACACGAACTCCGACATCAACGGGCAGGTAAATAGTAGCGCTTCCTACTCCGCCATCAACGGATACATTCAGACTCTGTTTTTGCTCGCCTGAGAGATCAACTTTCAATTCGCCGACTCCCATATCTATATCAAGCGAGTTCAGTATCAATCCCCGCAGGTCAAGTTTTCCCGCACCTGCTCCAAAGTCTACTTTGATATCAAGTGGGACATCATTACTCACGGTTATATTCCATTTATTACGTGTATTTCCGATTGTCAAGGAAGAACATTGACCCTGCTTAACTTTGAGCATTCCTCGATTCCCAGCAACAGAATACAAAATTTCAGGTTTCCATCTTTCAATATTATAGACAAAATAACCTTCCATCAGTTCGCTGGCGCCTCCCTGAACTTTCAATTCCCCAGCCCCAATATCTAGGTCTAATTCCACAGATTCTGCTTCACCTAACTCAACTGTCTGAGTCTCTTCTACTAACTCACCGACTGCTATGCATGCACCCATTCCTCCCATGAGAAAAATTAAGAACAGTGTTTTCGGAATTTGGCTAAATCTCATCGCTGCTTACCTCCTCAATAGATATTACGAAATCAACAAAGCTCAAGTTCAATTTTTTTAAGGTTTTTTAGATATTCTCGAATTAAAAAAGGCTATATATGATTAGATTAGATTAGATTAAAAATTAAAACCCAGCAGTTTCCAATAGGCTAAAAACCATAGAAAAACCAGAGATGCCAGCGCAACAAGCGTATAATGCACACGTCCACAAATATTCCAGTATTTATTCCTCCAACCAACATAGACAAAGAAAAGAGCCCCGATGGTAAGCAAAGCAGATAATATCGGCAATATTAATAAAATCTTCACAAAAGGAGTAACGCCAAATATGAGATCCATATAATTACTGACTGCAGAAAACATCCCTATCAAAAAAATTATATACAGCGCACTCATACCTCCAGCTATCACTCTAACAAGGCCGGGAGCACCTGGAATTTCTCTCTTGCTTCTACATACTAGCTTAGATATCGCACTTGCCGGCCAGCCTAAGGTCGACAGAAATAGGACCACACAAATAGCCAGTAGACTGTAGTGGAATCCCGGTGTTTTATACCAGGCTAACTTAATCCCGGCAAGTATCGGAATTTGGTTGAAGAAAGCGTGCGTGATACGGCCTTTGTGGTTCTCGCCGAAAACAACAGTATCCTTACCCCCTACCTCGCGGAATACAAGCGGTTCTTCCTCCACCCATTGCGAAGCTCCCATTCCCATCGGCATGGTAATCAACAACGTGTTATCCTCGGTCGCCTCCACTTTAGCCGTCATCATAAGTCCCATCAGTTTTTCATAGGTGGTTTCTACGACTCTGGTAACTCCATAGCTCCCAGTGAAGCGTTTAGCGCGCCTCATGAAATCTCGAGGCAGCTCGATATCAGTAAGTTCGGCTGAAGGATAATAATGGTCGAGAAAGGCTTTTATGAGATTATCGTATACGGGCCACGAGCCGCCAACGCTGTTAAAGGACACAAACAACCCTAAGTTTTTTTCAGGGATGATCGATAACAAAGAATGAAACAAGAGCGTGTCTCCTCCATGGACGATTGTCCGTATATTGTTGTACGTCATCTCCCAAAAGCCATGAGCATTACCGTCTACCCGGGGATCATGGGTAAAGAGTTGGGTATGCATCAGCTTTGCTGTTTCTTCTTCTAATATCCTGTTCTCTCCATATTTTCCGTGTTGAAGATGCGCAATCATAAATTTGGCCACATCTGTTGCAGCTGTGCTCATCGAGCCTGCAGGAGCAAGGCCGTTGATATACTCGAATCCTTGCGGCCTATACACTCCCTTCTCATAGGTGTAGCCCACGGACATATCGTCTGTTAAATGAGAAGGCAAGGGCTGGCGGAAAGTGCTCTGCTGCATATCCAGGATCTCAAAGATGTTTTCTTCAATATAATCTTCGAAAGGCATCCCTGAGATTTTTTCGATGATATAGCCAGCAAGTGCTGTTCCATAGTTAGAATAGGAAGTGAGCTTGCCTGGCGCGAGTACCCTTGCCGGCATTTTCTTAGCTAAAAACTCAGCCAAGGGAACAAGGTCTTCTGGCCTTCGTGCTCCCATTCCACTTAGAAAATCCTCGAAACCTGCAGTATGAGTTAACAGGTGAATCATGGTGATGGGCTCAGGGTATGTATCGGGTATTTTGAAGTCTTTAAGATAAATATTGATGTCAGCATTAAGATCAATTTTTCCTTGTTCGAAAAGCTGCATCACAGCTGTCCAGGTAAAGAGTTTTGATATAGAACCTGGGCGGAAAAGAGTTTTTTCAGGATCAACCGGCTTTTTCTCCTCGACATCAGCATATCCATAACCTTTGGCAAAGAAAATTTCTCCGTCCTTTACTACGGCTAGAGTTGCGCCAGCGATATGAAAGGATTTCATGTAGGATGCCATAACTCCTTCAAGGAAAGCTTCAAGCTCGGCCCGGTCAGTGGGGCCCTGCAAATAAGGAGTTGTCTTTTCCTCTTGCTCCACCTGAGACAGGTTTTCCTGCGCGTGAGAATCACCCTGGAGCAACCAGGTGATAACAATCAAAATCAAGCAAAGATGAATAAGCTTTTTCATTTTTGACTCCTTTTCTATACGATAATAGCGCTGGGCTTGATAAATCAAGCCCCTACATAAGAACGAACAACCTCTTATGTAGGAGATTTATAAATAAGGCCCCCGCACAAGAAGGACCAATTATTTCTGTGGAATTTGATTCATCAAACCCGCCTTTCATGTTAAGGATAAACCTCTGGCTACCATGCAATTCCGTAGTCTTCACCATAGTTGCTGGCACCTCCCCAGAGGGTGCCGTGTTTCCAGTCATAATAGATGGCATTGATGGGGCCTGAGGTGTATTTTCCGTATTCTAGCTCATAGCCCATGTTTGCTAGATTATCCCTGACTTTCTGAGGGATGTTTTCATTTAAGCGGAGTCTGCCCGGTCTGGCAACATGCTCATCAAATGAGCTCTGCATCTGATAGCTAACGATGTTTGCTGCCTCACAAGCTTCTTGGACATTCATGCCAAATTCAACAACATTCAGGAAGAATTGGAGCATATTCTGATCCTGAGTATCCCCACCCTGCACAGCAAAGGATAGGAAAGGTTTTTCATCCTTAACAGCCAAGCTGGGAGTTAAAGTTGCTCGCGGTCTTTTTCCGGGGGCGACAACATTGAAGGGATTCTTGGCCTCATCAAGAACAAAGCTTTGCATGCGCTGGCTCATTCCAATACCAGTTTTACCTGCAATACAGGCTGGAATCCAACCGCCGCTTGGTGTCGCTGAAACTATCCATCCTTCCTTGTCTGCAGCCTGGATGGATGTTGTCCCGGCTGTGAAGGCTTCTTCGAAGGTGCTTTCCTCTGTTCCAAACCTTTTCTCCTTTTCTGTGGAGCCTACATTTGACCACTTTTCCAGAAGGTGAAGGTAGGGATTTTTCTTTCCCTCAAAAGGATAGGGATCACCTGGTTTAGCATCTGGATCATTTATATTCCAATTAATCTTCTTGAGTCTTTCTTTGGCGTATTCTTTAGAGAGTAATCCTTTAATCGGCTCCTCCGGAGGGAAATAGGGATCTCCGTAGTAAAAATCTCTATCAGCATATGCCAGGTTCATCACCTGGTAGAGGGCATGGATATAATTCACGCTGTTGTAGCCCATTGATTTAAGGCCAATATTTTCCAGCATGTTAAGCATTTGTAAGAGGACTGGTCCCTGGACCCAGCAGGTAAGCTTGTAAACCTCGATTCCTTTATATTTGGTCATTACCGGCTCTTCAATGTGCAGCTTCCAGTTTGCCAGATCCTCCATGGTTATAAGTCCACCCTGTTCCTGGCATCCGCGGACAAATTCTTCGGCAATATCGCCTTTATAGAACCGGTCATAAGCAGCATAGATAGCATCCTTGCGGTTCTTTCCATCATCAAGGGCTTTCTTTTCTGCTTCGACTAGCTTATTGAGAGTGTCAAGTAAATCAGGCTGACGGAAGATTTCTCCTGGATGGGGTGCTTCGCGTTCTTCTCCAAGATGAGGCAATAAGACTTTCTTGGAGTATGGCCATTCCTTGATCATCTCTTTTCTTCTTTCTATGCTGTCTGTCAATTGCTTCTCTATCGGGTATCCTTCGGCCATCTGGATGGATGGCTCTAGCACTTCTTTAAGACTCAATTTGCCAAACTCAGCCAGCATGACTATCAAACCTCCAGGAGTACCTGGGGTAACGGCAGCTAATGGTCCATAGGCAGGTGGATATTCCATCCCTTTCTCTTTAAAGAATTCAGGAGTTGCCCCTGTAGGGGCTACACCAAGGGCATTTATGCCATAAACCTTTTTATCATGGGGATTATAGATAAGCACCTGGGTTTCCCCTCCCCAGCTTAAAACGTCATACATCGTACAAGCAGCGCCGAGCATGGCACAAGCTGCGTCCACGGCATTTCCACCCTTCTGAAATATCATAGCTCCAGCAGTGGCAGCCAGGGGCTTTCCGGTGATGGCCACCCAATGCCTTCCGTGAAGAACTGGCTTTTCAGTCCGGCCAGAGCTTATATTGCTCGAGGAAAGAATAAAGATGAAAAGCAACAAGCCGGATTTCCACACTTTAAATATTGAATCCTTGCCTGAAGCCATCTTTCAGTCTCCTTTCTTTTTTCCCAGACTAAAAGCCCATGGTTTCTTTATCCCCAAGAACATTAAAGCTGATCCCATCAGAGCTAAGTTTTTCGAGAAGTTTATCATCTCGGCCATTTGCTGTTCCTGAGGAACAGCCCAGAAATTGTGCATCATGAATGTCACCGGCAGAAAGAACAGGACAATAGAGACAACGCCTATCTCAGGAAAAATCCCTAAAATTATGGTAAAAGCGGCAACCAGAAGAAGCAGGCCTGATACTGCAACTCCAACTTCAGCCAACGGAACTCCTTTGAATTTTGCATACTCTGTCATGGCTCCGAACTTAATGAGGTGATTAATTCCGTTGTACAGATAAAAAATCCCTACAATAATTCTTCCCACAAGAATTGCGATATTCATATTTCTTACCTCCTTCTGTTTAAGATTTATTTCTATTTAAAAGTAAGATATTTTTAGATTATTTATGCTTCATACTTTATCCCAGCTTATCGAAAGCCTTGATGACTAAGCCAGGTAAAGCTCATTTGTTTTCTATGTAGAATTTCTCCATAAAAGGACGCCACTTTTTCATCAATTCTTTATTTAGGTCGAGCGGCGGTTTTGCATCTTCTGGCAAAAACGGTTTGTACGGATGTTCTTTCGCATAAGCCTCAAACTCGTCTTTCAGTTTCTTGAGCTCCTTGGGCTTGGTGAGAAGGTCCACCGCGGAGGCGGCCATTGCTTTGGCTCCTGCGTTAAGGCCTTTCCAGGTTGAGGAGCCGTAATTGGAGGCAACAGAGGACCAGTGATGACCGATAGAGCCTGGAACTTGACCGGGAAACCTGATGGTTGCAGTCGGAGCTATTAGAGTGACATCCCCCACATCTGAGGACCCGCCTCCTACAAACGTCCGAGCTCTGTCTCTAAACTCATTCACCTCTGTTGGCATACCTTCTTCTTCCTTGCCAAGCTCTTTCTGAAGAGCTTTAGCAAAAGCATGTTCTTCCTCGGTCCATTCTGGCATACCCACGAGTTCGATGTTCTTCTGGAAAAGCTCTGCAGCAGCCTTGTTTGCATTGCGCTGGTGAACTGCAGCGATACAGCGAATTGTCAGTTCTGTGCCTGTAGCAAGAGCTCCAGCCTTAGCACAGTTAATGACTTTTTCATACATCTCCTCTACCCTTTCATCACTGTTTCTAATATAGTACCAAACGCTCGCCTTATCTGGAACTACGTTGGGAGCTTCCCCTCCCTCTTGGATCACGTAATGCAGGCGATAAGTATAAAGAAGATGCTCGCGGAGGAAGTTTGTGGCCACGTTCATAATTTCAACTGCATCGAGGGCGCTGCGGCCACCCCAAGGCGAGGCTCCATGAGCGGTTCTTCCTTTGAAGGTAAAAATTGTGGAGAACATAGCATTCCCACCTCTACCATAGCTTGTTCCGAAACCGCTACTGCTGTGATTATCTATCACCGCATCCACATCATCAAACAGGCCTGCTCTTATCATGTAAGGCCGGCTTATGAGTGTTTCCTCGGCAGGTGATCCAAAGAACTTTATAGTTCCGGGGATAGCGTATTTATCCAGGGCTTGCTTTACGGCGATGGCTGCAGCCGTGCCTGCTGTGCCCATTGCGTTGTGCCCGCAGCCGTGTCCGGGTGCACCTTCCAGCAAAGGATCCTGTTTAGGCACTAGACCTTTCTGCGAAATCATGGGAAGGGCATCATACTCCCCGAGGATTGCTATCACAGGCTTGCCAGAACCGTAAGAAGCTACAAAACAGGTGGGCATACCTGCCAATCCGCGTTCTACTTTAAACCCAGCCTGCTCTAAAGTATCAGCCAGAAGCTTCGACGATTTATTCTCCTGGAGTCCAAGCTCAGCGTAAGACCAGATGGCATCCGAGATCTTCCCGAACTTTTCAACTATCTGAGGCTGGCTCAGCCAATCAAGGACAAGCTTTTTCTCCTTTGGTATTTTTTTAGCAGCAAGCGATTGTCCGCTCAGTCCAAAAATCAGGATGGCTAAAACGATGCTGAACATGAAACTTTTTCTAAACGTTTTTGGTCTCATCTTTTCCTCCTTGAAATTATACAGAAAAGTCATTCTTAAGATCCCAATTCCGTCCGTTTTCAAGCTAAAAGAGAGCTCTTATGAAATAAAAAGTCATAATTCCCGTGGCAATCAATTTTAGAAGGACTCCTAGCATGACGCCCATAAAAACGCCCCAGCCAGCTTTTAAAGCCTCAAAACTTTGCTTGCCCCTCAGCAATTCCCCAACAATAGCTCCGATAAAGGCTCCTATTATCATTCCTAAGGGAGGGAAAAAAAGAATTCCTATTATCATTCCGAAAATAGCGCCCCAGAAGCCAAGTTTCGAAGCTCCGTACTTTTTGGCGCCTGCAGCAGGGAGTATATAGTCCAGTGCAGTAACAATGACTGTTACTACTGCCATTATGATTAAAAACTTTGCACTGAACGGCTCCCAGCGCTTGGCAATGGATAAAAGAATTAGAGAAGCATAGCTAAACGGAGGTCCTGCAATTCCTGGAACAATACAGCCAATAATTCCTATGATCACACAAATAACAGCAAGAATAATCAAGATGATCATGGCGATGTCTTTATTTTATATTGCAGAAAAAATGTTAAGTCAAAAGAAAAAAGACGCTTAGGCTTTGCAGGATGTTAATTTCAGACTTATCAGGATAGATTATGCGGTTTTAGCTTTTATGTATTGGACAACGATAGAATGTTTTCCTGATTTTATTTATTTTTTTCTTAAGATATTGCCTGTCCTATGGAGTCATCTAGTCATTCGATTCAAAGGCTGGCGAGCCGTTTCTTAGCATCTATTATTTCGGGAATATCAGGATCCGCATCTTTCCAAAGCTGGAGAAAGCTCTCGTATTCCCTTTTCGCACTTGTAAGATCATTCATTTTTTCGTATGCAATAGCCATTTTATAATGTCGTATTGCCCACATTGGCTTGTCGTAACTCAGCCAGCCAGTTTGCAAATCGCTCATTTTTTTGTATTCTTTTATAGCCTCATTTAATCTTTCTTGCCTTAGATATGTTTCCGCAATCGCGCTGCTTATATTTTCAATGGATATATCAAGCCATTTCTTTTTTGTTTTAGAAATGGCACGTCTGGATTTTAGAGCCTGCTCAAAATTCTCGCGAGCAGCTTGCCAGTTACGCTGCTCGAGAGAAATCCAACCAATCAAATAAAGATAGTATATGTTCTTCTCTTTGGGTATGTTGGCAACCTCGGCAATGAACTCCGCTTCCGCTCGTGCATCCTTGTATTTTTTCATCAATACATAAGTTAAGCCAAGATCAAGGTGAACTTCAATCCGAGATGGGTTTATCACAACTGCCTTCTTTAGCAATTCGGCACTATTTCCATATTCTTCTAAAAAGCGATTAATTCTGCTGAGAAGAATCATAGTCAAATCATGGTTCTCATGGATTATCAATGCTTGGCGCAAAATCTCTTTTGCATCTCTATATTTGCCTTGTTTTACGCTTATATCATTAATTCCCCAAAAAGAAGGCAACAGAAACGGATCAATCTTCAACGCTAAACTGTATTCACGGAGTGCATCGTCAAGCCGCCCTCTTGCCCTGTTATATATGTCCGCCAAGCTATCATGCGCATGGGCATGGTTGGGATTCAATTCAAGAGCACGCTGCATTACGCGTTCCATTTTCTCATATGCCTCTTGCTGCTCATAAACAAAACCAAGAGCAAACTGTGCTTCTGCTGAATTAACATCAAAATCAATGGCTTTCTTGGCAGCATCTTCTGCTAAAACAAGCCACTTATCATCTTCATCCCAGCCACTATTTATATACTGCGAATATGATAATGAGAGGCCCGCATATGCCAGAGAGAATGAAGAATCGAGGTCCAGGGCTCTTTTGAACATGGTTATGGCCTGCTCGTTTTTTGCCTTTTCATAGGTGTAAAAAAGAGATCTTCCTTGAAGGTAAAATTCGTAAGCACTCACACTTTGAGTGGGAGCTCTGCCCAACGCTTCAGTCTCTGTATCAGTCAATTTAATCTTTAATGCCTCGGCAATCGCTTTAGATAAATCATCTTGAAGATCAAAAACACTTTCCAGTTTCCGGTCGTAGGTTTGCGCCCAAAGATGAAAGTTGTCCTCTACATTGATCAGCTGGGCAGAAACACGGATTCTGTTATTTTCTTTTTGGATACTTCCTTCAAGAATTGTAGCTACGCCTAACTCCTGACCAATCTCTTTGATATCTTTCTCCGTTTTTTTATAGCGCATAACAGATGTCCTGGAGCTGACCTTTAATTCCGTTAATCTTGAAAGCTTTGATATGATATCCTCTGTCATTCCATCGCAGAAGTATTCCTGATCTTTTTGGGGGCTTAAATCCACAAAAGGCAAGACGGCAACAGAATTTTCCCATTTCACTCCAACGATTGGCGCTGCTTCTTCGGGCTTTTCTGTTTTCAGAATTCTGTTAAACAGGAAATAGCCCCCAATTATGAGCACGGCAACAATAATAAAAACTCCGGGCAATATTAAGGTTTTCAAACTCTTTTTTATTGGTTTAATTTCCAGCTTTTCCTCAGGAACAACTCTCTCTTCGGTTGGAATTCGTTTTTCTATTTTGTCGAGTTCAGAATATGTTTCTCTTGCGCTCTGATACCTATTTTTTTTATCTTTCTGCATGCATTTAAGAATAACTTCCTGGAGGTCTTCTGAAATCTGAGGATTAATTTCTTTGGGGCTTCTAGGTGTCTCGCTTTTTTGCTTAACGGCTATACTAAGAGGAGTATCTCCTTTGAATGGAACTTTACCAGTCACCATTTCATAAAGGATAACTCCCAACGCATAGATATCAGAGGTCTGGTCTGCTTCCTTTCCTTCCACCTGCTCTGGAGACATGTACTCCGGTGTGCCGATGATCATCCCTGCGTCTGTTATTCCTTTGGCCTTAATCGAGCGAGCTATCCCGAAATCCATGATCCGGGCATTTCCCTCTTTATCAAGCATGATATTCTGGGGTTTCAGATCTCTGTGGACAACTCCCAAGCGGTGGGCTTCGATCAAGCCTTCGCAAATTTGCTTAGCTACTGAAACAGCTTTACCCACGTTTAGCTGCCCTACTCTCTTGATCGTATTCTTTAGATCCTCGCCGGGCACATATTCCATGGTTATGTAGTGAGTTCCTTCCTCTTCACTGAGGTCGTACATCCTGCAGACATTCCTATGGGATATCTTGCGCGCAAGCTTTAGCTCATTACTGAAGCGGGCGATGGTTTTCTCGTCCGCAGCAATTTCAGGCTTTAAGAGCTTTAAGGCCACATCTTCTTTTATTTTTTTATCAGCAACTCTGTAGACTTTTCCCATACCACCTTTGCCCAGCTCTTCAACGATCTCGTATCTTTTGGCAAATGTAGTACCTCTGGTCAATTCTTTGATGGGAGCTTGAACGGTCTCCGTATCAGGAGCAGAGATTTCTTCTGGAGAGATAAGCTGTGCAGCACAATTGCTGCAAAATCGGGAATCAGAAGGATTTTCGGTATCACATTTGGGACATTTCATGGGATCAAGCTTTTAGAGTTTGCATTTTTAGTTATGTCTCACCTAAGAATACAACAATTTATCTCGAAGATTTAAATCTCTCGAAAAATCCAGCCCACTGTTCTTGATAAAGAATAACAACAAATTAGAGCAGAGTCAAATATCCATCTATCTGGCCAATTCAATTAATTCTTTTTGTATACGGGGTATATATCCTTGGGGATATTCTTGTAAGGAAGTGTTGTCAGGTCAGCAGGACCCCACCCCGGCGCATCAACCTCAAATATAGCGCCAGCCAAACCGGTCTCATGAAAGCCCCTCCTGAAATGAACGCGTGACTTAAGGACAATTATATCAAGATCATCGAGTTTGATCCCGAGAGGGGCAAATATTCGAGGAGTCCTAACCTGCATGAGCTGTGGAGTGAGGATAACACGGTTGTTCTCTCCGAAGAGAAGCACAACCACTGCTCCCCTTCCATAATCGCCGATAAATTCCACTTTCCCTTCAACTCGGACGGGATTTCCTGCATATTTGTCAGAATAGCCTCCTAAATCTATGCTGACTTTATCCCCGACTTTGTGGCTTGCTCGTATCTTTTCAATTGCCTTTTCATCCCGGAGAGTGGCTATGCAGAAATTCTTTGCCCCTTGATTAATTAGCTCCTCGAGGATGTGCGTAGAGCCGCCTGTCCTGTCGCTGTGGTCTGCGATGATGACTGGGGTTTTTCCTGCGTTGACAGCTTCTATTGCCAAGGATACACCTTTTTTGGTCTTGGGAAGCTTTTTTCCAGCAAAGGTCTTTCTCATTCTCCAGATATAATCAGACATATCATCTGCAATCCTGTCTGCCAGCTTCTGGTCATTGTTGGTCACGACCATGACTGTCGCCCCAACATCAGGAACATCTGCATAGGCAAAACCAAAGGCAACGGAGACATAAGTACCAGGATTCCGATTTTCCCACCTGCGCGCACGCTCCATTATCTCCATAGCCGGAGACACGCCTGTTCCCTGATAAACACTGGGTGTGATCACGCCCGGTTTTCTGGTGGCCATGACTGGTTTGTAGTCACCCCGAATGGTCTTGATCATGACTCGAGCTGCCCGTTCCCCCTGGAGCGTTGTATCATAATGTGGATAGCGCTTGATTATAAAAACAGCATCAGCGGCATCTGATAACTCATGATCCTCGTTTGCATGGAGGTCGAGAGTAACCATGATCGGGATGTCACCGACCGCTTTCCGGACTCTTCGCACTATCTCAGCCTCAGGTTTGAGAATGCCGGATATGGCCATGGCACCGTGAAGAGATAGAAAAACACCATCGAGATGACCAGCTTCCATCAGGTCGGCCGCAATCAAGCCTGTGTACTTGTCAAAAGCCTCTTGAGTAATCCAACTTCCTGAGGAACCACCCCTTGCGCCGCGCGGAGACGTAATGCC
>WVZK01000002.1:0-77101 GCA_011772475.1 Candidatus Aminicenantota bacterium | reverse complement strand
GCAATTCTTACGGTTTTTCCTTCTTCCGTAATCGCCTCGCTTCCTAAGATAGAAAAGACGAGGAGAAAAGGAATAATCCCTAAAACAATTTTCCTTAACTTATTTTGTATCCGGCTTTGTCCCCGGAAAACTTGATGGTTCGCTGTATAATGCTTTGCTTTATTGCTCATTAGCACTTTCTCCTTTTTATTTAGTTACCTTTCTCTGTTTCGCAGAAATTTTATATCACTCAAACGACGGTAGGTCAATAATAACGGTGTTTAAAAGTTGAAAGGAGCCAGGCTATTTATCAAAACCTTCACTAATAACAGAATTGGAAATATTTGCTGTTTTCAAAAAGCACTTCACAATGATTTATAATATGTTTAAAATAATGAAGATGAACGACCTCAAGGAATTAACTCAAGGAAAGCATTATGGCTCGGTATAAACTGGGAGAGTACGATATTATCAAGGAACTCGGTAGAGGAGGAATGGGAGTTGTCTATCTAGCAGAACATCAGAGGCTCAAGAAGGAGTATGCGATCAAGATTCTGCCAAAAAAATTTGCTCAAGAAAGCGAGATGGTCCAGCGGTTCCACACAGAAGCCCGGGTAATGGCAGAGTTAAATCATCCCAATATTGTCAAAGTGGTGAATATGAGCTGCGAGGGCACGACTTATTATCTCGTGATGGATTATGTTGTTTCAGAAACAGGATCTCCCAAAAATCTTCATGATTATATGAGAGAGCAAGGCGGTAAGCTCACTGAAGAAGAGGCTGAGCGGATTGCTCTTGAAATACTGAGCGCTCTTGAATACGCGCATTCTTACTCATCCAAGGCTGCACCCAGCGGCATAATTCACAGGGATATTAAGCCTGCCAACGTCCTTTTGNNCTATCCAGCTGCTACAAAAAGAGTTACTTTAACAGCAGAAGGTGTAGTGATGGGAACATATGATTTCATGAGTCCCGAGCAAAAAGAAGGTAAGCCTGTCGATGCCCGTTCCGATCTCTACGCTGTCGGGGTGATAATCTATTCCATGCTGACTGGCAAAAAACCAGAGGGCCGCTTTCTCCTCCCCTCTGGAATAAAACCGAAGCTTTCCAAAAAATGGGATATGGTCGTGGATAAGTGTCTCCAGAATATGCCCGAGAATCGCTTTCAAAGCGCCAGCGAGGCAATAAAAGTAATAAAATCGAAAGAAACCATAAAGCTAGAAGCAGAAGAAAAAGCCGAAAAGCCAGAGAAGGTAAAAAAACCAAAAAAAGGAAAAAAAGCTCATAGAGGATGGTTTGCAGAGTTAATCCGTTTTACGGCGATAATAACAATTGTGATTATAATAGCAGGCGTCTTCCTCACTTATGTATTGTTCAAGGATAAAGATTTTATAAACATGATAAAATCTTCTATTTCGACGGCTATGAATGAGGATGCTCAAGAAAGCAAGAAAGAATTGCCCGAAGCCGTTGCGACGAAAGAAGCATCAGCAGAAGAACCAGCGGAGCCAAAAAAAGTAATCCAGCCCGGGGCCGTAAGAACCCAGCCTGAAACACCACCCAAGCCAAAAGAACAGGTGCCAGAAATCTCGATTAAGATACCGGATATAGAAAAATTGGCAAGCAAGGATTTTATCGAGGCTTTAAGGGAAGCTGCTTCAACCATGGATAAAGAGGGCCTTACGCAAGATAGTAAAGAATTTCAGGATTACTATAATGATGCGAGTGATGATGAAAAATTGGCGCTGGATATTTTGTTAAGTCTCGGAAGCGAATTTATAGAGTCTTTACAAGAAAAGCCGGTAGAAACTTTAAAAAAGATTCCTGGGTTTATTAAAGCAATAGAAGGGAAAATCCCTCCCGAAGGTCCTCTGAGGAAGAGCTATGAGGCAGCGGTTGATAAAATGGAGGAAGCTAAGAGGTACAAAGAGGAGGGAGATTTAAAGAAATCACAAGAAAGCTACAGAGATGCCCAGAAGGAAATAAGAAGAGTAATTCTCTTGCAGAGTGTTGGGAAGGAAGCAGACAATGCAAAAGCTGCGGAGGAAAATGCAAAGCAAAAGGCCATGGAAGCCCTCCCCTTAGCTGATGAAAATCTGCTCTATCGCGTGGCAACCAGAACTGGAAAAGACGCAGATAACGCTTATCAAAAGGGCGATTATGCTCGAGCAAGAACACTTTACACGATCGCAGCTAATATATTTAATCTAAGCGTCCAGGATTGTGAGCTGGAAGAATGTATTAGTATTCTCCAAAAGTACGTTGCCAAGGCCAAAGCCGAAGCAGATGAGCTGAACGCATCAAACTTAGCCAGTATGCAATATAATCAGGCTAATAGATTGGAGCAAAGTGCAAATTCAGCTCTTAAGAAAAAATCATTCAAGAATGCAGCGACCTTCTACATAGAATCAGTCTTTTTATACGAGAGAGCAAAAGAGACCATTTTAAGACAGAGAGTCTTAAAAGAAAAAAGAAGATAGGAATTTTGATAATTTAATAGTGCAAAAGGGACAATTAAGGAGAAGTCAGGCAGATTCTAGTACTTCACGAAAAAATAACTTTCTGGTTTCAAGAATATTTTTTCTATTCTTTTAACCTTCCTATTATCAATCTTTGTCTCATAAAGAAACGCCTGAATTTCTGAATCCCCAACCAGTTCTAAATATTTACTATCTGCCAAGGCCTCTAACATTTTCTCGAGCGCTTCCTTGCTGGGGATTTCTTTAACGTGTATGTCGACATTGCTATAAGCTTTTTTCAATTCATCTCTATACTCAAGGGGCAATCTCTGAACCGGCTCTATATGAGCAGCAAATCTCACCCTTATTATTATCTCAGCCCTGATAAATTGATTCATCGAATCGTAGAACTCTGTTTCTTCAAACGCCTCAATTTCAATGACTTGACCGTAGGGAATCTGCTCGACCAGCGTTACTGGCCTCAACCTGACTATATTAAATTTATCAAGATAGAATAAAACCAGGAAAACAACGACAGCCAGAATTATTAAATATATAGATGTCATTAATTTTTTTCCGAACGACTTCATCTCTATCCTCCAGCTAAAAAATGAATTTCTTTAAACACAGAGTTGTTTTAATCTATCAAAAAAAAGAGTCTTTTTCAATACTAATAAGAGGGGTCAGGTCTTGTTTTTTGCCTAACTCCATATCGGTATTTTTTTGGGCCAAATCAAGGGATTAAAATAGACTGGCTAACTCCTCTATTGGGGTGAGAAAAGCCCCCTTCATAAGGTTAGTCAAACAGTTGCAAAATCACCCTAGGATTCATCCTAAAAGGGCATTGAAAAGACTTAGGTTAAGATATATCAATAAGGCATTATGTTAATAACAATCAGTCTTCTTGAATCAATGACACTCGTAGGTCAAGCTGCGAGCATATCCTCCAATCAGGTTCAGGAAATCGCAAGGATTCTCCTGGTACCAATTGCATGGATAATCCCGATGCAAAAGGCAATTCTCGATTTCTTTTTAAATTCTTCCTCACCTTGGGTAGCTGCCGGAAAATATCTATTTCTCTTCTTCCCTCTTCTACTCTGGCTTGGTGTCATCTGGTGCACACAACTCTCCCTGTATACTCTGCCCTTTCGCTCAAATCGCATCAAATTCGTCACAACTCTGCTTCTGTCCTGGTGGGATGGAGCGCGCGCAGTGTGGCTCTTTTGGGTAGGTCTATTTAGGCTTATAGTTGTCTTAGTCGGGTGGCTGTTCTCCGTCCTGCGACTCATAGTAAAATTCGTAGTGGAAGCGGTTAAGCAGATTGTGACAGCTCCTTTCACCATGACCGGTAAGATGACTAAAAGTTTCTTTAGACCTGGCGTTCCCTGGGTAGCCTTTTTAATCCTTGTATTCTGGTGCATGCTGGAAGCTGTGATCTTCACCTATGTCCTTTACCCTACGATTTCTGAAGTGCTTATGGACATCGTCGGAACGGATAAGGCATCTCCACTCGTGATGCCTTTGTTGTTTGTATTCCTTCTCTTTATCATCATGGGTAGTTTTGCAGCCCTCCAAGCTTTGACAGATGCCATCCGGACAAAACAGGCTAAACTCATCGTCCAGATGACTATAATAGAATTGATCGTGATGGGCTTTGAAGCAATGTTCCTTTATCGCGAGCTTGTTGATGCCATCACCCCCTGGATAATGCAGCAGACTGGCGTCCGCATGGGAGTCGGCTTCACAATGGGGATTGCTTGCATGGGATGGATTGCCATTAGAGGCATGACCTGGTTCTTATTCGGACAGTTCGGCACACCGCCACTGCTTGCTCTTATTGCTCGTCGACCAGTAGGGCAAGCAGGAGATGAACATAGACAGTACGCATCAGCCGGCATCCCAGAAGGACCACAATGGTGGAGAAAACCGATTCAAGAGTTTAAGAATGAAATCGAATGGCTGCATAAGAAGTTTAATGAACTTCTTGAATTCCTGACTCTGCCCATCCTTCAGGTTCTGGCAGTCATCCTGAATTTTTTCATGATATTAATGACCGCACGGCCGATCTTCAACCTCCCGTTCAGAGAATTAAAGGATGTGATGGACACCAAGGAGATCCTGATAGCAAGAAATCTAGTGCCAAAGAAAGGAGCGGAATCTTGAACTTCAAACATAAAAAACTCTTCTTGTGGATAGTCGGTGCAGCATTCTTCTTAATTGTCGCAATGGCATGCAGTCCGCCAAGCACTGAAAGAGTATCCAGATTGGTCATGTTTATCGGAGTGGACGTGAGCGGTTCTTTTCAGAAATCAGGTTATTACGATGATGCATTGACCTTTCTCTCCAACTATATCTACGGCCACCTCAATAAACTGGGTGATCTGGCTGGCCTCCGGGCGTTATTCGTGGGCTCTATCGGAGGGCATAGCACGAACGAGCCCAAGGCCTTCCATCCTATCCACGATCTCGAGGACAAGAGTGTAAGAGAGATAAAAGCATCCCTTCAGGAATGGTTTCCACCAAGAGATACGATTACAGACTTTAACGCCTTCTTCGCTGAAATAGCTGCTCAGACTAAGGATAGGAACCTTACGCTAGCGCCGATTTGTATCATGATTATAACTGATGGCGTTCCAGCTACAGGAGTTCGTGAGGATAAAACCACATATGAGCAGATTAATCTGGACCCGCTGGAGTATCTCTCTCGACGAGTCACTGTCAGGCTGACCTACCTGGACCCGATAGTGGCCAAACGCTGGAGAGATAATGTGCCTGCGCGTCGAGTAAGAATATGGACGGTCCCCGGAGAAATCATGGAAGGCTGGAGAGAACAGATGCAGCCTGGTGTAGAACTTGCTCAACAGGATAAATTCTGGAAGTGGGTTAAAGATAACGTCGATTTCCGAGTCCGTGCCAGAAAATTCTAAACTGCGTTCAGCTCCACGATAAAACCTAACACAGCAAATAAGCTTATTTCTTATCTTTATCTAGTATCCAATATTTATCTAATCATATTTTCTCTATTTCTTTTTTATCTTGAAGATACTTGTCTTTCTTTTATAAAACTTAACAAATAAGATTAGGAGTGCAAAAGCAAAGAACAACAGGGCTACGGTGATTGTCGGACCAAAATGAAGCATAGAGTAACTGAAAACCACAAGAGGTATAAGGTTTACTCGAGCAGCAACTCTCAATAATTCGTGCCCTGCGATCAAATCCGCTACAAATGGAGAATTCTTGTAATAGAAATCAACTAGTGCCCTGCCGAATCCACTGGACATAAGGTATCTTTCTCTGAAACACCGAAGAATCTTCACATGAGGATGCGATGGGGAGCAATAGGCTGCTGTTGCTATGAAGCACTGGGGATTCTTTCCTATCGTCCCATCACTATCAGCAGTTCCGGAATGAAAATTAGCTGTTATATTTTTATCCGAATCCATGGTGACGCTAAGCGGATTGTCCAGTTGATTGTCTTGGGGAATATCCCCGGACCATCTCTCAAAAATGTATCCTTTATTGGCAGTGGGTGTAAGCGATACTTTTTCGCCACTATCATAAGAAGTCTTATCAGGTTCCTTGCGGACAGTCCCTCCACCTGGGGGACTTATTATTACTGATAGCGTGTAAGTCTGTTGATTATTATACAATTCTTGGACCTCTGAAGCGCTTAGTGGTCTGTTATATATTCTTATATCGTCTATGGCGCCGTCAAAAAATACGGTGTTTCCGTTCCAGTATCCTCTACCTATCCACAAAGTTTCGTGTTTAATGACATCAGCAAAGAATTGAGAATACGAAGAATCTCCAAAATTATAATTCCTCTTTATCAATTCCTGTCCATCAAGATAGCCAGTGTTATAGTCTTCACCGACAACAGCCACAAAATGGTGCCACTCGCCTTCGGTTACTGCTTCTGCTGAATCAAAGCAAAAAGACGGAAACATGCACCCTTCAGCAAATATAGTGAAATATATCCTTTTTGACTCAGGATGAATTGGATTGTGCCCAACTTCAATGATAAGTCCTTGATTTGCTGCATCAGGAATGTTCAGACATGGATCATATGCTCCATAATAAAATATGGGCATAATTCCATAATCAGTTGGTATGCTGTCGCATCTGAACCAGACTGATATTGACCCTTCACCAAGAGAAGCAAGATGCGAAGGTGGAAGCGAAAAATAATCAGGTATTTGTACATAATCATCTATACCATCAAAATCGAGAGCACCATTAACCGCGCCTTTTGTCCATGAGGCGCCATAAACAGTCCCACTTTTATCATAACTCGAAGAATCACTTATAATATTTCCATCGCCTTCATCAAATGTCCAATGAGCCAATATGCCATCTTCCTTATTTGTTAATAGAATCCTGTTAGCAGAAAATTCGTCAGGTTTTGGACTAAACCCTAAAATACTGTCGCCTCTTATTAATGGAAACACCAATATCGCTGACAAAACCAGGATTCTAATTGTCAGCATTAAATTCTCTCTATGTTTCTTTAATACGCCCATAGGATAATTCCTCTAATATCTTTATATTATTAATTATACAACACACTTCTGAGATTGATTCTAGTTGTTAACTCCTTATTTAATTACAGGTTGGCCTCATAAATCAAATCTATCCATATAGAACAAATGTGGGTTTGATAAATCAAACCCCTACATAAATCAGGACCTGACACGAATTAAGCTGCTGCAATATGGACGCAAGTTTGATAAATCAAGTTATAAAAATTATCGACAGTAAAAACTGCGGGTTTGATGAATCAAGCCCCTGCATAAATCAGGCCCCTTCGATTTGACTGCCCACCGGACAAATCCCTTTATACAAACACCAGATACATAGCTTGGATGCATTCGCCGGAAATTTTTTTGCTGCATCAATGGCCTTGATTTTTGCCAGCACTTCATTCCTTAAAGCCCCAAGCTGCTCTTCTGTTCTGTATGAATCCATTTCTTTATCAAACGCCAAAAAATGCCAGACTAGCCTGACATCTTTGCAGTCTTCAAACTCCTTTCTTACCCATACAGAGTACATCGCAAGTTGACGGTCCTCATCCAGGGACTCTTGTGCTGGTAGTTCTGTATTGGTCTTGTAATCATGGATTTCATACAGCCCTTCTCCTGTATCCATCAACCTATCAATCCTGATAAAAAAATTATATTCGCCCTTTTTATCCAAAGGTAAAAAATCTGTTATTTCCAGGTCAACGACCTTACCCTCCTTGAACGGTTTATATCTTTTATAATAATCTTCGAGATACTTCTCCCCCATCTTGCGATAATCTTCCCGAGCTAATTCTTCTCTAACGATTATGATTGAGTCCGTCCAATTCTTTTTCCACTCTCTGTTGAAAAAGCCTAACAGTTCTTTCTTGGACATTAGTTTTCCATACTCCAGGTTTCTGTACAGCTTCTCCAGCGCTTCGTGCACCCTGGATCCAAGATAAGTTTCCGCAGTTTCTCCTTCATGAATTATCTCATCAATATAGGCGTATTTGTACCTCAACGGACAAGTTTCATAGGAGAGTATTCTTGAATGGCTAAAAACAGGCATTTAAACCAAGATGATCTTCTTGCTCGATAAAAATTCTTTTGCTCTCGTCGAAAAGATTATTTTCTTTATAAGTGCTTGGTTAGAAAATCAAACCCCTAGAGGAAAATATGAATTAAACAGCGAAAAGTATATCCCCTTATTCTTTCATCTTAAAAAAAGAATCTTCTAAGCCTGTATTGAACTTAACGTCCGTGACAGTAACCTTCATAAATTCCTCGCCCTCGATAAGCGTAACCATAGAGTGGGCGATCGTCATCCCATCTACTTTCTTGTAATCAGAGGTAAATTGTTCAGCTTCGACCTCGTAGCCCATCGGA
Organism: Candidatus Aminicenantota bacterium; assembly: GCA_011772475.1. Lineage (GTDB taxonomy): Bacteria > Acidobacteriota > Aminicenantia > Aminicenantales > Aminicenantaceae > SOIV01. The sequence goes on along the minus strand of WVZK01000002.1, from coordinate 68,778 downwards.
CCCATTGTTTTGACTTTAGCTTTATAAGAGAGATAGGTTTTTGTGTCTACATAAAGAGTCGCTTTAAATCCATCAGGGTAGGTCTCTTCTATGACAAAATAGTCTTTGCCTTCAATTGTTTCCTTCCCTGTGTAATCAAAAGAAAAACCATATTTTTCTGGGTAAAGCCAGGAAATGATCGGATATGACTCTCTCTTCATCTCTGCTGCTTGCTGTTCTTCCATTTCTTCTATGCTGCCAGTTTGAATATTGACTCCCCATGCTATCTCTCCATCATAAGCCTGGGTGATAGTCATGCCCATTATTTCAATATCTCTTCGCGTTTTGTCCGGCTCTTTCTTATAAACCGTAAGTGACCCACTAAGGCCTTGCTGGACCATCTCCAAGTTGCCAGATAAGGTCATGTCCTTGATGCTCTCAAATGCTTTTTTTCCGCCTTGAACTTCGATCATTTTCTGTATAATTTCTTCAGCGGTCTGGGCAGACCCTGGAGAAGTCATAAGAGCTGCGAGAAAAAAACTCAGAAGAAGAATCGAACAAACTTTTTTCATTAAAATATCCTCCTCTCAATTAATATATTTTAATTCAATATACCATTCTTTTGTATTTTTTACGAGGTTGTTATGAAAAAGTTTATAAGCCCTACGATTCGAATTTAATCTTCTTCCTTTTAAAATGTGTAGCTTTTTCCTCTAATGCAGAGATATTCAATGAATAGAGTTTAGAAGAATTTCCGGCCTTCTGATTTTTCTTGTTTAATAGGAATAAGATAGGTTAAGTGAGGCGAAAACATGCGCTTTTGTTTCTGTTTTGAACCTTTTTGTCCAGAAAACATAGGCATAGCTGAAATTGAAGCGCCCAACTCTTATGCCTATTCCTAGCAGAACGTCCATAGTAAATGGTCTTTTATCCACCTTGTGGCTATCCTGGAATGTATTTCCGTCGAGCAAAATATTCCTCAAGAGGGCCTTGCCGTCTAATGTTGCAAAGAAATGAACTCCAAACTTTCCGCTACGCCGAAAGCTCACACTGCTGTCGCCACCTGGACGGATAATTTTAGTTCCGAAATCTGCAGGCAGATTCCAGCCAAATCGCATTTGTATTCCAGTGTTGGTATAAATATAGATATTCCCCAAGCCCCCTCCAAAATAGGGGATTAAATCAAACCCAATTCCGCTTGTTGACTGAGGAGGGATTAATTTCCATTTGCGCTCATAAACTGCTTCCAGGGCAAGTTCGCCTTTGATCTGGTTGTGCCATCCCTCTGGCTGAGTCGAATCCGTCAGTCTATGAATAAATTTTTGAGTTTGTTCAGCATAAGAATGAGGACCAACAATCCCCAGATTGAATTCTAAAGTATCCATGCGACGACTACTTATGCTGTGGATACCAAATGCAAGGTAAAGAATTCCAGCGTAAGGGCGGTCCTCCTGGATAAGTTCAACAATTCTTATATTATCCGGCGTATAAACGAGTTGTCCGATAGCTAGTGAAACGGAATGTTGAAATCCAGTTTTTTTCACAAAAGGCAGCCACTTCAATAAAGAATTTTCTCTGTAATTCTTTAAATTTCTAGACATCCACCCAAGCTTCCAGCCTCCCGTGAAGCAGCGATCTGTACCGACGAAGGTGTCGTTTTCAAAATCGAAGGTGAACGTTCCTGAATAATCTGGTTTTTCTTCTTGTGCCAATAATTGAATGGGCAATAATCCAAGAAGTATCAATATAATGATTGCTTTGTTTTTCATTTCGTAAAGGCCTTGTTTCACTTCATAAATCTCTATTTTTACGGATTTACATGAATTCTTCAAGGCATATTTTTTCACCTAGTGATTGAAATGCAACTGATGTTACTTTCGCCCCAATTGTCACTATCATTTATCGCTAATTTTAGAGAAATGGTGTAGAGAAATGGGGCCTGGCCCCATTTATTTATTATTTAAAGGTCCGGGAAAATCCTCTTAAGGATGGATAAGGATTCAGGGAAAAGCTCTTTAAGTGTAACGTATCTCCACTCAGCATACTGAATCTGCCATCTGTCATTTCTTTTTATTAAATTAATCTTTAACCTGTAATTTTCGGTTGAATATCGGATTAATTTGCGGAAAACTTTAGCAGCTCCAGAAGAAAAGGCCACTTCAGTCTGAATAGACGCTTCTCGGGATCGGATTTCATCAATCCGACTGCTCAAGACATTGATCGCAATTCCTCTGTATCTTTCATAGTATTCATTAATCATCTCCTGTGTTTCTTTTTTTCCTCTGCCTTCAAAATCGCGGTAATCATCCGCAAGATACATCATAATACTGGGCATATCCTTTCTTTCAGCATATTTTCCGACATCGTCCATCATTTCCAGGATCAATTGTTCATCTGTTTTTTCCTGACAAAAAGCCAAAAAGAAAACAAGGAAAAAATTAATTAAGATGATTAGACTTCTGTTGAAGCGATTTTTCATCTGATAATTGGCTTAAAACAGCTATTTCTGTACAGATTCGAAATAGTCTCTTATTTCTGGTTTTATAAGGTAGACGATAATAAGTATTCCGATTATGGTACCAAAAGGAATCCATAGCAAGCTGATAGCAGCATGAACAAGGCTTAGAACACGCCCCCATTCTTTTCCGCCTAAGAGGCCGATGCCGCCTGCTATGGCAATACATAAATAAAACAGAAGCACCAGCACCGCTATGCTCAGTCCAAATATTCCGCCTACTGAGCTTATCCCGTGCACACTGCTGACTTCAGGGAAAGCGAAAACTGCGATGAAAATTAGGCCGACGAACGACCCGAAGGCAGTTAGAAATTCCCAGACAGCTATCAGTATGAGCAGGTCAGGTCTTCTCATTTTCCTTACCTCCTTACACCTTTATGCAACGTATTCTAAGGTTACAATAAGATAGAGTCAATATCTTAAGCTTTTCGTCTGTTGTTTTTTGCTTTCCAGAGAGATTAGCTGTAAACTTCAAGATTTGGTAACGGAATATGACTTTCATCTATGCCTGGACAGCAACTTCAAATCCCTCACGAATAGGTGGTTTTGTCAGGATATTCATGACTTTAACCAGCTGCTCCTGGTAGTAGCGGTTTTTTTCATTGGCGAGAGCATCCTCTTCGCAATCCCACAAGGTTACGGAAACAAGTTTGCCAGTTTTGCGATCGACCAAGCCATAAGCTCCACAATAGCCCTTCTGTTTTTTAGCGGCAGGAATAACGCTTTCTTCATAGATCTTTGCAAATTTATCTATCCAGGCGATTTTGGTCTCTGCTATTGTCAAACGTGCAAACATGGCCAACCCCTCCTAATTAAAAGTTTGCAATGAAGCTAATCTTTTCTTTGCATCCTCGACTTCAGGAAGACCAGGATCAGCGTCTTTCCAGAGGTCGAGGAATTTTTCATAATGCTCTATGGCTTCTTTTGGCATTCCTTTCTTTTCATATATCTTGCCCAGCATGTAGAAACTCTTAGCATAGATATCACCATAACTAAGTTTTTCTGTTGTAAGGGAAGTTATTTTTTCATATTCTTCCCGTGCTTTCTCTATATCTCCTCCCCTAGAATAAGCTGACGCTAAAGAATCAGCAAACAGTAAATGTGAACTGGAATATGCACGTAACAAAGGTAGACCTTTTTTAAAATATCCAATTGCTTTGGAAAAATTCTCCCTTTCTAGCTCTATCATTCCCATTAGATGGTAGTAATGTCTCATGGCCTTCTTGTCAAATCCTTGTTCAATCATCTCCTTAAGCTCATTTGATGTCTTGAGAGCTACATCCATCGATTTCATTTTAAGGTAGGTAAGTCCTTTTGCATATAAAGTGGCTCTTTGAGAACTTAATGATTCCTCTTCAACGGCAATTTTCCATACCTCATTTAGCTTTTTCAAAGCTTGCTCAGGATTGCCAAGTATTACATCCATATATGACAGAAAAGAAAGCCTTCTCCTTACCCATCGCTTTTCATCAATCTTTTTTGCTAGCTCAAGTCCTCTTTTTGCCTGGTCTATTGAATCATTGAATCTTCCTTGTAATAAATACAAACTAGCTAAACTGTCTTGTCCGGAATCATTAGCGGTTAATTCTTTCACCTTTAAGAGCTTCTGAAATTCCTCTTCTGCTTTAATCAACTCTCCGCTATGGAAGAAAATTAAGCCCTTTGCCAAATAATTAAACCAAGAAGTCGGATAAAGAGAAATAGATTTATCTATCACTTCATGAGCGCGGTCATATTTTCCTTGATACCCGTAATTACGGGACAAATACAAACGGACGATAATATTATCTTGAAAATTATTCAGATAATACTCAAGAACTTCTATGGCTTTATCATGCAATCCCTTAGCCTCATAAGCACTTGCTAGATTTACATAGGGGAAATATGTTTCTTCTTTACTTTGGATTAGCACCTCATATATCTTTATGGCCTTATCCCATTCATCTAAATTCATGTACAAAAGCCCAAGATTATTTCCATACAAATCATCTGGATAAAGCTCTAATAATTTATTATACGCATTAATTGCTTTTTGATACGTTTTCTCTGAAAATCTATAGTAATCTCCCTGGATCCCATAGCGCTCTCTATCAGATATTCGTTCACTTAATTCTAAGGCTTTTTGGAGGTACTTCTTCCTCTCTGAATAATATCTCAAATTGCCATAGGCAATTGCCATCCCTCTATAGGCCATGGCAAACTCCGGATCAATAGCTACTGCTTTCTCATAAAAGGGGATAGCTTCCCGATTTTCTCCTGTTAAATGATACTTTCTCGCTTCACTGTAATATTTATACGCGTCGGGAGAGCTAGTGGTTATCTTTCCTACTTCTTTATCTATGTCGCTTGCTATTTCATCTGCGGATATCTTAAAATTCTCCTTAATCTTCCTTGTTAAATCATCCACCATGGAGAAAATACTCCCTTCGCCCTTTCCAGCTACAGACTCTGAGCCAATGAGTTCTCCTGTGCTTGCTTCCTGAAGCATGACATTAATTCTGAATTCATCATCTGCTTTAGCATATGCTCCTTGCAATATGTGATTAACTCTACCTTGTGCAGCTACTTTTTCCAGAACTTCAGATGAGTAAGTCTCTGCTTCTAGTTGGTTAAGTTTGCTGAGAATATTGAAGAGTTTATCTTCACTTAAAATCCTTATATGCTTTGATTGAGTGAGGTCTGCGATCAACAAATTAGAAAGCATTGTCCTCCAATGATTTAAGCCCTTATCTCCAGTATTGTTTTTAAAATACATGACAGCAAGAGAAGGTTTATCTGATGGGTCTAAAGGAACAACTTCCTTTTTTGGAAGAAGACGCCAGACGACCACTGCTGCGATTATGAGAGCGATAACAACTAATGCAGGAATAAAAAGATTCTTCACACCAAATGTCACAGTTATTTCTTTTGAAGTTATAGGTTTTCTCTTGGGAATCACTCTCTCTGCTTTGGGGATGCCTTTCTCCGTCGCAGCTAGTTCAGATCGCACTTCTCCGGCACTCTGAAACCTTTTCTCCCTATCTTTTTCCATGCATCTTAGTATCACACGACTTAAATCTTCAGGTATCTGATCATTGATTTCTCTTGGACTTTTAGGTATCTCGCTTTTGTGCTTCATACCTATAGCAAAAGGTGTATCTCCTTCAAAAGGTACTCTTCCAGTTGCCATTTCATAAAGGATCACTCCTAGCGAATAGATATCCGATCGCTGGTCTGCATCCTTGCCTTCCACCTGCTCGGGAGACATGTACTCCGGTGTCCCGATCATAACACCTGCAGCTGTTATCCCTTTGGCCTTAATAGAGCGAGCAATCCCAAAATCCATTATCCGCACATTGCCTTCTTTATCGATCATGATGTTTTGCGGCTTCAAGTCACGATGTACAACTCCTAAGCGATGAGCTTCGGTTAAGCCTTCACATATTTGCTTGGCTATATTGACCGTGGTTCCCACGCTTAACTGTCCAGTCATCCGGATCATACTCTTCAGGTCTTCACCAGACACATATTCCATGGTGATGTAGTGGGATCCTTTTTCATCGCCGAGGTCAAACATGCGGCAGATATTCCTGTGGGAAATCATGCGGGCCATCTTCAACTCGTTGCTGAAGCGCTCGATAGTCTTTTTATCCGCAGCTACTTCAGGCTTAATGAGTTTTAAGGCGATTTCTCCTTTTATCTTCTTATCCTCTACCCTGTAGACTTTTCCCATGCCTCCCTTGCCCAGCTCTTCGATGATTTCGTACCTGGAGGCAAAAGTAGCCCCTCTGGTTAGCTCTTCTGTGGGTGCTTCGAGAGTTTTGGTGGGAGAGGCGGGGACTCCTTCGGAGGGAGGAAGTTGAGTTCCACAGTCACCGCAAAATCGTTGAGTATCAGGATTTTCGAAATTACATTTAGGGCATTTCATGACTCATTCTCCCCTATTTATCTCGGCAGAAGAATAGCAATAAATAATAAAAGAGTCAAATTGCATAAACTGGTGTTGGATAGCCTATCTCAGTTTTGGATGGTCTATTTCTTGACTAGAGTAGTATGCGGGATAGGGAATTATTTCTTGTTAATTTTAAGCTATCCCTACTCGAGAGCCATTTCAAGGGCATTCAATATCTTGGAGTAGCTTGCTTCAAGGCGACCTCGAAAAGGCCTGAGTGACTCTTCCAGAACATCAGGCAGTCCGTCTTGCCATGGCAGCCGGAAACGGTCAGCTTCCATGGCTTCAATCTCTGTTGCCAGCATCTCCCGCCATGGATCTTTTATTGGGCTGACATCAACACCTGTTAACCCTGCAAACTGATTTTGCATCATGGGTAGAATTTGGCGGTGAAGCTGCTTAAGCACATCATCCTTGCGGTCTTCCAGATTTTCGCTCCTTCTTCTTCTCCAGTATACACCTCTATCCTCTTCATCCTCGTCCACTAGGTTATACTCGAGGCCGTCGCTAGGGGATTTTCCTAGCCAGGAATAATAAGACACAATATAAATATAGTAATACTCCCCTAACCCCATTTCAGCATCAAGAAGTGCCTGATTTCGTTTCGTATAGAACTCCGCAATCAAAGGGATTATGCCGAATCCAGTTTTTATCTTTGTCAAAACACCTGGGGAGGATTCTTCTCTGAATTGGCGTTCACCCTCTTCATCAGATAGAATACTTATAGAACTTTCTAAGGCTTCCTTAACAGGCTTTGTGGAGTTCCGCACAGACAAAAAAGCTTCGAGCCGTTCTGGCTTGATGGCGCCACCTGGATCAGGGCAGAAATCTTTAATTTCTCCGTAACGCTCTGTCAAGGCATCTGTGATGGCTTCTGTTTCCTCAAATCCCTTTACGATATTCTTGACAAAAACATAGCCGCTCACGCCAAGAATGACCATCAACAGAATCACCACACCGCAGCCGATGCCGCAGCCTATGAGCCACTTAGAAGCAGTGCTAGATTTCTTGGAAGCTACATCTTGAGTATGCACTTATTTCCTCCGTGTTTTCTCTATTTTAATAGATTAATCATCTTTTTTCATTCTTATATTAAAAAATACGAAAAAAAACAATTCCGGTTTTTAATAATCAAGATTGTAATGCCAAGATTTAGGGCCTGAGATTCGTATGACTTTGATCTATATCATGAATATTGATTCGGTTAATGGACGAATAAATATTTTTTGGGAAACTTTGCTACAACAGTGTACTTTGGATCAACCACGTTTCCGATGCGAGTCACACCTACTTGAGAGACTAATTGTAATGCCTCCCATCTGTCAAATTCATAATCTTCTACCAACCATCTGATCAATTCAACGTGTGCTGACCTGAAAGCATCTATTACTGGTCTTGTGCTGCCTGCAACCATTATGTGCTCTTCATCTTCAAACCTGGGCCAGTTGATCGATTTGCCTTTAATCAAATCCACCTTAAGCGTAACTTCTAAAGGACATTCCAGACCTGTACCGCAGATTTCTCCATCGCCCTGGGCTGCATGCCCATCCCCAAGCATGAATAATCCTCCCTCAACAAAGACAGGAAAATATAACGTGGTCCCCTCCTTGGTTTCCACACAATCCATATTCCCACCATGTTCTGCTGGCGTCAGTGAAATAACTGCCTCTCCGAAATTGGGCGCAACTCCGACAGTTCCCAAAAATGGGTGCAGCGGGATCTCAACTTTCCCGATCTTGCTGTTTGGCAAATCAAGCGTACCAACATTTTTTTCAAGGTTTAGTTTCCAGATATAAGTCTTCTCTGGCAGAGATTCATTCAGCATTGCCGTATAAGTTTCGCCCGTAAGTGCACCAAAGCCAGGCAGATGAGTTGAAACTGCATAATCCCTGTTGGGCTTTACCTTTAGCAGATGAAGCACAAGAGTGTCACCAGGCTCGGCACCTTCGACAAAAAAAGGTCCGGTTTGATCATTCACGTTTGGCAGATGGATAACCTTACTCGCAAGCTGGTCACTGCTTGAGATTTTATTACCAAAAGCATCAACTGTAGTTGTGACCAGAGTATCGCCAGGTTTAAGTTTCAGTACAGGTTCATGTTTAGCATCGTAGGTGTAGTAATATTTTGTTGGCTTAAAGTGGTGCGTCTGGTCTGCGGTTGTGCTTACACTAGCTAATAAAATTATAAGAGAAAGGAAAATCATGGACTTTTTAATACTTTTCGCTGAGATTCTCATTGCCTCCTCCTATGTTTTTTCTATTTTATTAATGTACGCAGGAGGTCCCCCGGGGACATCCTCTTTAATACTAACAAGTTGTATTAATCGGAAGTTCCCAGGGGTGATATCCTCACTGATTGCGAATTTCATTAATTTTTAAAGAACGAAACTTTGGGAAATGTACCCAATTATCAAATTCTCTACAGCTTCAGGATCATCCATTCTTTAGTATAAGGAACACTCCCCTGGAGTACTCCTTTCTGCTTCGTCACTAAAAGGTTGTCGCTTGGATTATAACCAAAACCTCGCTCTGGGTCGTAAAGCCCGGGTTCTACGCTGAATGTCATTCCTTCCTCGAGGACTGTGTAATCTCCCAGAGCAAGCCAGGGAGCCTGGTGACCTTCCATACCTTCTCCATGAGCGGGGCGATGGTAAATGTATTTCTCCACACCTTGCTTGACCTGATGCTGGTGTATCTTATAGGCCACATCAGAGCATGTTTTGCCAGCCTTGGACTCCTCCTCCTGGATATGGACACAATCCGTGACAACCTGCCATAGTTTCTCTCTGTGTTTATCCCGGGGGAGAATCTGATAATACCGGTAGAGCTCTCCTCCATACCCTCCTATCCGGACACCACCAGATACCTGGAGGGCATCTCCTTTTTCAATCTTTTTATGGAAAAATTGATTGGGATGAGGGTAGGCCGTGGCCACTCCTGTACGGCAGCCTATTCCAACGGACACTCCCACAGCATTATGAGGCTTCCCATCTCTTTTGATGTCTTTGAGGATCAGATCTGTTCCGTATTCGACGGCCGCATGCCTGACCTCGAAGTCTGTGGCGTCTGTTCCTTTTTCAAGAATATAATCTCTGGCAAAGGCATGAATCTTGCTGAAATAGTCCATAGCCCTCTGTGTTAGAGCTATCTCTTCTTTTGTCTTGACTATTCTCATGTTGAGACAAATCTGGCTTATATCAACAAACTTTGCTTGGGGCAGAATTTTCTTGGCTTTTTTCAACTTGGACGGAGGAAATTCGGAGTCGACACCTATGGTTTTGGCGCCGAGCCCTCTTTTTTCGAGCCCCTTAAGAACCCATTCAAAAAGGTCAACTGTTTTTCCCTGAACAACCTTTCCTAGGTCAGGGAATGCTCCTTCAGCATGAAGAAAATCAAAATAATACTCGTTTTCTGTGTTCCACCAAGAGGTAACAAGATCCCTGTCCAGGCCAGGATGGTACCAGTAGACAGTGTCCTCCTTGACCGGAAATAAAACATAAAAAGGCCTTTCTGTTGTGCTGTGAAATAGTCCTGTAAAATAGACGAGATTCCACCGATTTTGAAGCAAAATCGCATCTACTCCCTTTTCAGCTACTTTTTCCTTTAAACGCTTAACCGTGCCCTTATACCAGCTAAGAGGAAGACGGTCATATGTAGCTGCTTCTGGGTGGTCGGGATTACTGACGAGCAACTTTTCTGATTCATTTTTTCCACCCAAAGAGGAGTAATCAAGACGTTTGGTGGCCAGGCCAAGGCCTGCTAAGCCTAATCCTGCATTTCTGATGAAATGACGCCGAGATACGCTCATGAAAACCTCCTTGTTTTCTATATATAAAAGAAATTAGGCCCTAGATGTCAATAACAAAAATAGAGCAAATAAAATCAATAAACCAAAAAATTTAAATGCTGCCGCTTTTCAATATCTATCTATCAACTTTTACAGTGTATAAACGACTAAATATAATGGAGTTAAGCACTATGAATAATCTAGTTGTTAGTAATCACGAAAGGAGAAAGTTTCTACGGTTTTATTGCTCGATTCCTTCCGAATTGGTGGAATTAGCAGGCAAAAGTAATTTAGTTGAGGGAGCAACAGTTCTTGATTTCTCTAATGAGGGCTTAAAGCTGAGCGTTAATTTCGTTGAGCCCAATCCAGGTTCTGAAACTGAGGTAGTACTCTATATTCCCCATAAACAATTGATAACTTCATTAACAGGACAGGTGATCTGGAGTAAGCACGTAAAGAACAAGATGGAAGTCGGATTGAAGATAAAAGATATCGAGAAACAAGGAATGAAAGACATCCTCGACTGGGTCTTCCCCAGATGGCTAGAAAAAGAGAAAAAGATTAGAGAAGGCCTTTTCATAGTCTAGTTTCATCACTTTATTTGCCTCAAGACTTTATCCAAGATTTCATCAAAGTTTTCCCGAGTCAAAATGTATACTTGCCCTTTCTCTTTATACTCTTTTACAAATCTCTTGGATAGAGTTGCTACCACCTTCTTATCCGAGTGAAGCACCATTTTGACAGTTTCCTTAAACTTTTTTGAATAAAACTCCATCATCCCAATCTCATCAATTATCACATATTCTGAGCTGTCATAGCTCTCGAGGAACTTATCCATTATGATGTCAATGCCTTCTACGTTAACCCTGTATCTTGATACACTAGGCCCGTGCTTTATATTAAGAGAGGCTAAAATCTCTTCCCTTTTTGAAGCCAAATCAATTATTTTAAAACCCTGCCTTGCATCATCGATTCTTATCTCAGGCGTTATAAAACCAGAAACGTTTTTATCGGAGATTTCATCTAATAATCTTCTTATCAAGGTTGATTTACCGCTCCTTGGATTGCCGGTTACGAAAATATTCATTTATTTTATATTTTGGGTTTAATATCAGTTGTTGAACTATATTCCAGACTTTAGATATTTAGCGACAGAATCAATCGCGTAGAACATATCAGGGGAAGGAAGACTAAAATTCGTCTTGATTCGAGTGTATCCATGCTTGCGCTCAGGAATAATCAGAATGCTTCCTTTGAATTTATTCAAATCAGCTTGAAGTAGCCTGTGCTTAAGTTCATAATCCAGATTAAGCTTTTGAGCCAGATATTGATCTCCTTTCCAAATTACATCCACAACCTTAGTCCTGAACAGTGAGCCTTTCTTTTTAATCATCCTGGTTTTTTTGAGCGATTCTTCTCTCAAATGGAAGGTGCTTTTGACCATATATTCGATGAAATAATTAACTTCATACTGACTGGCCACACTGGCAACAATGATAAAATCAATATTTCTCTCCTCTAAAGCAAAGACCCCTTCAACTTTCTGTGCCTTGGAGACATTCTTTCCAAGCTTTGCCTGCTCGCTCTCCTTATCCACCTCAGCAAACCTTACTCCTATTCCAAGCAGATGGCGACGAAACTCTTCAAACTTTTTATGACCCTCTTTTTTGCGTTTGGAAAGAAAAAACGGGAGCAAAAAAGCTGTCACAAAGGCTACGATGATGGGAATGATGTTTTCTAAGTCCATAAAGGTCTATTCCTTTTATAATTCAAAAATTAAACTTCTCTCTCTTCTTGTAACTCGTAAGCCTGCCTTCTCTTGCAGAGCAACCAGCTTTTCAAAACAACAAAAGAAAATATTTCTCATCCTTGCTGAACCGAAGATATAATCGCTTTAAAACTATAGCAGAGGAAAAATTTGCTGTCAAAATACAGAAAAAGAATTTCCGAGATCATCCATTTCTTGAGAATGCCGATTAACAAAACAGGATTTTTTCGTATGTGATGAGCCATATATGCGCATTTACCCTGCGACCACAGGCAGGAATAAGATCGTTAATGCAATTTTTTTCCAGGTATGTCGACTAAATTATATGCCAGTAAAGTAAGGCCGAGGTTTTATAGTAAAAAAACTAGAGAGGAGGAACGCATGGAGAAGAAATTTTTCATCAAGGGATTTAATGAGACATCCGATTCCCCTGTCTTTAAAGATAAGGAAGCTTATTCTTGGAGAGAAGCAAGCATTAAAGCAAAAGAATATTTTGAACACAGGGGACTCCTCAAGAAAGTAGTGGTCTTCGAGCATGAAGAAGGAAGGGAGGAAAAAATCGCAAAGCTTGTCTTTAAGAATGTATTCGGTAAAATTGAGGAAGTAGACGTCTGGGAGCTGCCTGATATAAATAGAAACAGATAAATGAATCCCGCGGTCTTAAGTTTTAAAAAACATATTTATCAAACTTCAGCTATTAAATTTAAAGCTCTGCCCTTTCTGNNNNGAATAAAAAATGGGGCCAGGCCCCATTTCTATTATTTCCCAAAACCATCTTTGTGATATCGAGAACTCTCTCAACTGAGGTAACTTAAATTATCAGTAGAAAAACCTTGGGAAAAAAAGTAAAATAAGAACAGGGGAAGGATGATGAGTAAAACTTTATAGTTTAAGGATCAAAAGGGTTTTATTATACGAGAGATGATAACTTTCTCATATAACACTCTAAGGGGCTTATTAAGAACCATTCCCATCTGTCCCAAGCCAAAAACCGTTGGATTGGAAAATATTCCCGAAGAAGGTCCGATAATCTATGCCCACAATCATATAACCCGACGAACCGAGGGATTCTTTTTGATGGTGGCTGCTCCATCAAAGCCCAATATAAGGGGCTTGGGTGATATCACCCTTACACATGAGAAATACTTACCTACGCTAAGAAGGGATATCGAGGACGCCATTTTTCCTAAAAGAGTACAAAAAAAGATAAACAAGAACCGGTTGACAAAATTTTGCTGCAATAAATTCATTTATCATCTAGCTCGGTGGGTGATTGCCCAGACGAACAGATATGGCTCAATTGGTGTAGAGCTAAATGAACCTACTACAGAGGAAGAGAAGCGCAGGAAACAAAGAATTAACAAGCAAGCTTTGGATAAATGCATAGAGACCCTGGAAGATGATATTCCTCTCGCAATCGCGCCCAGCGCAGGCAAGACTTACGAGACAGTTGAGAATCCCGTTTACAATACAGTAGTTCCCACACTGGCAAGTTGGCTTTACAGGCAGGGAAAGGTAGTGAAAATCGTACCTGGCGTCGTTAAGGAAAAACCAATGGTTTGCCAAAAGACATACTGGCATTATGTCGCGGATAGGATATTTGTTTATAAGGCCATAAGGTGGCTTCTGAATCTTTTTAAGGTAAAAAAATACAACAAGCCCTGTCTTACTGTTGAGTTTTTGCCCCCATTATTTTTCAAAAATGCTAATCCTTCAAAATCTGAAAAAGTGGAATTTGTAAAGAATCTTCAACAAGTAATTTACGATACTTTGAAAAAAGACAAATCATAAAAGTAAAAATTCTTACCTTATCTTAAAATAGTATTCGGTTCGATTATGAAATTTTCAAATGCTCTCCCTTCATTATCTTCAATAATTATTTTCTGTTTTTTGGCCCCGTCGATATTGACAGGTCATGCCAGGGCAGAGATATCCAAAAGCTCAAATCAAGAAGAGATTCGAATACATTATTTAACAGATTGGCAGATAGAACCTTCGCTCAAATACGATGTGCTTTGCTTCCTTAATACATTGACGGCGGACTCGTTCTACCTAAAACATTATAAGCCTGAATATGAAGAATTTGAAAAAGCGCTCAAAAAGCCTGTTAAAAAGGCACTATCCAACTTGAAAAGAAAAATAAAAGACGAGAAGCGAGGCATCATTTCTACCTTTTTTTGTCTCTATTTCTCAGCCGTTGAAGACAAAACAATAGACGATATGTTGCTGACGATAGAGAACAGCGAGTCCATGCGGAAAAGTCTGATAAAAACCCCTTACTACTCGGATGCTGGCTGGCGCCTTTACGAATCTGTAGGCAATGATTTAAAAACGGTTTTGATATTCTTGAAGGAAATCCAGTTTGAATTCTACTGGAAAAAATACATACTTCCCAAAATAAACGAGACCATAAAGCAAATTCGAGGAGAGCTGCCAAAATATAATATCATTGACGAAGTAGAAGCCCATTTAGGCTTTAAGCTCCCTTCGCGTAAGATTACTGCTTATATTCTCTATTTCTCCAAGCCCCATGGAATTAAGATTACAGGTACTCGCTATCTGACTAATGTGGCCTGGCCCTTAGAAGTTGTATTGAGGAACGCCATTCATGAAATGATGCATTCGCCCTATGATCTAGCTTCAGATATTGAGCTAAAAAAAGTTATTTCCCTCTTAAAAAAGGATAAATTTTTAATGGATAAAGTTTTGAACCACAATCCTTCTTACGGCTACAATTCCTTCGAGGCTTTTATCGAAGAGGATTGTGTTCAAGCGCTTGAACAGATAATTAATGAAAAACTAGACCTTGAAGTTGAAGCGCATAAAAGATGGCAAGAAGCTGATGAGGGAATGCATGTTTTTGCTGTTGCTCTTTATAGTGTCATGAAAAAGAAAAAATTCAATCGAAAAGCAGAAAAATTTCGCGATTTCTTGATAAGAATGATTCAATCAGGGGAATTGGCTCCGGGCAGGATAAAAGCCATTTATGACAATTTCTATGCGAAAAGTTCCTAGCGTATTATAGTCAGTTTCATTTCTTTGCTTAACACCGCACCTTCTTCAGATTCAGGAATTTCTACATATAAAGAATTTTCTCCAAGAGTTCCCTCATCGAGCTCCAGCTTGAATATCGAGCTCCAGACGTTCAATTTCTCATTCCAGAATTCTGAAACCAGCACTTGCGGAAGAGGGCGGAGGCGACTGTCCTCGCCTAGAAGCAGAAATTCTGGCGGTACCTTCGGTTTCCCACCAGGAAGATAAACCTGCATGAACACAGAAGCTCCTTCCCACTTTTTGAACTGGTTCGTTACTTTAGGGAAAAACTTTATCTGGTCATACTCAAGACTCCCATCCTTATTAGAGAGCGAAAAGGTCTTTTTAGCTTTTTCAGAATTCAGAACTGTATCACCTAAGACACAGTTTATGACCGTGTATTCATCATTGTTTTTCAGCACAGGAGCAAATAGAGACGATTCCCATGTCCCGATCTCGTTCGTTTGAGGATCAAAAAGAGCAAAAATAGTTTGATATTCATCCTGGCCGAAATTAAACTCTGGACCTTTAAAGTGATAGCTTAGATAGTCGATGTTCTTTATGAAATCCAGGAAGGAAGGATTGATGTTCAATCCAATGTTGATCTTGCCTCCATACCCCTTTTCACCATCATTTTTATCTTTGATCCACACATGAAGGTTAAACAATCTAGGCGCATATTCAACGAACCTGTCCCTAAATAGCTCTTTTGCTGGCAGGGCGATGTGCATCCAGGGCTCATATTTTCCCGATTCTGTCAGGAAAGGAATGAGCTCTGCTTCAAAAGGCAATTCTCTGTACAGGGAAGGATTATAAAAAGCTGTGACAAGAAGCATCTTATTTGTCTCTTTTTTCGAATAATCCGTGTATCCTTTTCTGAACCTAGTATTAACAGCGGAACGTTTAACGTTAACGTCTATCTTGTGGTATTTGTCGTCTGCTTCATCCCTCTGGGCATAGAAACTTAGTTGATAATAATAGGTTAGATCTCTACTTATAACCCTGCGAAACTCTTCAAATTTATCAGCTCCTCTCAAAGAATCAGCACCTGTGCCCTCAGATATCCACCTTAAATTCTGGACTTTCCTTATATGATCTCCTTCACTAAAAAAAAGTCGAGCCATCTCATTTTTCTGATATCCCTCAGCTGAAGTGCCTGAATGGAGTCGCGTTACATACGTGCCGCAGTCCAGAGAATAGATGGAGATGTTATGAGCGTTAGCAAAACGGATTAATTCGGTGATGACTTCTGCTCCATCCTTGAATACTTTCTTATCGAGTATGTTGAAAGGATCGAATATTTTTATATCTTCCTTTCTTCCAAAGCTTTTGTTTCGGTAGGCATCTTCTAATCTATCGGTTGTATCGTTAAGAATTCCGCTGAGAATGTTAGGGAACATATCCGGAGGGGATAGATCTGGAATTCCCGAACTAATGAGAAGGATGTATTTTCTTCCGGGTAAGGTTTTGATCATGTTACATGCGCCTAAAATCCCCCCGATTGTCTTTTCAAATCTCTTCATTTCCTTATTCAAGTGATATATTCTCTGCATATCTTCAGCATAAATATTTTCATACGGGTTATCAGTTTCCTGCTGCCTCCTGATTTCCTGCGGACTGCTGGCCCTGCTTTCGCTTCCAACTTGAGCCTTATATGAAGGATCGATTACTGTATCTATTTTCCACATACTTCCCGCGGCTTTTTCAACAGAATTTTTAATAAGCTCTTCATTCAAGGTGAAAGGTTGGATAATCTCTATTCCCTTCCTCTCCCTGAGCTGGAGAACCATGACTTCATTCCCGAGCTTGGCGATAGAAACCAGCTCATCGATGATCTTCTCGCTTCCTTTTATGATTTCTCTTCTCCAGGAATTGATGGCGTCAAATATGACAACGATCCTATTTTGAGGAAGAGCGGACGATTTTCCGTCTGCCGTTTCTTCTGGGAGTTTTAAATCTTTCTTATCGAAGCTCACGAGTTCAAAGGAATTTATGGGGATCCCTATCCCATCCTCAAAAAGTTCAAAATCGTCCTTGGTTAAATCTTTGACGAACTCTCCGTCTTTAGTAACAATAACGTCAACCATGATCAGACGAACTTCGACTTCGTGCTTTTCAGGCGGGAATAACCGCTGTTTTTTCTGGAATCCAGGAAGATGCGAGATAACGATTATTGCTGTCATACAAAGCAAAACAAATGCTTTTTTCAACCAGTTCTCCTTTTGGTTCCTACGGTGAATTCACCTGAATGGGAAGCCGCCGCGTCAGAATTGATTTCATTCGCCAGCTTGAAGATCATTTCTTCGTTAGAGGAACAAGATTCTCCGGGAGGAAGTAAGCGAACTATTAAGTTATCAGAAGATTTGATGATTCTGTTTTGGTCATCATCAAACAAGCACCAGGAGCTGCTATCTAGATACGTAGGGAAGGGGGGAAGCAGAGCGTCGTAAAAATAACATGCACACAGAAGAGAAGGGCCTGACGTAGTTCTTGGCTAAGCTGAGAAATTATGATGTGTCTTTTTTCGCCATCCCGTTTCGAAGCGTGCGTCATATCCAGAAAGCTCTGGATGCGGTTTTAGAAATCCTTGCTTAAGTTTGTTTTCAGTTCCCCATCCTGCTTTCACAGGATGCCCCCTCCTGCCTTCTTAGAGTGCTACATTATATGCAACTTAAAAAGAAGAGGTGGAAATAATCCATAAAAATGTTTCTGTTAATTACCCTCTGCTTTTATCACCTCCCGTGCAAAAAACGAATTTCACCATAAATGCAGCAATATCCATGCCAATAACATCAATTTTCTAATTTACTGAAAATAAAAGATTTAAATTAGTTTTTAGGCTAGCTGAATCTTATGAAATTAATGAGCATGATAAGAAAAATAATGCTTGCCTATAAATCGCAAATTGTTGATTTAAAATTAATTAGCTTAATTGAATAGTGTAATGAATATTGCACAAGGCATGTCATATATTATATATATAATATGATATCCTAAATTCAATTTTCAATGCGCAAATGATGATAAGACGCTGTGCCAAATTAGTCCAAAAAAATGAATTTAATTCAATTTTTTGATTTTTTTATTTGGATCGAATTGAAGTGAATTTGATTTAACTTGTAGAGTTTTTACTTTTCTATCTCAACGATGTCTAATTTGCGCAGTCTTTTTTTGCGGATATTATCACGAACGGAAAAATAGATTTCGTTTTTTCCTATATTCAAAGGAACAACAAAAGTTTCCATGACACTATGCATTTCTGAGATATTTTTATTAAGATTTTCGCTGGAAATATGCTTTCTTATCACCCTGTTTTCCCGGTAAGAGCTTTTTTTTGCAACAGACTTGACCTCAATACTTAATTCTAAGTCATAATCCCATCCTTCGTCCTTTTTCTGATATATTATGGCTAGGTAAGGAATATCAAAAGAGCACTGAGCAGTATAGGCTCCTTCCTCATTCTTTTGTATATTGCCCAAGGATTTGGAGTAATCAAGGAAGGGAAGAAACGAAGGAAGAGGTTCACTCCCTTCTATTTCTCTTATCCATTGATACTTTGCTATATTTGGATCGCTCTGGAAAGAGGATATTATATAAAAAGACTTCACCTCAGCATCAGTCGTCAGTTTGAAATTCCCGGTGCCTTCATAATCGACAAAAGTGAGACGCAGAGGCTTACCGAAATAATCTGAGTATTGGTCGTAGATCCAGATTTCTGTCGGTATTTGCGTGGAGCTTCCCTCCTTCCATAAATTTTTGCTTAGTTGCCACTGTCTTCTTCTCGGTTTGGGGGGGGGATTTTCCGAAACATTCTCTTTTCCCGGCGAATGATGATATAAGAGTTCGGGTGATTTATCTCCCACGGTCTTTTTGATGACATCTGTGGGAGGACCCAAGAGGATATAGATTCTTCCTTTATCAGTCATCCACCCAGTTGTGCCTGCACGGAAAGCCTTATCAGCCACAGCCAGCCTTGTGCAGTATACTGAGCGGAATTCGTTTTCAAGGGTCGATGGATCCGAATCACGCCTTGCCCAGAAGTCCATGATAAACTCTGCTCGGTCTTTTGGAGGCATTTCCCGAAAAATCCTCTCTTCCTGGGGAGTGATGATATAGCGGATGAAATCCAAGAATTTCTGGCTGTAGGAGTCAATGGGAGGTTTTAGAATTTTATGAGAAGAAGCGCAGGCCGAATGGAGCAAGATAACAAAAAAAACGAGAAGCACACCGAGAAAACAGCTTTTTTTCATTATCTTATTTTGAAAACATAATTTTGCCTTGAAGTGTAGGATCAGCTGGTCCCTTAAATCTTCTTTTCAGCAGATAATGTTTTTGGCCCCATTATTGCGAACATAAGTTACTTATTATAGGCAAGTTTAGTGCCAAATTACTTTTTTCTAATTAATATACGTAATTACTTGAAAATAATAGATTTAAAACAATTTTTAGGTTGGTTGAATTTTATGAAAATCATGGGCAGAACTAGCAAATTACGCTCGCTAATCCTTCGTAACTTGCTGATTTAGAATAATTTAGCTTAACCTGGCAAGTGGAATAAATACTGTTTTTACTATACTATTTTCTGTATATAGAATAAGATTCCCAAAATGCAATTTTAAATGCGGAACCGAAGGTTAGAGCGAGGTACTAAATTAATCCAAAAAAATGAATTTAATTCAATTTTTTGATTTTTTCGTGTGGAGGGGTTGGATTGGATTTGATTAAACTTGTATAGTTATTCCTTTTTAATCTCAACAATGTCTAGTTTGCGGAGTCTTTTTTGGAGGATATTATCACGAACCGAAAAATAGATTTCGTTTTTTCCTTTATTCAAAGGAACTAAAAAGCTTTCCATGATAGTGTACTTTTGGTAGATATTTGTCTTAAGATTTTCGCTAGAAATATGCTTTCTTATTACCTTGTTTTGTCGGTAAAAGCTTTTTTCTCCGACGAACTTGACTTCTATACTAAATTCTAAGTCGTAATCCCATCCATCATTTTTTTTGCGATATCTTATGGCTCGGTAAGGAATATCAAAGGAACACTCAACAGTATAGGTTCCGTCCTTATTTTTTTGTATTTCGCCCAAAGATTTGGAGTAATCAAGAAAGGGAAGAAAGGCAGGAAGAGATTCACTCCCCTCTATTTCTCCTATCCATTGGTACTTTTCCGTATCGGGATCACTCTGGACAGGGGACATCATGGAAAAAGGCTTCACTTCTACATCAGTCGTTAATTTGTAATTCCCTGTGCCTTCATAATCGACAAAAGTGAGGCGCAGTGGCCCGGCGAAATAATCTGGGTACTGGTTGTATATCCAGATATCTGTCGGTCTTTCAGTAAAGGTTCCTTCCTCCAGTATATTTGTGCTGAGTTCCCTCTGATTTCTACTGATTTCTGTTGATTTATCTCCCATAGTCTTTCTTATGACATCCGTGGGAGGACCGAGGAGGATATAGATTCTTCCTTTATCAGTCATCCAGCCTGGAATGCCTGCCCGGAAAGCTTTATCAGCCACAGCCAGCCTTGTGTAGTATACTGAGCGGAATTCGTTTTCAGGGGTTGATGGGTCTGAATCACGCCTTGCCCAGAAATCCATGATAAACTCGCCCCGGTCTTCAGGAGGCATTTCCCGAAAAATTCTCTCTTCCTGAGAGGTGACGATATAGCGGATGAGATCCAAGAATTTCTGGCTGTTGGCATCAACGGGAGGTTTTAAGATTTTATAATAAGAAGAAGCGCATGCCGAATAGACCAGAAGGACAACAACCACGAGAGGCAAGCGGAGACCGTGACTTTTTTTCATGCTATTTTTTTGGAAACATAATTTTGTTTAACAGAAAATTTGGTTTAATATCAATTTTTAGAGTGTCTGTTTTTAGTTTGCATTGATTATAAATTAGCCTTTCTCTTTTTTCAAGGTAAATAAGAGGGAGTCTTTCCTCCTTATTCCTTTTCTAATTTAGCGACTTGTTTTTTCTCTTCCCCAAGCTAACACGCTGTCGCACTTCAAGCTTATTCGGATCATTTCTGTCCCTGCTTCTCACTGGCTTTCTGCTTTGCGAACAACCTTCTATCTTCAATTATTCATATTCTTATACACCACATCCTCCTGCCTATCAAAAAGCCTCCGGTCTTGTTATTCCAAATTTGAATTGACTTCTTCCTTGATATATACAGGGGAAGAGATTAGAATAGAGATATGATAAAGAGGGGGAAAAAAGCAGTTCTTGCCATCTTAATTTCGTCTTTTTTGTCTCCTTTCTTCCTTCACGCCGAGAAGCTGTCTCCCAAAGATTTGCCTGAAAAATACAAAAAGTGGCTTGAAGAAGAGGTGGTTTATATTATTGTTCCCCTCGAGAGAGAAGTATTTTTAATGCTTAAAACGGATCGAGAAAGGGACCTTTTCATCGAGGCCTTCTGGAAACATAGAGATCCGACTCAAGCTACTCCTGAAAATGAATCCAAAGAAGAGCACTATCGCCGTATCAATTATGCCAACCGCTTTTTTGGTCGGGGGACGCCCAAACCTGGCTGGAGAACTGACCGAGGGCGTATCTACATCATCTTGGGAGAGCCCAATGACATTCAAAGGTTTGAAGGAACAACCATGACTTATCCATCTGTAGTCTGGTTTTACCAAGGGAAGACAGACATAGGTCTTCCTCCTGGCTTTCATCTTGTTTTTTTCCAAAAAGGGAGCCTTGGGGAATACAGACTTTACAGTCCCCTTAAGGATGGCCCTCAGGCTCTCATGCCCAATATTTATGTCGATCCCTATGATTACTTAGGAGCCTATGAGCAGCTCAGGAAGTTTGAGCCAGAACTGGCTGAAGTCTCCCTCACTCTTATCCCAGGTGAGGATTCTGCTTCTTTTGGGCGTCCATCCATGGTTTCTGATCTGTTGATTCAAAAAGTTGAGAGAGTTCCTGCGAAGCAGGTCAAAGAGAAATATGCCCAGAAATTTCTCGAATACAAAGACATTGTGGAGGTGGAGTATTCAGCGAATTACATTGACAGTTACTCTCTGGTAAAAGTCATTAAAGATATTTCAGGAATTTATTTTGTCCACTATGCAATTGAACCAAAAAGGCTTTCTGTGGATTTATACGAAAATAAATACTACACCATTCTTAAGCTCAATGGAACAGTCTCAAATACTGAAGGCAAGAGAATTTATCAGTTTGAAAAGGAAGTGCCTTTGGAGTTCGACGATGAGCAGATAAAGGATTTAAGCCACAGACCCTTCTCTATCCATGATATGTTTCCTCTTATCCCCGGGAATTATAAGTTATCCGTATTAGTCAAAAATGAAGTCTCCAAAGAATTTACTTCTCTGGAACGAGACCTCATCATTCCTCAGGATAAGGAAGCCTTGCAGATGACGTCGCTTATTTTAGGCTACAATGTGAACAGACGGGGAACAGAACAAAATAAACTCAGGCCTTTTCAAATGGGGGCATATCAAATTTATTTCCAGGGCAATAGAGTGTTCCTCAAGCAAGACACTATGGCCGTTGCTTTCCAGATTCATGGTTTAAGCCCAGTTTTAAGAGAAAAAGGAGAAATCAAATATACCTTTTTTAAGAAAGGCGAAGAGTTTCGAAGCGACACAAGAAAAATCAATGAATACGCAGAGTTGCCAAGTCTGATTGAGCAGTTCTCTCTTCAGGAATTCACCCCAGACCATTATCGGCTTCAAGTTTCTCTTTTTGTTGATGGTCGGGAAATCCTATCTGATAGTGAAGATTTTGATATTACTTATCTTGAAGCCTTCGCTCGCCCCTGGATTTATTCTAAGCTCTTGCTTGGTACTAAAGACCCAATTTATGGGTATTTAATAGGAACTCAACTTTTCAATAGCGGAAAAATTGCAGAGGCTTTGGGATTCTTGGAGGAGGCGTTCCAGAGCAAACCTGACTCTAATGAATTTGCTCTAAGTTTGGCCAAAGCCTATATGAATTTAGCCGAATACGAAAAAATTGAGTCTGTATTACTTCCCTTTTTAACCCAATCTCCGCCACAAAAATATGAAGTATTTTACATAATGGGCACGGCCTACCTGGAAATGGGAGAGCTGAAAAAGGCTGTTAACGTTTATGACAGAGCCATTTCCCATTATGGCCTCAATATCAATCTACTCAACGCCTTGGGAGAATGCTATTTCAAGCTTGGCGATTATAAAGAAGCTTTGGATGTTTGGGAAAGGTCTCTAGAGATAAATCCGGAGCAGCCTCAAATAAAAATGAAAGTCGACGCTTTAAGGGAAAAATATGGGGAAGAGAGAAAAAAATAATTAAAAGAGGAGTCAAAGATAATATAGAAAAAAACGAATGTACTGGAAAGATTCATTTTGGTGTGAAATAGGAGGTTGGAATGAATCCCATCCAAAAAAATAGACTCTTAAACTTGTGTATTTTCATATTATTTTTTATCTCTATAGCGGTTCTGGCTGTGTTAGCTCAGGAGCACATGGGGAAAGGGAGGATTAGTGGAACTGTTGTCGATGAGAAAGGACAGCCTCTGGAAGGAGTTTTGATTGTTGCGGAAAGCTTGGAATACGAAACAAAACTCCAGGGCTATTCCGATAAAAAGGGGCGCTTTGCTGTGGCCGGGATGGGAACAGGCAATTGGCGAATAACAGCTACAAAGAAGGGCTATACCAGTTCTTATATAAATAAGTATGTCCGCCAGCTCAGGAAAAGTCCCCCAATCACCTTTAAGCTTAAGAAACTGACCGAGTTTGCTCCCCGTATGTCGGACGAGGAATCCTTCGAGTTGTTCGATAAAGGAAATCTTCTCCTTAAAGAAGAGAAGTATGATGAGGCCTTGGTCGTGTTTGAGGAATTCGTGCTTAAATACCCAGAGATTTACCATACTCATCTCAACATTGGAACCTGCTACCTCAAAAAAGGAGAATTGGATAAGGCTGAAGCAGAGTTTAAGCTTATCCTGGACAAGACTATAGAAAATTTTGGCGGTTATAAAAAAGATCCACAAGCCAGTTTGCGGGCTTTTACTGGGCTTGGAGAAATCTACATTCGAAAAGAAGATTTTGAGACAGCTCAGAAATATTTCGCCCAGGGTCTAGATATTTCACCAGAAGATGAAGTGGCTGCCTACAACGTGGCTGAGGTGCTTTTCTCTCACCAAGAAGTTGACGAGGCTATCAAATATTTTGAGTTATCAATAAAGATTAAAAAGGATTGGTCCAAGCCTTATATGAAATTAGGGTATGTTTACCTCAACAAGGGTGATTTCAATAAGTCCCTTGAGTATTTTAATAAGTTCATCGAAATGGACCCAGAAAATCCTGAAGTGCCGAGCGTGAAAAATATCGTCGCAACGCTTGAAAAGATGAAGAAGGAAAAAAGGGGCGGAGAGGAGGGCTAAATTATTTTATTTTGATAATATCCAGTTTGCGTAGTCTTTTCTGCTTGATATTATCCAGAAGAAAAATAGATTTTATTTATTCCTTTTTCTAAAGGGATGCTTATCATTTCACCAGCAGAATATCCTTCTTGGATGTTTTTTTTAAGATTTTCAAAAGAGAGGCTTTTTCTTATCTCTCTATGACTGCAAGGATTGAGTTTCAGCGGGGGATGAGGGAGCATGAGGGAGGGATTTCTCCCTCCCTCTTTTTTCCTGATCTAGAAACTCCACCTAAAGCCAAAGCGAATATGGCGGACTCCACCTACACTGTTAATCCGTCCATAGTTCGGGTCTGGTTCGTAGGTGGGCGGATCAGCGAAGAAATCGAGTTCTGCATCTGGATTACGGTTTACACTGAGTGTTCTTCTCGCTCCGACATTAAAGATATCCATATAGAGACTCAGCTTCCCATATTTGCCAAAAGAGAAGCTTTTTTCCACTCTCATATCCAGCATGGTGCGTGTGGGATTTCTTCGGGTTCCTACAGGTTCAGCATTGACGCTGCTCGCATAATCCGATTGGACGGGCGCACCATCAGGGAGATAGACCCGGTCTAAATTTCTTCCCCAGGGGCTTCCGCTCCGATGTTGGAAATAGGCAGTGACCACGAAATCCAAGGGGAGCATGACTGTTCCCATGAGCTTTATCTGCAGGGGGTGGTCGTAAGGCATACGGCCATAGGCATTTATCAGCGTATTGGGATTATCGAGAAACGCAGTCTCTCCTTCTGCTGCACCGTATCGAGGGTCAGCATTACCCTTAAAGGCACTGTAGATGATCGAGCCCTTGAACTGCCAGTTGTTTGACATTCTCTTATCGAATGTCAGCACACCAGCTATGTATTCCCTCTTGGTCTCAGACGGGGTTGTGCCTATATAATTTTGAGCCGGGGCATCCTCATGCAGGCCATAGACGGTAAGCTGTTGGTCATCACCTGTTCCCCATTCTTCATCCCAGCCAGGATCTGTAACCGTGAAAGGCACCCAGGTATCGGTGTCGTTAGGATCGTAGCCGTTGTTTGGATCTATGTCCTCGGTGAGGTTCTTGTTCACCTTGTAGATAAACTGGGCTCCAATCCTGAAATTTTCCATCACTTCCTGTTCGACTCCGAGTATAAACTCATGCATATAGGGTGCTTTGACATCTTGGTAATAGACTTGGTCGGGATCCATGTTTGTATAGGACATCAATCTGTACCTGTCTCCTGCCTCACCATCGCCGTCTGGATCATAAGTGACCCCATCGTCAAGGTACTGAGTATCAACAGGAACAGCCCAAGTCGTTGATGGTCGAGGAAGGTCCATGTATTCATTTCCGTTCAAGTCGTACCATCTCCATCTAATGGTTTTGCCGAAGAGCTGGGGCGCATTGTATTTGCCTGACCAGATAGATTCGACGTAGCGGGAAAAGGAGGCCTTGATGGCTGTTTTTCCATCACCGAACACATCGTACACGAGTCCGATTCGTGGGGAGAGGGTTGTGAAGCTAACGGTTTTTCTATAAGGATAGGTGTACTCATCAAAGCAAGAAACTTGATTGAAATCTACGTCCGGATCGTTATGATACTGGTCGTTAAGGGCTTTAAGGAGTATGTTGGGATCTGGTGTTGCTAAGATGGGGTTTAAAAACTCAGGCCCGACCTTGTAGTTGAGGAGCTCAGGGCGGTGTTGCTCGGGTTCGTACGCGTAAGAATGGTCAAAACGGAGACCGATATTGATGGCCAGTTTTCCTTTCACGATTGAATCCTGAACGAAAGCCGAGTAGCGGCGGGTGTTGTCTTCACCTACCATTCCTCCCCCAAGATGCGAATAGGGACGAAGATAAAGCCGGCCTCGCGGTGATGTGGCGCTGTCATAATATTTATTTCCAGTAGCGAAGTTTCTCCAGTACGTGTAGTAAGGATTATCACCTTGTTCAAAGCCACGACACCTGTCTCGGATATAATAGGTGTTTTCCCAATCAAATCCTGCTTTAAATTCATGGCTCGCCCCAAGAAAATCATCCTGGAATCTGGTTATGGTAGCGGATGCTCCGTATCTTTTACGGTAATAATCATCAGTCAAACTGGTGTTTCCCCACCATACAGCTTCTTCTCTGTCATAAGTAGTGTAGTTATTCGCCAGTTCAGGACGTTGGATATTAGGGTAATAGCGGTTGACATAATTTCCCTTAACTTCCACGAAGGTATTTTGATCCAGAATCCAGTTAAAGTGATGGGAGGTGGTGTAGACTTTTTCATGATCAACAATAGCAGTATAACCCCAAGCACGGTTATTACCAACTCTAAGTGAGTAGACGGGTTCGTAAACATCGTTGAAATGAAACATACCCATATACCTTATATTCGGGGAGAGCTGGAAGGTCATTTTTACAAAACCTATCCAGTCGCCATGTTCGAGGTTATATTCTAAGAGATCATTCGGGTGAAATGCAGCAGGGTTTACGTCATAGATTTGTGCGATACGATTATGAGCGGTATAAGGAAGGTCTTGCTCCCAACTTATGCGACGTCCGTTGAGGAAGAACCAGAGTCTGTCTTTGATAATTGGTCCGCCTATGCTTGCTGAAAAATCTGTATAAGTCTCATATTTTCTAGGCGGATCGACATTAAGAGCCTCCATCTGCTCTGCTGACCACAAATCTTCTGCAAGCCCTTTTCCTGTGTAGTAACCGCTGACCGAGCCAGAAAACTTGTTCCCGCCGCTCTTTGAAACGATATTAACAACAGCCACCTCTGTCAATCCAACTTCAGCCGGAAGTGAGCCTACCGCCGTCTCAATTTCTTCGTAGACATCGACATTAACGTTGGCCGCAATATAATGGGTTGTGGGATCATTCATGATCGCACCATCAAGCTGGTAGAGTGTGCTCCTGAGCGGTCCTCCCAGAATGGATGTCATTCTGGTATATTCTCTACCCGATTCAGCTTCTACAGCCCCGGGGAGGGATTGCGTGATTCCATACAGGTCTCGAGCATGGGGGATACTTAACAGGAAATCTGTGTCATAATGAACGCTCAACTTAGATGATTCAATGTCGACAACTGGCGATTCAGCTGTGATCGTGATTTCCTCTTCGATGGCGGCGATAGTCATTCTAATTCTGAACTCTGTCGTTTTTCCCACGCTGCAACGTAAGCCTTTTCTTATGTAGGGCTTAAATCCTGGCATTTCTACCTTCACTTCATACTCTCCTGGAGACAGAGCTACAAATCGGAATTTTCCTGCCACACCAGTCACATAGCTTTTAGTACCCATCATTGCAGGGCCAGAAAGAGTAGCAGTAGCTCCTGGAAGAGGATTCCCTTCTTCATCTAAGACTATACCATGGATGGATCCAGTCTGCCTACCTTGAGCAAAGCTTGTGGATACGAGGCCAATCGCAAGGAGCGAAATTAAGGAGACTTTAAGAATATTTTTGTTCATTTTCTTCTCCTTTCTTAATTCCCGGTCCCAGGAGTGCTGGTTTTAGACAACACTCCTCCTTCTGCCTTTTTTTGGCTTAGTTTTCGCTTTTTCACCTCCTTTAGTTCTTTAATGAGATATTCTTTCAATCCTGCTTCAAGGAGTGATGGCTCGAGTAATGCTCCCCAGTGTTTCAAAAGCAGGCTCCTCATCTTCCTTTTATCTTTTTCTTTTAGGGCTTTCAGGATTTCTTTATGGTCAGCCATAGATCTCTCCAGCACCCCAGGTTTTTTTAAGGCTTGGAAACGAGCATAGTTGTACCTGAGCATGTGATCATTAATATATAGAATGACTGATTGGAGAAATCTGTTGGGGATAGATTCCCATGTTTTTTTATGAACTTCGACATTTAGGTCCATATATTTTTCTATGGAATTTCTGTTACAATGCTTTTCCATTTCTTTGGTCAAATGTTCAATCTCTTTGATTTTTTCAGGGCTTAGATTTTTTATTGCCAAGTTTGAAGCTAGACTGTCCAGCTGGGCCAAGACTTGAAAAATATCCTTCAATTCTTTGAAAGATATTTCTCTGACTGAAGCCTCTCGATGAGAGTTGATGGTGACGAATCCTTCGGCGCCTAATCTTAAGACAGCTTCTCTGACTGGAGTTGTGCTTATTCCAAATGTGCGCGCGATTTCTTTTTCGTTTATTCTTTCGTTAGCTTTGAGTTTGTTATTAATAATGGATTCCTTAATGTAGTTGTAGATGGATTGGCTGAGTGTTTTAGGAATTGCGTGCGCGTCAGAGGAAGATCCTTTGTCCCCCATTATAATCCCCCATTATAAATTACATTTTATAATTTATAATATTATAATATTATTTTATGCAAATTTCGTGCCATAGTAAAGAATTCTTAATTTGTTTAATTTCAATAAAATAGATCGCGGAAATAATCTCAATCTCAGAAAAAATTCAAATAATTGAATTTCAATTCAAATATTTGGAAAATTGAATAATTGCAGTCAGGCCTTTAAAACTTCTCTACGTTAATAACTTTAATTTTTTGCTTAATAAAGGAGGGGGCCGGACTTTGAAAAATTAAGAATTAAGCAAACAAGGCATTACTCAGTTCCCATCAGGAGTTCCTGCTGAATGAGTTGAGAGGGAAGTGGTCGTTCAGCCTGGAAACAGAGCTTGAGATGGCGGATGATCTTATTGATGGCCTTAGCGTCTTCGACAAAGGCGATACTACGCATCTGACCTCGGCAGAAAGCAGAGGCGGATCGTGTATTATTCAAAATTTTAGTTTTTTGCCTGGATCGAGCCAGATAGGACTGGATTGAATTTAATTAAACTCGTTGAATTTTTACTTTCTTATCTCATTTCTGGCATTGTTCAATCAGGGCGTCTAATCTTTCTTTTTCAGCCAGAGTCATTAGATGGTAGTATCGTTTCTTATACTCACTGAGCAGATCAAGTGCTTTGGCTTTGTTGCCAGTGTTTAAATAGGCTAGGGCCAGATCAAAATGAGCCTGGCGAAAATCGGGATTTGTTTCCAGAGCTTTTTCCCAGCAGTAGATAGCTCCTCCCAGGTTTCCTTGTTGTATGTAGGCGTGGCCTAATCCATAGTACGGAGCCGGAAATTCAGGATCAAGTTCTATGGCTTTTTTGTAGTATTCGAAGCTTCTTGAAAAGATTAAGGAATCTTTTGCTTGCAGGCCCTGGGAATAGCAGGCATTGGCCAAGTTGTTGTAGAGCTCAGGATGCTTATCATCCAGGGAAAGGCCCATTTCAAAGGCTTTGATCGCCTGATCAAAATTGCCTTTGCTGGCATAGGCAGTCCCAAGGTTACTCCATATTTCAGGATCATACTCAGCTTCTCTAATGTTCGTTTTTTCAAAAGAGCTGATAACTTTGTCATACTGTTGAGCAAGAATAAGCGCTTTTATGTAGTCGATAAATATTTCATAGCTTGAGGGAAGAACATCGAGCCCTTGCTCCAGGATTACAATCGCCTCATCTTGATTTCCTGTCTCTTGATAGATGGAGGCAAGATGTTTATACGCTAAATCCACATCCTGTCTCTCTTCTATTATTTCCTTTAAGAGCTTGATTGCCGCATCTTGTTCTCCGTTCTTATACAGTTTCCAGCCTTCACCGACTCTATTCATATAGGGAAGGAGGACCTTCACGTCATCTCTGGCGCTAAAATCCTTCTTCTGTGAAACTCGAACAGTTGAGATATAGCCCAAGCTTGCCAGTCTTTCGCGAGTTTCCCGGTCGACCTTTTGAGTAGCGTCAATTTTCTTAGATGGTGTCAGGGCCTGGATTATATCTTTGAGCTGGGATCTAAGCTGAGCTACTTTTTTTCTTTGGGCAAGATTGTTGAGCTCATCAAAATCATGGTTCAGGTCATACAGCTCAGGAATAGGAGAGTCTATAAATTTTTTCTCCTTGAGGATAAATCCCTTCAAGGGGGCCCATCCGTGGCTGTAGTAGGGATACAAAGATTCGAAATAGATTGGCCTTTCTGGCAGTTTTTTCCCTATTATAGCCGGGAGGAGAGAGGTTCCCTGGAGAAAAAACGGCTTCTTTATTTCCAGCACATCACAGGCTGTAGGGAATATGTCGATATGACTGACATAGTTATCGACACGACCGGAGGCTGTTTCGGGAGATGAAATAATCAGAGGGACCCAGATGGATGAATTGTAGGCGAAATAACCATGAGTGTCCTCACCATGCTGGCCAAGCGACTCGCCGTGGTCCCCTGTGAATATAACAAGAGTCGAATCGAACAGTTTATTTTCTTTCATATAATCGAAGAGCTTTCCCAGGACAAGGTCGACGTAGGCAACCTCCCCTTCGTACAGATGATCTTTATATTGAGTTTTAAAAGGCTCTGGCGGGTCGTATGGGCTATGAGGATCCCAACAATGGATCCAGAGAAACCAGGGAGATATTCGACCTTGCAGCCACTCTAGGGCAGCCTCGATCACCGCTTCAGCATTTCTCTCTAAGGAGACGAGATTTACAGAGTGAAAGCGGCTGTATTTATCATCGTAAACGTCGAAACCTTGGGATAATCCAAACCTTGAATCGAGGGCGTAGGCCCCCACGAAGGCTCCGGTTGAGTAGCCATTATTCTTGAGGTGTTCGGCCAGGGTTTGCAGTTCTTCTTTTACGACGAAATTCAAGTTTTCATGAACTCCATGATGGTTGGGAGTTGTCCCTAAGAGTATATTAGCATGAGATGGCAGGGTGGTAGACGTGTTGGCGAAGGCTCTGGAAAAGAGCACGCCTCTCTCTGCGAGACTATCGATATTCGGTGTTTTAGGATTTTGGCTGCCGTAACAGCTTAGCCTGTCAGCTCTAAGTGTGTCTATGGTGATTAGAAGAAAGTTTTGTTTTTTCTCCTCTTTCGTTAGAGGATACATGAAGGGCGGGACAAACATAATCCCGAGAAGAAAAAGCATCAGCAGAAACCAGGTATAAGACCGAATCTTTTTCATATCTCGTTTTTCTTTAGCATCCCTGCGCGAGAAAAAACCAATATCTTGAAATTTCATACTTCTATGTATAATTCTAAACGAAAAGGGTTTTTTTTCTTTAAATAAAATGGCTGGAGAATCCCTTAAGACTCCAAAAGAAAAAGAGGGAGGGATAATTCCCTCCCTCTTATCTTATCGAACTAAGCTTTTAGCTCTTTTTGTACTAGAACGAGAACTTTGCTCCAAAACGGACAGAACGAACACCATAGCAGCTGGTCACGTCTCCATAGTCTGAGTCGAGAGTGATTCTCGGCGGATCTCTGTAGGGCCAGAGACGTGGGTTGGGGTTCCCGGAGATGTTGTAACCGCTTCTTCCCCCGAGGTTAAAGGCATCGAGATAGAGACTCAGCTTTCCGAAATCACCGATAGCGAAGGCTTTCTCTACTCTTATATCCAACATGGTGTAGGGAGGATTTCTTTGAGTTCCTCTCTTCTCGGCACCGAATCCAACGTAGCTATCTTGAGTATTGATGCTTGAGGGGAAGTAGACACGCTCAACCGTTCTTCTCCAGGGTGATCCTGTACGAGCCTGGAAATAGCCAGTTAAGACTATATCGAGGGGGAGGATGACTGATCCAATGAGTTTTAACTGGAACGGGCGGTCAAAAGTGGTGGGGCCGTAAGAGTTTATCATCACGTTAGGATTGTCGAACAAACTTGATTCGCCTTCTGTTGATCCGTACGTGGGAGCAGCATTGCCTCTGAAGGCAGAATACAGGATCGAGCCCTGCAGCTGCCACCGGTTTGACATCCTCTTGTCGAAAGTCAGCACAACAGCCGTGTATGTCCTCTTGGCTTCAGGCGGATTCGCACCTTCGTAAGATCTTGTAGGAGCGTAATCAGCCAGACCGTAAACGGTCATTTCCTTGTCATCTGCTGTCCCCCATTCTCCATCCCAGCCAGGATCAGTAAACTCATACGGGAGCCAGGTGGGCAGTCCTGTTGCTTCATCGATGTGGTTAGGATCATAGTCGTTGTTTATATCCACGTCCTCGACGATGTTCTTGTTCTCCTTGTAGATGAATTGGAGTCCCAGTCTGAAGTCCTTGACCAGCTCGTGGTCGACACCCAGAATGAATTCGTGCATATAAGGAGCCTTCAAGTCATCGGGATAGTAATTCCACTCGGGGTCTTGAACATCATAACTTCTTAGTTGGTACTGATCGCCTGCTGGATCTAAGTACTGAGGCTGAACAGGTGATCCATAGGCGCCGCCGGGTATTGGCAGATCCATGTACCCGTTGGAGTTCAGGTCGTACCAGTACCAGTTCATGGCTGTGCCGCTCATTATGTTGGCGGCGTTGTACTTAGCGGACCAGATGGGCTCATAGTAGCGGCTGAAAGAGGCCTTTAAAGCCGTTTTTCCGTCACCGAAGAGATCGTAAACTAATCCAATTCTCGGCGAAAGAGTTGTGAACTCAACGATTTTTTTCCAAGGGGTAGTGACTGCATCAAAAGCAGACGTTTGATAGAACTGGATGTCGGTATCGTTGTGATACTGATCGTTCAGAGCATGGAGGAGTATAGTGGGAGTTGCGCTCAGAGCGGGGTTCAGAAATTCGGGCCCGACATCATACAGGTCGATCATATCAGGCCGTGTTTGCTCGGGTTCGTACTGGTAGCCGTAATCAATACGGAGACCAACGTTTATGGCCAACTTTCCTTTGACTATGCTGTCCTGGACAAAGCCAGAGAAACGGCGGGTGTTGTCATATTTCCACACGGTGCCTCGCGGCCCAAAAGGACGCACTCTGAGCCGGCCTCGCTGTCCTGAGGTTGAGTAGTAATACTTGTTTTGAGCGTTGTAATCTCTCCAGTACGTGTAGTAGGGATTGCCGTCCTTGAATCTGTCGAGGCCGTAAACAGTATGTTCGAATTCACCGCCAAATTTTATTTCGTGGCTTGCTCCCAGAAGGTCATCTGCGAAGTGGGTCACCGAAAAGGAAGCTAAGGCTTTTTTACGGATATAATCGTCTGAGTAATACGTGTTTCCCCATCTAACCTGTTCTTCTCGGTCGTAGGTAAAATAGTTCGTAGCGTATTCTGGCCGCTGAATTATCGGAAAATGGCGGTAAACATACGTCCCGCGGACATCGACGAATGTATTCTGGTTCAGGACCCAGTTGAGCTGGTGAGTCGTGGTGTGGGTGTTCTCGTGATCCCAAACTATCGTGACCGCAAAAGTGTAAGAATTACTAGTTCTGTTCGAGTAAACAGGCTCATAGATATTGTTCCAATGGTACATGCCCATATACCGGAGGTTATCTGTGAGCTGGAAGGTCAGTTTGCCAAAGCCCAACCACTCATAATGTTCGATATCAAAATGCTGTTTCTCTGCATCACTAAACGTCCATTCTCTTAAGTTGATATTTTGTAGCCGAATATCGTACGTTTGTGGATTGGCTCGCGTCCAAGAAAGACGACGGCCGTTGATGAAGAACCAGGCCCTGTCTGGGATGGCGGGACCGCCGAAGCTCAATGAGCCGTCTATGTATTCCTGGAATGATTCAGGAGGATTGACACCAACTGCCTCGTTATCTTCGATAGACAGTAAACTATCGACCAAAGAGTCGCCGGTATAATAAGCAGAAGCAGCCCCGGAAAACTTGTTTCCCCCGGCCTTAGTGACGATGTTAACAACCACTGAGTCTGCTTGTCCCACTTCAGCCGGAAGTGATCCGATACCGAATTCAATCTCTTCGTAGACATCGACGTTGATGTTGGCCATGGGGTAAAAGGTTGCAGGATCATTCATCGGAACACCGTCCAGCTGGTAGAGCTGACTCCGGACAGTTCCTCCGAGTATGGAAGAGGTACGACGGTAATCGACTCCTTCGGAGATAGCTCCGGGGATGGAGTTCTGGATACCGTACAGGTCTCGGCTCATCGGGATGCTCGCTATGAAATCAGAGGTGTAGCTAACGCTCACCTTGGATGTCTCGATATCGACAACAGGAGATGCGGCCACGACTGTGACTTCTTCTTCGATGGTCGTGATCTCCAGTACAATTCTGACAATAGTGGCTTTTGCCACACTGACGATGAGGTTTGTTCTGATGGTGGTTTTGAATCCTGGCAGCTCCACTTTCAGTTGATAATCACGACCTGGGGCAACAGATGGAAAGCGGAACTTGCCCATATCTGATGTCACATAAGTCATTGTGCCGAGAAGCTTGGGCCCGGAAAGAGTAACGGTACATCCAGGGAGAAGATTCCCTTCTGTGTCAACGACCGTGCCGCTTATGGATCCAGTCTGTCTTCCCTGAGCAAGGGTTGTGGATGTTAGGCCAAAAGCTAATAGTAAGATCAAGGAGACTTTAAAGATCTTTTTGTTCATTTCCTTCTCCTTTTTTGTTTCTAGTTCCAGGAGTGCTTATTTTAAAAAACACCCCTCCATTTGCCTTTTTTTTGATTTAATTTTCCCTTTTTCACCTCCTTCTCGTATTTTTGATTATTCAAAACAAGCAACATTTATTTATGTCGTAGCAGTGACGTTTTTAAAGTCGGGTTTTCTGCTATTGAATTAGAAGATAGAAGAAACATTTTCCTTTTTATTTATGGTTTGTAATTTTAAAACATAAAGTATAATAAATAAAGCATAATATATAATATATACGTTATAATTTTCAATGCAAAAAATATGCCAGAAAGATTGCCATCTTAATTTATTTATTTTTAACAGGATAGATTCTGGATGTAATTTTTTTCTCTGAAGATGATTCAAATAATTGAATTTCAGTTCAATTAGTTGAACGGCGGGGTCTGAGCATTCAAATTTTTCATATTTTATAACTTTGATTTCTAAAAGCTTAATAAGTTTGCATGTCTGACTTACAGATGCTGAATGATTGGGATCATTGAGTAATTGTGGTCAGATTTGGGAAAGCTGTTCTTTTGCCCACAAGGCTGCTCCGATAAGGCCAGCTTTGTTCCCAAGACTGGCTTTTTCTATCCTGCAGCACTTAAAAGAAGCTTTGTATGACCTTTTCAGGACTTCTTCGAGAGCAGGAGAAAGCAGAAAATCACCCGCTTCCATCACAGCTCCGCCCAGGAGAATCTTCTCAGGATTTAAAAGATTTATTGCTATGGAAAGACCTACCCCCAGATAAAAGCCAGCAAGAGAAAAAGCCTGGAGCGCAGCCTTATCCCCCTTTTTAGCTCTTTGAAAGACCTCCTCGGCTGTAATCTCCTTGCTTTTTTTTCTCAAGGCATTGTAGTTTTTGACTATCTTAGGAGCTGAGACTTCTGTTTCAAGACAACCCTTACTTCCGCAATTACATCTTTCTCCGTCTGGATTGACAGTCGCATGACCGAGTTCCCCAGCAAAGCCGCATTTGCCCAACCAGAGTTTTCCATCAAGTATGATGCCTGATCCGACGCCTGTGCCGATGGTCAGGAAGACCATGCTTTGCACGCCCTGTCCTGCTCCGCACTTAAACTCACCGAAGGCAGCCATGTTGGCATCATTGTTAATCAAGAATGGAACTTCAATAAACCGAGAGAGGGCGGGAGTGAGCGCGAAGTTGTCAAGCTCAGGATAATTGGGAGATTGAATTATTTTTTGTTCTTCGAGGTTGAAGATTCCCGGAAAACCGAAGCCTACGGCTCTGATGTCTCCTTTTTCCCTTTTTTTAATATCCTGCCAGATTGTTTCCAGAAGATGGATCAACTCTCCAATTTTCACAGGACTCTTTACCCTGGCGTCAAAAACGATCCTTCCTCCTTCATCGATCAGACCATATTTTAGGTGGGTTCCGCCCAAGTCAAACCCAGAATAGAGAGGCATTTTAGGTTTTTTTGCCGATGGCGGGATAATTTAAAGCTTTGTTCCAGACGGTCCAGGAATTCAGCGAGGGATGACAGAGGATGCTGATAAGAAGGCTAGGAGGAGCAGACTTTAAAGGCTTAGGGAAAGAAGGGGAATAATTCTCTTTTTTTTCTTTTCTTCTTTGAGCTACGTTTTCAACGGCGAGACTCATTCTTCCTTGGCAGGAGGCTGAGGCTTTTCAGGAGGGGATTTTTTTTCTTTTTCTTTAGAGGTTATAGATTTTCGAAAATTTTTTATGCCTTCCCCTAAGGATTTCCCTAACTCTGGAAGCCTTCGAGCGCCAAAGATGAATACAATGATTAAAACGATGAGCAGAAGTTCTGTTGGTCCGACTGGTCCGAATAAAAACATCTGTACCTCCTTAGAGGGCTTTGCGTCTATCTTATTAATACTTTACTTCATAACAAAATTACTTTAGTCATGGCTAAAAGTCAAGCCTCATTCAGTGGATTTTGATCCCAATGCTTTTGGCAAGAAAGGTTTGTCTATTTTATTGACTCTAATATTTCTTTTACCTTTTTTTCCTCTTTTCCGCCCAGGTAGAGATATCTTTCAAAGGCATAAATAGCTTTTTTGGTGTTTTTTTTATCCAGATAAATTTTGCCAATCTCATAATAAAGGTCGGGCTTTCCAGGCTCTATCTCAACAGCCTTTTCGAAATGTTCGAGAGCCTTTTCACTCTGGTTTCGCTGGAGGTAGAGCCTCCCTAAGCCGTCATGAGCTTTGGCCGCAACAGAAGCTTTAAATACAGTTACAGTCCTGGTTAGTTCATCTTCTGAGGCCTTTTCTTTTGTCTTAACCTTCCTCACTTTTTCGTGGCTTACGGCGTTCGTCCAACTCTCCTCGGCATTATCCAGATTTCCCATTGCAGAATAGACGCATCCCAAATTATAGTAACCAAGGGCATCTCTGGGACCTATATCCATGACTTTTTGGTAAGCTATGATGGCATTTTCAAAATCTCCCAGTCTGAAGAATATGTTTCCGACCAGGTCGTGGGCATCCCTGAAGTCCTTCTTGAGCTCTGTTGTTCTCCAGGCATATTTTATAGCTTTTCCTAAATCATTGTTCATGCGGTAGAAATTAGCAAGATTGTAATTCAGGTCAGGAGAGAAGTCATGAATCTCTAGAAAAATGCGAATCAACCCTATTGCCTTGCCCAAATGTCCTGATTTTAGAAGAGAAAGGGCAGTTTCATTCATGACAGTTATGATGTGGTTGATATCGGACTTAAATACATATTTGTATTCTAAATCAACCTTATCCACTATATTTTTGGTAATCCTTGGCTTATCTTCTTCCTTCTGCATTGATTTTTCATTCGAAGATCGGTCCAACAAGAACCTCGCTTCATAGTCGAAAGGAACTATGTTTAGGACTTTTTTTAAGAAGGAAGTGGCTTTCTTGAATTTGTTCTGGTTGAAATATATCTTGCCTAGATTCTTTGCTGTTTCGACTTCATACGGTCTAAGCTTGAACGCATTGTCAAAACAATAAATAGCCCTCTCTATCTCTCCAAGATGATAATAGGCGTATCCCATTAAAAAATAAAATTCGGACTTAGATTCCTCTATCTGCAGCCCGATTCGCGACTTGGCCAGTGCTTCCTGCCAGTTTTCTCTTGCAAGTTCTATATCTATCAATTGGAATTTACAGGCGACCGAGCTGTAGCCCTTTTTTATAGCCTGGTTAAAGTTTTCTTCTGCTTTTTCAAAATTCCCGTTCTTTTTGTGATGAAACCCGAGAATAAAGTAGGGCAGGCCTAAGTTAGGATTTTTTTTGCTAATTTTGTCAAGAAAATATTCGTAGTTCTCCTCGAATTCAGCCCTGTCTTTTTTGCTCCTTAAATCCAGCTTTTTCTGCTTTGCTTCTTCTCTAAAAGCTTTTTCAAGGAGCTCGTCATAATCCTGGCATAGTTTTGCAGCTTCTTCGTATTTCTCCTGTTTAAAATAAACGTATCCTAAAAGGATGGCTGCATCAAGGCTATCAGGGAAAAGAGCGCGTTCTTCGTTTAAGGCGCGTATCGCATCATCATATTTTCCCAGCCTGAAATAGGCAAATCCTTGATGCGCTCTCACATCTTTTTGATTGGGATTGGTTGAGAGGACCTGGTCGAAATAGCCAATAGCTCTCTCGTATTCTGTGAAATCCATGCTTTGGTGTGCTTTTTTAATTAAATCTTCTTTAGGATGGATTGCGGTGCGAACACTCACCAGGAGAAAGATTAAGGAGAGGATTGTTAGTACTTTTTTTTTCATCACCTAGATTAGAAACTATTATTTCAACATCTGGACTTAAGGCAATTTTCACTCTTATTTTGTAATTGACTTGTCGTCCGTATTACAATTTAATTTTAGAAGGATTAACGAGAATAATCAATGGAACCGATGAAAAGGATACGTAATTTTTCGATTATAGCTCATATCGATCATGGCAAGTCTACCCTAGCTGACCGTCTCTTGGAAAAAACAGGAGCCCTTTCTCCTCGGGAATTAAAAGAACAGGTGCTGGATACGATGGACCTTGAGCGGGAAAAGGGTATCACTATAAAGGCTCAGACAGCCCGCCTTCGCTATAAAAGCTCGTCTGGCGAAGAATACATCCTCAACCTTATAGATACTCCGGGTCATGTTGATTTTTCTTATGAGGTTTCCCGGAGTCTAACCGCCTGCGAGGGAGCGCTCCTGGTCATCGATGCCTCTCAGGGCGTTGAGGCTCAGACCTTGGCCAACACCTATCTCGCACTCCAGAATGACCTTGTCCTTATCCCAGTCATCAACAAGATTGACCTGGCTGCGGCCAATCCAGAGCTGACGCTCGAGCAGCTGGAAAATATTATCGGTCTAAAGCGCGAAGAAGCCATCATGGCCAGCGCCAAAAAGGGAACAGCCATAGACCAAGTCCTGGAGAGCATAGTCAGTCGTATTCCATCTCCTCGCGGCAATCCAGATTCTCCTCTTAAGGCTCTCATTTTCGACTCTTGGTTTGACTCCTACCGCGGAGTCATCATCCTGGTGAGAGTTTTTGACGGAGAACTTAGGACTGGAACTCAGGTTGAGCTTATGGCTTGCGGTGCTTCATACGAAGTCGAGGAAGTGGGTTTCTTAACTCCCAAGCCTCAAAAGGTAGAGTGCTTGGCCGCTGGAGAAGTGGGATACGTTATAGCCGGCATCAAAGAATTGAATCATGCCAGAATCGGGGATACGGTCACCGAGAAGAAAAGAAGAGTCGCCCAAGCCTTGCCCGGTTTTAAAGAGGCGAAGCCCATGGTTTTTTGCGGAATGTTTCCAGCTGGAGAGAGCAGTGTGGATGACTTAAGGAAGGCTCTCCAAAAGCTGAGGCTCAATGATTCTTCCTTCCAGTATGAGCCTGAGAATTCTCCGGCTCTGGGTATGGGATTCAGGTGCGGTTTCCTGGGCCTCCTCCACCGGGAGATAGTCCAGGAGAGATTGGAAAGAGAATTTGATTTAAACCTTATAACTACTGCTCCGAGCGTAGGATTTAGAGTTACGGGTAAGGACGATAGGATTAGAGAAATACATAATCCGTCACAACTTCCGCTTCCTCACCAGGTTAAAAAGATCGAGGAGCCGTTTCTGGAGGCTCTGATCATAACGCCTGATAGGTACCTGGGGGACGTCCTCAAGCTTCTGGAAAGTAGGCGGGGAGAACAGAAGAAGATGGAGTACATCAGCACCCAACGCATCTTTTTAACCTATCTTCTTCCTCTGAATGAAGTCGTCATGGATTTCTACAATCAACTGAAATCTGTATCGCAGGGCTATGCTTCTATGGATTACGAATTTTCGGGATTTAGAGAATCCCCTCTGGTCAAGCTGGACATCCTGATAAACAGAGAGGATGTGGATGCCTTTTCTTTGATCGTCCATAAGGATAAAGCCTTTTCCAGGGGCAAGATGCTTGTTGAAAAGATGAGAAAGCTCATCCCCCGTCAGCAATGGGAGGTTTCTCTCCAAGCTGCAATAGGCAAGAGAGTGATTGCCCGAGAAACCATAAAGCCCTACCGGAAGGATGTTCTAGCCAAGCTCTATGGAGGAGACTATACAAGAAAGATGAAACTCCTGGAGAAGCAGAAGACAGGCAAAAAGAGAATGAAAAAAATAGGTCGAGTAGAAATCCCTCAGGAAGCCTTCCTCGCTCTGCTTGAGATAAAATAAAAAGCTCGGCTAACCAGGCTCGCACGTCATTTTGGAGCCATTTTTAATATTTACTCTTGTCGTTTTATAGCTTATATTTAGTTCATGAAAAAGAAGGCACTTGAAAAAGTAGTCGAGAAAGGGATAAGCTTCCTCTCTAAAATTTTTCCCCTTAAATCCTATCTCTATTTCCCTCTTCTCACCACGGCTATTTTCTGGGGAATCAGACGAGCAACGAAATGGAAAAAGGAGATTCTCTCCTTGCAGGTTTATCTTGATCCTGAGCGCATCGAGGAAAAGGCTCCTGAGTTTGTACTTAATTTCTTTAAGAAACACTCCTCCCTGAGCCAAATTTACGAGGCAGAAATAGAGAATAACGATGAGGAGGCTTTAAGAGAGGTTTTTAACAGGCTATACCCTATTATCGGCCTAGAAGATCCATTTCTTTCCGCTCTTTTCTATGAAGAGATCGAATCAAAAGATTTTAGGAACATTGTTAAAAAGTTCGAGGAAAAGGTGAGTCTTGCCAAGGAGGATATAGATGCTATCAAGGATAAATCAAGACTTCTCGAAGGCCTGGAGAACATTGGCAAAGAGGCGGCTTCACTGAGCGTTGATCTTATGTCTAATGAAGAAGTCCAGGAAGTTGTAGCAGGTGAGATTAAAGGGTGGACGATGGACAAAAACTGACAATGAAATGAATAAGGAAATGAAGAAGGAATTGAATAGGCAAGCGGAAAGAGAAATGAATAAAGAAATGGAGAAGGACACGAATTAGGGAATGAAGACGGAAATGAATAATGAAATGAAGATGGGCGTAAATCTGGAAATAAAGAAGGATATGATTAAAAACCTTGTCTCGAGAGAAGCGACTGCAAGTTTTCAGATTATTCCCAAAAGATCCTTCATCATCCTTTTTCTGCTTCTTTGGCTTTTTTCACTCCCTGCCTGTGTTTCCCATCTTAAGGATGCAAAGTTCTTTTATTCTCAAGGACAGAAGTTCTCCCGCCTCTACCAGACTGAGAAGGCAATCGCATCCTTCAAAAGGGCTTTGATCGAAGCTGAGTTGGAAACAAATAAGCACCCTTCAGCCCAGGCTTTCATGTTGAAGGGGATGGCTGAATTGAACCTGGAATTGTGGAAAGAGGCAGAGGAAAGCTTTCTCAACGCTTTTTCGTACGGTTTTGAAAAGGGCGAGGACTGGGCTCGGGAGATTTCTCTTTTAGGTTTGGCGTCTTCGTTGGATGAACTTCAGCTTGAAGATTCTGCTCTTAAGATCTATGCCAGTGTTCTTGATAAATCGAAGCTAAGACAAGTTGCTGTTTTTGCCGCTCAAAAATATACAGATGCGATGCTCAAAAGAGCGCTCCAGAAAGAAGGGAAGGAGAAGCAGAAAATATTGGCTGCAGCTCTTAAGACAGCTGAGAAGATTACCGCTAAAGATTTGAGCTGCGGTTTTTATCATTATCTCTTATCTCAGATTTCGAGCCACCTTGAGGCTTACAAAAAAAGCTTTGAAGAGGCTGTAATGGCCAGAGAACTGGGGCTGCCTAAAGAAGAAATCCTTAGGGATAATGATCTTCAAATTGTATTTTGCTATCAGAGTCTGAAAGAAAAGCTCAAGGAGAAAGAATGGGAAGAGTTTCGGTCCAGATACATGGCCTGGGTAAAAAGATGGAACTGGAGAGACGCTAAAACTCCTTCTTGGAAAAGCGAGGTTAGGAATGCTTCCGACAATTGAGTGGAGAAAAGATAAAGTTATCATGATCGACCAGAGAAAGTTACCGAAAAAGGAAGTTTATGTGGAATGCACGGATTATAATCAGGTGGCTGAGGCTGTGGAAAAGATGATAATCCGGGGAGCACCGGCCATAGGGATAGCAGCCGCATATGGAGTGGCGCTGGGTCTGTTGAGGATAGAGAACGAAGAAAACCTGAATGATGAATTTGACCGGATTTACCGCCGTTTGGAGAGGACAAGACCAACTGCCCGCAATTTATTCTGGGCTCTGGAAAAGATGAAAAATACCTTTGAGAAAAACAAAGGTCTGTCTTTAACCAAGCTTAAGCAGAGAATGATCCAAAAGGCTGTGGACATAGAGAGAGAGGACTTAGAAACCAACAAGAAAATAGGCATTTGGGGGAAGGATTTGCTAAAAGATGGTCAGTCTGTTCTGACTCATTGCAACGCTGGGTCGCTGGGAACAGCCGGCTACGGCACAGCCTTGGGAATAATCCGGGCGGCCGTTCAAGAGGGAAAGAAGATTCAGGTTTATGCAGATGAGACCAGGCCGTACCTTCAAGGAGCAAGATTGACATGCTGGGAACTTGACAGAGAAAACATCCCGGTAACTTTGATAATTGATAATACAGCAGGCTTCCTGATGCAAAAAGGAATGATTTCTGTGGTGATAACAGGAGCTGACAGGATAGCTAGAAACGGAGATACGGCCAACAAAATAGGAACGTACACCATAGCTGTTCTGGCAAAGGAACATAATCTTCCATTCTATGTGGCTGCTCCTTCAAACACCATAGATTTTAACCTACCAGAAGGGAAAGAGATTCCGATAGAAGAGAGAGACCCGCGGGAAGTGAGAGAGATCGGAGGTCGATGCTTAACTCTTCCCCATGTGAAGGTCCAAAATCCAGCTTTTGACATTACTCCTGCCAGGTACATATCGGCCATCATCACCGAAAAAGGTATTTTGCGTCCTCCTTATGAGAAAAGCTTAAAAGGATTAGGAAGATAAGAGAACTTAAGGGGATGAATGTTTTAGGGATTGAAACTTCCTGTGATGAGACCTCTGCCTCCGTATTAAACAGTGACTTTAAAATACTGAGCAATGTAGTCCTCTCTCAAGACGAGATACATGCTCCTTATGGCGGAGTAGTGCCTGAATTGGCTTCGCGCCAGCACCTTACTTCCCTGAGCTATGTTGTCCAGGAGTGCTTGGACCGCGCCCAGCTTAAGCTCGAAAATATCAGTGCTTATGCTGTGACTCAGGGACCCGGCCTGGTCGGTTCGCTTCTCGTCGGGCTTTCTTTTGCCAAAGGCCTGGCCTTCTATTTTTCCAAACCTTTAATAGGAATAGACCATCTTGAAGCCCATATTGAGTCTGCTTTCCTTGAAACCAGGAAAATTCCTTTTCCTGCGCTGGCTCTTGTAGTCTCGGGAGGTCACACCTCAATATTTTTTGTGAAGAAAAAGCTTGATTATAAGCTTGTGGGACGGACAAGAGATGACGCTGCAGGAGAAGCGCTGGATAAGATAGCCAAGTTCCTTGATTTAGGCTACCCTGGGGGGCCGATTATAGACAGGCTGGCGGAGAAAGGGAATTCTCAAAAATTCACGTTCGGCCTGCCCCATATGACAGATGGAAGCCTTGATTTCAGTTTTAGCGGGCTTAAAACAGCCGCTTTAAAGCTTATTAAGGAAAATAAACTCTCAAAGAGACATGCTAATCTTTTCGATTTTTTAGCCAGTTTTGAGATGGCCGTTATTCGGGCATTACTTTCAAACCTGGCTCAGGCCATAAAACTCTTCAAGCCAAAATCGCTCATTCTTTGTGGAGGTGTAGCCAGAAATAAGAAGCTAAGGCACCAGTTCACCGAGTTTAGTAGAAAGGAAAACTTGCCTTCTTTTATCCCTTCCCCTGAGTTCTGCACGGACAATGCAGCCATGGTAGCTTCTTTAGGTTTGGTGAAGCTCAAGAGCGGAAAAGAGCCTCCTTTTTATTTGGGTTTGAATGCTTATCCAAGAATAGCGTCCTTCCAGCCTTTCTCAAAACAGAAAAAATAGACTAGGCTTTTCAAAACATGATCTCAATTTTCCCCAGTTTTTTGCTATTTTTTTGAACCAATCAGGTAAAATATACGTATTATTTGATTGAAAC
This sequence comes from Candidatus Aminicenantota bacterium, assembly GCA_011772475.1. Taxonomy (GTDB): domain Bacteria; phylum Acidobacteriota; class Aminicenantia; order Aminicenantales; family Aminicenantaceae; genus SOIV01. The sequence continues at coordinate 24,498 of WVZK01000002.1, read as the reverse complement.
AAGACAAACAAGCTAGACTGAATGAATGATAATATTTATGATTATTTTTTTCGTAATTTTTTTCAAGGAGGAGTAACGTGAGGATGAAATCGAGTATTATTCTGGTTTTAATTCTAGCCTTATTTTTTAAACCATCTTTTCCGCAGGAGGAAAAGGCGCTTTCTTTGTCGTTGGAAGATTGTGTTGTCAAGGCCTTGAAAGACAATCTGACTGTAGCTGTAGAGGTTTATAATCCTGACTTGGCTGATGCTACCCTTTCTAAAGCCAGAGAATTCTTTTTGCCACGCCTGGATGTTAGTTTTGGCAATGAGCGGACTGAGAATCCTTCTTTTTGGTGGCTTGAACAAGCTGATGTTGTGGTGAGAAAGTACAGAGATTACTCAGTTTCTTTGGTTCAGCAAATACCAACAGGAGGAAACTTCTCCCTGGGTTTAACCGGGTATACATCTGATACAACCGCTGGCTTTCAGATCATGAATCCAACCTATGGAAACACTTTAAGCTTTAATTTTATCCAGCCTCTTCTGAATGGCTTTGGGTTTAACGTCAGCAGAAGAGAGATCATTGTTGCTCGAAACAACCTGGATATTTCTGTTAATCAATTCCAAACTGTTCTTATGGATACCATCTACAGTGTTCAAGAAGCTTACTGGAATCTTGTCTATTCTATTGAAGATTACAAGGTCAAACAGCAATCTTTACAGCTTGCTCGAGACCTTCTGGCCAAGAATAAGAAGGAAGTTGAAGTGGGGAAATTAGCTCCTATAGAGATATTGAATGCTGAGACAACCGTGGCTTCAAGGGAAGCTGACATCCTTCAAGCTGAAGCTCTTACCAGAAGGAATGAAGATGTGCTCAGAGACTTGCTTTACCTTACTGAAGAAGGGGAGATGAGCACGAAAAGGATTGTCCCTTCGGATAAACCAACGTTCATTCAAAGAGATATATCATTGGACGAAGCGTTGAAGGAGGCTTTGGAGAAGAGACCTGAGCTGAGGATGAAAAAGATAAGCATCGAAACAAATAAGTTAAACATGGGTGTTGCTAAGAATCAGATGCTTCCAGGTCTGGATTTACAGTTTTCTTACTGGAGTCCAGGACTTTCAGGAGATAGGATTCTCTATCAGAATAACAATCCTTTCGAAGGAGTCATAGGAGCAGAAGAAGGAAGCCCTGCTGACTCTCTTCGCGATGCCTTTAAGCTCCTTTATGATAACTGGACTATAGGTTTGACTCTTTCTATCCCTCTGAGCAGCTTCACTTCAAGAGCTGATTACGTCAGAGCCAAGATGGAAATGGAGAAGAGCCAGCTTGAACTGGAAAGCACTGAAAAGCAGATCTTTTTAGAAGTTAAGAATGCAGTGAGGGACATTGAAACAAATGCTAAGAGAGTCCAGGCTTACCGGCTCGCGCGGGAGTTGGCCGAGCAGAGGTTAGACGCCGAGGTGAAGAAACTGAACGTAGGGCTTACGACAAATTATTTTGTTCTCCAGTATCAAGAAGGATTGGCAAGGGAAAGGTCCCAGGAGCTTAGGTCATTGATTGATTACAATCTTGCTTGGGCAAGGCTGGAGCAGGCTGTCGGGAGAAGCCTTGAGAAGAGAAACATAAAAATATCCCAATTCGATAAATAATTTCTCTTGTATCGGTTTAATTTATCAAACCCACCTTATAAATGCATAATTTATTATGTAGGGGTTTGATTCATCAAACTTACATTATATATTTGTAGGGGCTAGATTTATATAGGGGCTAGATTTATATAGGGGCTAGATTTATGTAGGAGCTTGATTTATGTAGGGGCTAGATTTATGTAGGGGCTTGATTCATCAAGCCCACCTTATAGTTATATAATTTCTTTTGTATGAATTTGATATTTGTAGGGGTTTGATTCATCAGACCCACCTTTTTCCACATCTATAGGTTTGATTAATTACTCACAAGAACCGAAGAGAACCGATTTATCAAAATTTAATTGGTTCTCTATCTATCCTTATCTATCCTAAAAATTTTGACTAAAGATCGTGATTTGTAGTACATATTTTATAAAATTTCAAATGTTTTTATTTTATTTAGTGTTGTTTTACGATTGGGAAACTAATCATGGATAAAAAAAATTTGCTCGATGATTTAATTAAAAATTATAAGTTAAAGCATAATAAATCAGAAGCACTCTTTGCGGAAGCTTCCAAGTATCAAATAAGAGGGGGCAGCCATAATCTTCGGCTTTTCGATCCTTTTCCATTTTACGATGTTCAATGTAGCGGTTCTAGGGTCACGGATGCAGATGGAAATACTTATGTAGATTTTTGGCAGGGGCATTTTGCCAATGTTTTAGGGCATAACCCAAGAATAGTTATCAACGCCCTGCTTGATTACTTTAATAAAAGTCAAGGGCTGACAACTGGATTTCCCGGTGATTACCAGAAGGAATTGGCGGAGCTCATACTCAGCCGAATAGAGGCAGATAAGATCCGTTTCACAACATCCGGCACTCTAGCCACGATGTATGCCATAATGTTGGCCAAGGCCTTTACAAAAAGAGACTTGGTGATAAAGGTGGGAGGAGGTTGGCATGGAGCTCACCCGTATGCTTTAAAGGGAATAACGGTTTATGATCATGGTCTTTGTCAATTAGAGTCTGCGGGTCTTCCCGCAGGCGCTGACTCTGCGATAATCATGACCAAGTTTAACGATAGGGAAGATCTCGAGGAAAGATTCAGAGAAAACGGAGAAAGAATTGCCTGTTTCATCATAGAACCTTTTATTGGGGCAGGGGGATTTATTTTTTCTGATAAGGATTACCTCCAGAAAGCAAGAGAATTAACCAAGCAGTACAATTCCCTGCTTATATTTGATGAAGTAATCTCTGGATTTCGCTTTCATGCTGGAGGGCTTCAAAGCTTATACGGAATCAAGCCTGATTTAACTGTCCTGGGCAAAGCAATTGGCGGGGGGATGCCAGTCAGCGCAGTAGCAGGAAGAGATGATATTATGGCACTCTGTAGTCCAGAAGCTAAACTCCAGCAGAAAGTGAAGTTTGAAGGAGGGACATTTTCTGCTCATCCTGCTTCTATGTTAGCTGGTTTAACTTATGTTAAGTATCTGATCGAGAATGAGTCGGAGATTTACCCAAGGATAGGGCAGTTTGGGGCAAGGATCAGGAACAGAATTGAGGGGATATTCACTGCTCATGGATTCAACGTTAAGTGTACTGGTTATGGCGAGTTAGTGCCTGATAATAGCTCCTGTGTTGGAGTGCAATTTCTCCAGGAAAAAATTGATCGTGTTACCTCTCCAGAACAAGTCTGGAATCCGGAAGTTAGTGATTTAGAGCTTAGAGAAAAAATTTTCAAATTAGCCATGCTCGAGGAAGGATTCAATATTTTCCACGGATTTGGAGCGGTTTCTGCTGCTCATACTGAAAGTGAAATCCAGGCCTCTTTGGATGCTGTGGAAAGAATCGCCAAAAAATGGAAAAAATATTAATAGCTAAAAATAGTAATTAGTAGATGAGGTTCAGGAGTTATGTATTCATACTGTAGGGGCTTGATTTACGTAGGGGTTCGATTCATCAAACCCACCTTTAGGAGGACTAGATGGATAAGATCAATGTCATAATTTATGGATGTGGTGTTATGGGCCGCAAAGCAGCCCAAGCTCTCGTTGATAAGAAAAGCTTCAAGGTAGTCGGTGCAGTAGATATAGATCCTGAGCTTGTAGGAAAGGATTTAGGGGAGATTCTGGATAAGCCAGAAAAGTTGGGCATTACGATCGAAAAGGATGCAGAGGCGCTCTTTTCCAAAGTCAAAGCCCACGCTGTGGTGCATACTACAACTTCTCATTTAAAGAGCGTTTTTCCCCAGGTAGCCCAGTGCCTGAAGGCAGGTTTGAATGTCATATCTACCTGCGAAGAACTATCCTATCCGTGGAAACGCAATCCAAAACTTGCCCGGGAGCTTGATAATCTTGCGAAAGAGATGGGAGTTACCGTGGTAGGAACAGGCATCAACCCAGGCTATTTGATGGATACCCTTCCCCTTGTTCTCTCTGGTCCATGCCTTAAAGTTAATTCAATCAAAGTAACGCGCATGATGAATTCAGCGAAGAGGAGAGTTCCTTTCCAGGTCAAAGTCGGGACAGGATTAACTCAAGAGGAATTCAAACAAAAAATTGAAGATAAGGTCATAACTGGGCACGTGGGGCTTCTGGAATCCATCAATATGATTGCCAGTGGACTTGGATGGGAATTGGACGAAGCTGTCGAACTTCCTCCCCAACCTGTGATAGATGAGAAAGCGATAGAGACAGCGCTGGGGACAGTAAAACCCGGGGATGTGATTGGATTAACAAGCATAGCTTATGGCAAGAGGGATGGCAAGGAAGTCATCACCCTTGAATTTTGTGCCAACGCTGCTGTGGATGAGGAGTATGATGAGATAATTATCCAAGGCGAACCAAACATTCATCAAAAGATTATAGGTGGAGTTCACGGCGATATCGGAACAGTGGCCGTGACGATTAATACCACTCCTGGGACGGTTGACGCTCCGGCAGGACTCAAGGTTATGAAAGATTTGCCTCCTCCAAAAGCTACTCTTTAAAGATGAAATAGAGGGACAGGCTACTTTTTCTGAATGGAAAAGAATGGAAAAGGGGTCAGGCTACTTTTCTGTGAGGATTGCCATTTAATCGAGGATTTTGATTCATCAAAATGTGGGCTTGATGAATCAAGACCCTACATAAAAAAAGCAATTTTCAGGGATTTGATTTGTTAAAACAGCTAATATTTTTAAAGGTGGGTTTGATGAATCAAACCCCTACAAGAGAAAAGTAGCCTGTCCCCCTTTTTGCCTGTGCCTTTTTTTGACGAACTATGTTAATATTGAGGCAATGGAAATTTCCGCTGTAATCATTACCTTTAATGAAGAAAAGAGGCTCGAGCCCGCCTTGAAAAGCTTGGCTGGTGTTGCTTCAGAAATCATAGTCGTTGATAGTTTCAGCAGTGATGGTACTGTCAAGCTTGCCAGAAAATACACTAAGCAAGTTTTCCAGCGACAATGGACAAATTTTTCGGACCAGAAAAATTTTGCCAATAAAAAGTCATCTTTCCCGTGGATTCTATCCCTCGATGCTGATGAACGGCTTTCTCCCGAGCTTCGAGAAGAGATTCTCCAGCTTAAGAACGGCGAGCCAGATTGCTCTGCCTTTTCCATGCCCAGGCAGGTTTTTTATCTAGGAAAATGGATTCGCCATTCAGGCTGGTACCCAGACCGAAAAATCCGGCTCTTCCAAAAGGACAAAGCCTTCTGGGAGGGAGAGTACATCCATGAAAAATTAGTCGTCGAAGGAAAGTTAGAGAAGCTGCGGGGCGTGATTCACCATTTCACCTATCGAAATATTTCAGATCACCTGGCTCGGGTTGACAAGTTTTCCGAGCTCGGCGCCCAAAAACTTTACACCCAGAAGAAAAAGTGCCGGTTGTATCACTTAGTCTTTCTTCCTGTTTTCAGGTTTACGAAATCATTTTTTTTAAAAGCCGGTTTTTTAGACGGCTATGCGGGATTCATCATCTCTGTGCTTCACGGCTATGCAATTTTTGTTCGATACGCTAAGCTAAGAGAGATATGGAAAAAAGGAGAAAGAATTGAGCCTTTTCCAGATTGATGCGGGAAAGGAATGGAGAGGCGGTCAGAGACAATCTCTTTTCCTGGCTAAAGAGCTGAAAAAAAGAGGTTTGCCTTCCTTCTTTATTGTCCAGCCTGAAAGCCCGCTCCATCAGAAAGCCAGAGAGGCAGAGCTTCCTGTCCTCCCCTTTAAGATGAGGAGTGAATTTGACCTCCAGGCAATTCTCCGGTTGGCTTGGGCCATGAAGCGCAAGAAATGCCTCCTCGCTCATTTCCACGACGCCCATTCGGTAGCTATTGGTTCAGCGGCCGCTTCTCTGGCCAAAGTTCCCTTCCGAATAATAACCAGACGCGTTGATTTCCCTCTTAAAAAGAATTATTTTTCCCGGCGAAAATACATGAAGAATATAGATGCGATCATAGCCATTTCTGAGGGAGTTAAAAAGGTCATGGTGGAAGGAGGTGTTGATCCCGAGAAAATTGAAGTCATCCGTTCAGGGATAGATTTCTCTTCTTTGGACGAGGATTCCAGAGCATTAAAGTATAAAGACTACCTTCATCGCGAATTCTCGTTTGAGGTTGATGACTATCTGGTAGGTATAGTAGCCCATCTTGCTGACCATAAAGGCCACCAGTATTTGATCCAGGCAACAAAAATTCTCAAGCAGCAATCGCCCAAGATAAAGACGATTATTGTAGGTGAAGGCCCTTTAAGCATGGAGCTGAATAGGCAGGCAAAAGAGTTAGATGTAGAGGATATTGTCTTTTTTCTGGGCTTCAGGGAGGATGTCCCAAAAATTCTTACTTCGCTGGATTTATTCGTTCTTTCCTCTTATCTTGAGGGCATGGGAAGCAGCATCTTAGATGCCATGGCTTGTCGGCTTCCTGTTGTTGCCACCAATGTGGGAGGTATCCCCGAGGTTGTGATTCATGGAGAAACTGGCCTCTTGGTGCCCCCTCGCAATCCATCGGCCTTGGCCAGGGCCATTCTTAGGCTCTACAGCAATAAGACTTTGGCTTCTCGTTTGGGGCAGAAAGGATATGAGCTTGTCCATCGAAAATTCTCGGCAGAGGCGATGGCAGACAAGGTAGTGCGTTTGTATGAAAAAGTAGGTTTAAGAAAGTGGATTAAGATCTATGAGAAGGCTTAAAGTCGAGAGAGTGGAGCTTTCGCTCTTAAGGCTACCTTATGTTCATTATTTTGAGACAAGTTTTGGCCGAGAAGAAGAGAGAGAATTCATTCTCGTAAAAGTCTATAGTGATGGGATCTGCGGGTATGGTGAGGTGGTAGCTGATAATAGTCCTCTCTACAGCTACGAGACAACCTCCACAGCCTGGCATATATTGAAGGATTTTTTGATTCCTGTTGTTCTGGAAAAGTCCATCTTTGAACCCGAAGATTTTTACAGAGAGGCGAAAAAATATCGAGGGCATCCGATGGCCAAAGCGGGATTCGAACTTGCCCTCTGGGATCTTCTTGGGAAAAGAGAAGGAAAGCCGCTTTCAAAGCTTTATGGAGGGGAAAAGACAGAAATTCCAGCAGGAGTAAGCGTCGGAATCCAGGATTCTTTTTCTGAACTTCAGGAAAGGGTTCAATCTTTTCTCGAGGAAGGCTACCAAAGAGTGAAACTCAAGATAAAGCCAGGTTGGGATGTCCGTGCTTGCAAAGAAATAAGGAAAAGGTTTCCCGATATTAGCCTCCAGGTAGATGCCAACGGCGCTTACAGCATCGATGATAAAGAAACCTTGAAGAAGCTTGATGAGTTCAACCTTGTCATGGTTGAGCAGCCTTTCCCGCCCTTTGATTTGTGGGACCATAGTCGTCTGCAGAAAGAGATGAGGACTCCACTCTGTCTGGACGAGAGCATGCTTTCGGTTGAGACTGCCCGGAAAGCATATGAGATGGGGAGCTGTCGGATCGTAAACATCAAAGTCGGGCGAGTAGGAGGGATTATAGAAGCCAGGAAGATTCATGATTACTGCCAGGAAAAACAGCTTCCTGTGTGGTGCGGCGGGATGCTGGAGTCAGGGATAGGGCGAGCACATAATATCCATCTGGCAACTCTCCCCAACTTCAAGTTTCCCAATGACATCTCTGCCAGCAAAAGATACTATGCGGAAGACCTGATCGAGCCGCCGGTGGAAATCTCGAGCAAAGGAACCATAAAAGTTCCCGAGCTTCCTGGAATCGGTGTTTCTCCATACGACCAGAGAATCAAAAAGGCCACATTAAAACATGAAGTTTTTATTCTCTGACCCCGATTGACCTGAAGATGTAATGTATTCTTTCCATTTAAAAAGATCTGGTTTCAATTCATAAAAGGATAGAGCATCGCGTGTCTGAGGAGAAGTTTCACCCAGTCTTTTTCCTATTGACTCAATTTTTTCTTCCCCGATTTCAACCATAGAAACAATACTTATTGAGATTTCTGTTCTCTCAAAACGATTCTGCTCTTTCTGTTCAAACAGGAAATCTATCATCTTGGAATTCGGGTTGAGAAAACCAAGCGGCTTTACCTTGGAACTCTGGAAGGCTTCTTCCCAAAAATCAAGAGAATAACCGTAATGGGTGCAGTTTAGACTCACGTACAGGGGCGATTGTGTATCTTTTATTTTATGGAGAGCTTCGGCGACATAGGCAGAAATAAGCATTTCTGTCTCGTCGCTGGCATAGTCTTTTTCGATATAATTAACTAATTCGGGGCAGGCCTGAACGATTATTCGTTGAGAAAGAATTCCTTTCTCCTCTAATTTCTTTTTATGAGTCTCCTCGCTTGCGGTAGTATGAGTCCCGAAAATAATTACTTTAGACTCAGGAGATGTTTCGAGCTTTTGGGCGATAAGATCCACTCCCGCCTCAACTATTCCGACTACTGGGATGCTTGCTTCTTCAGAAAAGGAAGTGTCATCGTAGATTACGGATAGGGTGTTGCAGCCAACAAGTATCAAATCTGGATTGTAATTTTCCTTCATGCTTTTGAGTGCACTATCGAAGATTTGGATTTTTTCCTTGCGCGTTTTTAGACTGTTGAAGCCACCTTCTTTTGAAAAGAGGGCGTTAAAAAATACAAAATTCACCTTCTGGAAAATTTTAGATTCTCTCATTCTCTCCACAGCATCAGCCATTATAGAGAGACCGCCAAGTCCAGAATCTGTGACAATAATAGTGACTTCGTCTTTTTGAAAAAATTCATCGAGCTTCTCTTCTTGTCCGGACAACTGTATCTTTGCAGGGAAGGAATAAAAGATTTGGGCGCAGAAAAGCAAAAATAGCATGGAGAGGGAAATGGGTTTTATTCTATTCTTCATTCTTTTTTCCTCATTTCAGAATTATAAAGGCTTAATTCCAGATTTTGGAATATAGCATTGAGGAGTTTTTGAGTCAAACACGATTTTGGAATCAGACCTCTAAAATCTTTCTATTTCTTAGAGTGGGCTAATAAGTATAGATAACTAGGTTTTCAAAGAAGCGGAATGTAATTATCAATTTATAAAAGTTTGAAAGGTCTGACCCCGTTTATCTTTTTTTTTCTTTAGTGTCGCTAACCCTCACATCTGTCATCAATTGAGGACAGAGCGTGAGATGAAGACTTTGATACCTTTCTTATTAGTGTTGGCACGTTTATTGCTTTAATATAAAACGATAAGTAAAATGGGCTTAGCACTGAATTATCTTTTTCCTCCAAGATTTTTTTGAGTGGATAAGATGTTTATCTGAAATGAGTGAGAAAAGAATCATAGTAATTTTCAGCAGCTTAGTTTTATTTCTTTCTGCTAACACACTACTCAGAGCTGATGAAAAAAAATTCAGCATTGGATTCGGTGCCGGATTAGGAAGATGTACTTCTGGCATAAACAGATATGTTAGTGTTGATGGACTTAATCCTATCCCATTTGTTGCGGACGTATCTGTTTCTGATAGAAAAACGGAATTGAAAAATCACTTTAATCTAAATTTCCAGCGTAATTTCGGTTCCCGCTTTGCGATTCAAGCAGAAGTAGGCCATTATAGGGCAAGCTCGATCGTTGTCGTGAGTATAAGATCACGAGATATAAATTTCTCTGATGATATTGAGCCGCTTGATTTATCCTGGAGTGTTACAAATCTATTCCTCAATGCAATTTTTAGATCACGAAAATCCCAGGAAAAGATAACCCCGTTTGGGTTTTTTGGCCTGGGATTTTTTTCTGTTCGAAAAAAAGAAGGCCATGCCCGATATTTTAAAATAGAATCTCGTCGCACAGTTGATATTGGCCTCAAAGGTGGAGCAGGATTGAGTTATTATTTGCCCAAGATTCTTCCGCTTTGTTTTGAATTAAGGGCCTTTATTTTAATCTTAGGAAATGTATATGGTGGCTACTATTCGCCCTATACTTGGGAAGGTGGGGTACCTGGCCCAGTTGCAGAGGCATATAACTATATATGGGGAATAGACCTGGGTATTAAGTACAGGTTTTAGTCTGGAAGATCAATTCAACAAAATTATAATCCAAGGCAACCTTGTGTCCTGAGAAATATTTTGACATCTCGTTTTCGTTTGCTATAAGCTCTAAACAGGAGATGGGCGAATGACAACAAAGAGGAAGGGAAATAGGAAAATGAGTGATAAAACAAGTGAAAATATATACAGAGAACAACGAGTCGGAGTCTTTGTGGATGTTCAGAATTTGTATTATTCTGCGAGGAATATCTACAAAGCAAAGGTAAATTTCAAAACTATCCTTAAAGAGGCTGTTAGAGGCAGGCAGCTTATCCGGGCAATCGCCTATGTTATAAAGGCAGATGTGAAGGATGAAAGCAATTTTTTTGAGGCACTCAAGAGCTTGGGTTATGAGGTCAAGGCAAAAGACCTTCAGGTTTTCTATGGAGGGGCCAAGAAGGGAGATTGGGATATCGGAATTGCCATGGATACGATTGAGCTTGCGCCAAAGCTTGATGCAGTTGTGCTTATAAGCGGAGATGGAGATTTTGTGCCGTTAGTCCAGCATCTTAAGCATGCTGTGGGTTGTTATATGGAGGTTATGGCTTTCGGCAAATCAAGCTCTCAGAAACTGATTGAGCAAGCTGATAACTTCATTGATTTGGACCAGAATCCTAAGAGATTCTTGATAAAGAGCAGCAAGGGAAGATCTTGATTGTAGGAGCTTGATTTATGTAGGGATTTGATTCATCAAACCCACATTTAAGAGAATCAAATTCTTATTAGCATAGTTCCGTTTTCAGGGGAAAAAGTAATTTCTGTCACTTTGGATTTTTGGGCAAAGATCTATCTTTAGATCTTAAAGCCTCCACAAGAAAGAGGCTTTGAAGAAAAATCCCCTCCTCGTTTCCAGGAATCTATCTGCACTTACGTATTCACTGCTTTCCCATTTGATTCTCTCGTAGAGAGAACCATAACCGACATGGATAACTGTTCCTGGAATATAGGTAAAGGAAGCTAGAAAATCGGTCATCAACTGCTTGTGAAAGGAATTATATTCGACAATTCCTCTGAAAAATAGGTATTTGTTTACTTGGTAAGTATTCCTGCTTCTGACAATCGTGTAGTCAAACTCTTTTGAAGAATCAGAATCGCGGTAAAAATCGGAGTAGATCAAGCTAAGGTCAAGATGAAGCTTTTCCGATGGCAGGTACCTCACAGTTGCTGAGGCATCGCTGCCGCTTCCCTGGTAGGGATTATCCACATAACGAATCTTCTTTCCGTAATAATAAGACACGTTGAAGTAAAATTGTTTTGTGAATTGGCTGCTAGCGACCATCCTGACAATGCTGGTGTTGAACCTTTCATCTAAGAAAACCTCGGTAGCATAGCGATAACCCGCAAGGAAAGTTGAATTTCTCAGAAAAAGAAGCCTCAGGTCAATAGAATTAAAGGTTTCATAAAGACCGCTGAATTTATCCCTGGTCTGCGTACTGTGGATCATCGGATCAATTCTCTGGATAATCTTTGATTTTGGATAAAACATCCGCAGAATTCCAGATTTAAACATGGTAATTCCTGTTCGGGTGATATATCCTGTTTCTGTCCGAAATTCCTTGGCAATGTCCAGGAGTCCAAGCATAAGAATCATGTTTCTGGTGTTATGGAAATAATGAAGCTTTACGGCATGCCCATCATCTTTCGGAGAGGCCTCGTCCAGTTTACCCAGAGACTTGAAAGCGTTGTATCCGAAGATGCTGGATTGGCTTATCCTGAGCTGCCCATCCAAGCCAAAAACTCTGTTAAAACCGCTCTTTCGTTCCCTCGCTGTGTAAAATCCGCCGATAAAGCTATCCTTGGCTAATGACCGTTTGTAGCGAAAAATTCCAAAATGGGCATAATTTTCCGTATCAGTATCAAGTAGCTCATCCAGGGCATAGATTAAGGCAACAGTGTTCTTGTCTCCAATTCTACCGTTCAATTTTAGCCCGACCAAAGGATCGACAATTGTTCTGGTATGAACAACCTCCCTTAGAGGATCCCCGGAATAGTATCCCCCAAAGTTAAGCTTTTCTAAGCCTTCGAGAAAGAAGGGCCTTTTCTCTGGAAAAAAGAGAGCATACCGCAAGTTGAAATCAACCTGCCCGGCATCAGCTTCGACCTGACTGAAATCAGGATTATAGGTTCCATCGAGGACAAGATGTGATGTCAGGCCATATTTGGCCGTTAGGCTGAGATCACCCGCATCTCCAACTGATACCAATTTCCCTTCGTCTATCGAACTGCTATGACTGTAGGTTAGGGCGGGTAATATCTCAAAAAGTGTATAGTGCTTTATATCCTGAAAAATAAGAGTTCTCGTCTGGGTTAAAAAATTGGGTCCCTGCGCAGGATCAAGCGAAGGATAGGTTCCTGCTTCTGAAAGGCGGCTTATCATGCGTTCGAAAATTACACCCATCTCCACTGGGTCTTTATGTGAAAAACGGATGCTTTTGAACGGGATTTTCAGTTCAACCGTGTATCCTTCATCATCTATTTTTCCCTGGCTGTACCAGACTATATCGACGCTGAAATCCTCTTGCCCGCCTTCAAACCTGGAGTCTCCCTGCACACCCAGGGGATTGCAATAAAGAGCATAGAGAGATTGGTGGTCATTGAAGGAATCTAGGTTGATACATATCCAGTCATCGGCGTGAATATTATCTCGGCTTGTTACCGAGGCTTTGATTTTATCGGGGTGGCTATCAAAACACCTGTAGGCGAAATAGAGGTTTTCCTGGTCATAGGCATAATAAACTACGGAGTTTTCGACCATATCCTGGCCATAATCAGGGTGGTAAGTCTTAAATCCTGTCTCGTGGGGAGCTTTTTGCCAAACCGGATCATCCAGTATTCCATCAATCACTGGAGGAGTGTCTGTCTTATACGGTATAAGCGGCTGAAGCTTTTCCTGCGCGGATGCAGATAATCCTATAAAAAAAATTACAAAGATTGATATTATTGAATTTGCTTTTTTGCTGATTTTTAATTCTTTATACTCGGGGATCATCTCTTCTTACCGTGCTCTGGAAGAAAAGCTTATATCATAATGAAAATCTTAAAGCAATTATGGGCATGACCTTCAAACCGCCGTATCTTTCCTAAAACTTAAGTCGCAAGTCATAATTAATTTTGTGGGTATGTATTCCGTGATTCCTAACGGGCGCTCCTCAATTTCGAAGCGGCGCGAAATATTGGGCTCAACTATACGTAAATAGTCCATGATATAAATAATCCATGATTAATAAAATGTAACTTTTTCTTGAATTTCTCGTATATCTTCTTATATATCTTTTTAGTCTGCTAGATTCACATGAATAATTTCAATTGAATCCAGGTATATCGGTAAGAAATCTGTATACTTGAGTAAGAAACAGGAATAAGTATAATATGCCGAATACAGGAAGATATGAAATTAAATAGAAAATAGAGGAGAGAAGGATGCTACGAGATATTGTAAAAAAGGAAATTCAAGACACAATCATGAGTCCCAGGTTTGTTTTTACTTTTCTGCTTTGCACCATCTTAATTTTGCTTTCTGTTTACACCGGGATAAATAATTATCAGGCAGAGCTGAAGGAACACAGTGCGGCCGTGGCTTTGAACAAAAAAAATCTGGAAAGTCAGCAATCCTATGGCCAACTCGCGGGGATAGGAACCAGAGTCAACAGAAAGCCTCAGGTGCTGAGCACAATTGTTAGTGGCATTTGGGAAGCTGTGGGCCGTGTAGCTGAAGTAAACATCGTATTTGATCCGAGCATGATTGAATCGAAATACAGCAGCAATCCCATCTTTGCCGTTTTTGGTCCGCTTGACCTGTCATTCATCGTAAAGATTGTACTGAGCCTCTTTGCCATACTTTTTACCTACGATGCGATAGTCGGCGAAAAGGAGAGAGGCACATTGAAGCTTGCTCTTTCTAACAGAGTGCCCCGTGACAGACTCATTCTCGGAAAGGCAATCGGCGGCTTTGTCAGTCTTTTAATCCCTTTGGTCATTCCCTTAATTCTCGGTTTGCTGATCTTGATGATTTATCCGAACATTTCTCTCTCCGGTAATGACTGGCTCAGGATTGGAGTAATATGTTTGATGTTTCTCCTGTACTTATCCGTTTTCTTTTCGCTCGGACTTTTCATTTCGTCAAGAACGACCAGGTCATCAACCAGTTTTTTGCTCTTGTTGTTCATTTGGGTCACCTTTGTAACAGTGATACCTAAGGCAGCGGTCATGATAGCCGGCCAGATCAAGCCTATTCCCTCTGTCCATGAGATTACAGCTCAAAAAGATGCCTACTTTCAGGAAATTCAGAAGCAAGCTGGAGCGGAGTGGAGACAGTATACAAAAGAAAATCCTCGTCCTGGAAAAGATAAGCCAGAAGAACGTAAGAAATGGGACGAAGAAACGAGGAAATGGTCGGAGGAGTTTCGGGGCAGATTACTGGGAAAGATTGAAGAACAGAATGCGGCGCTCGAAAGGGATTACCAGATGAAAATGCGCCAGCAGCAGAGGCTTGCTGTGAATCTTTCACGCGTTTCTCCTGCCTCAGCCTTGATGTTTGCTTCCATGAGCCTTGGCAGAACCGGTGTAAGCGAGCATGAGAGATTTCTAAACTCGGTCAAGGCATACAAGCCAATATTTGCCAAATGGGTCAATCAAAAAATAGGTAGTTCCCAACCTCCTCAAGAAGGAGAACAGCCGAAGCTTGATTTGAGCGATATGCCCCAACACGAATTCACGCCTGAGAGATTCAGCGAATCAATGAAGCGCATGCTGCCAGACCTTTTTCTGATGGTTTTTCTGATCATTCTGTTTTTTGTCGGGGCGTACGTATCTTTTCTCAGATATGATGTTCGCTAAATGAATATAAACTCTATGAGACATAAAAAATAGAAAAAAAAAGAGGTAATTATGCTAGAAGCAAAAGATCTAACAAAGAAATATGAAGACGGCCTGTTGGCCTTGGATCATTTGAACTTTAAGGTAGAACCAGGAGAAATATTCTGTATGTTCGGTGCTAACGGTGCTGGCAAAACAACCGCGATTAACCTTTTCCTGGGTTTCATTCCACCCAGTGAAGGAACAGCACTGATCGAGGGAGTTGATGTGGTAAAAGAGCCTTTGAAGTCGAAAGAGTATGTTTCATTTGTCTCTGAAAATGTGATGCTGTATGATAATTTCACCGCATATCAAAACCTTGACTATTTTTCAAAACTGGCGGGTAAACGGAACCTCACCAAATCTGATTATGCGCAAGTGATGAAACAAGTCGGGCTCCAGGAAGAAGCATATGATATGCGGACCAAGAATTTTTCCAAGGGAATGCGCCAGAAATTAGGAATTGCAGTTGCCATATTGAAAGATGCACCAAATCTTATCCTTGATGAGCCGACCTCAGGCCTTGATCCGAAGTCAGGCCAGGAGTTCCTTGATCTTATCTTGGAACTAAAGGGTGAAGGAAAATCGATTTTCATTTCATCCCACGATATATTCCGTGCAAAATATATTGCTGATAGGGTGGGTTTCATGCTCCAGGGGAAACTGGTCATGATGAAAACACAAAAAGAGCTCAGAGGAGAAGATCTGAATAAACTTTACGTAGAATACATGCAGGAGCACTCTTTCGCCGAATAAGGTATTCTAATTCATAATGTTTCTTGTCATGTGAACATCCTTTGGTAGCCTGAAGCCAGCTTGCAGTTACAAGAAATGGAGGAAGCACCATGAAACATCTCATAAGAATTTTAGCTGTAATTTTAACAGTGACCTTTTGCACTGATTTCATAAACTCCCAGGAATCGCAGTCACTTAAGCTCCTGGCTCTGAAGAAGGCGCAGCTTCATCTTGAAGAGATGAAAGGAGATTTCGACAGGGCCCTATGGCTGAAAGAAGAAGGATTGATCTCAGAGCAAGAGTTCGTTCAAAAGAGAACCTCTTACCTTCAGGCTCAAGTTACCTATCAGGAAGCTCTGATAACTTTTATGGGAAGCGAGGCGCGCCTTTCTGTTGCCAGCGCAGTGAAATATCAAGATAAGGCAGGGAAGAAATACGTCCGTGTTTCGCTCCGGTATTCCTCAAAAGAACTCAAAGAGCTCGCCAAATTGAATATAGATGCCAAAGACCTTTTCCCTCTCGATTTTCTCAAGGAGATAAAAGATGTTTATGTTTCCTTAAGGTCTGAAGGAAAAATCATTTCTGACCCTTACGAGAAGACTATTTCTTCTTTATCCCTGGAGCAAGAAAAACAGGTGACCTTTCAGCTTTTGAAAGATGTTGAAAATTTAGATGTGAATGTTTTCTACGCGGGAAAGAACGAAACCACCTCGGTTTATTTACAGAAAGGTCTGAGTGCCAACATAGTTACTGTAAATTCAGCCCAATTCTCACAAGAGGCAGATCTGGAGAGCGAAGCCACTTATGATTTGTCCTTGGAAAAGTTTAGTGGTGAGGCAAATGTTTTCAGACTCAAGGTTATAAACCTTCCCCAGCAGATCTCCTATGAGTTTATCGATCCTCAAACACAAGCCCGGCTCTCGCAGATAAAGTTCACCGAAGGGATTACCAGTATGAAGCTTTCTTTGAAGCTCTACCTTCCTAAGAACGCTGATGAACAGGTTGTCATCGATAAATCCATCGAGTTTTATTGTCTGGCGCTTGATGACGAGCAATCCTCACTGGTCAACGAGCTCCTTTCTAGCGGCCAATCTGTTGGCTCCAAGGAGATAGATAGCCTAAAAGCTGGAAACGTCAAACTCGAGCTCATCCCTCGAGGAGTCGGGAGGATCGAAGTTCTTGCTCTGAGCCTCTATCACGAGATAAAGGTGGGAGAAAATGTGAACATGGAAGTGACGGTAAAGAATACAGGTACTCGCAGATTAGATAATATCAGAGTCTACACTGATTTGCCGTTGAACTGGCGTTCTGAGATAAAGCCTGATTTAATCGCATCTCTTGACCAGGGCAAGGAAGAAATTGTCGCAATTGACTTTATCCCGTCGGAGGACGTCTCGGTCGGTGACTTTGAGCCAAGAATAAGAACAGAGTGCATTGCCGATAACCGACGAGTGGAATCAGAAGATAAGATTGTCCGCATTCACATCAGCGCCAAAACGAATGTGCTGGGTATCACTCTGCTGGTAATATTTCTTGTAGCACTGTTGGTCGGAATTGTTGTCTTTGGAATTAAGTTAACGAGAAAATAGCTTGTATTAATATTGTCTCGGACCTAAGATTTAAACTTTTGTTTAGGGCCTAATACCTTTGGCCCCTGCCAAGTTGCCCGCCACGGATGGTTAATTTATCAGTCGCAAAATTCTTTTATAAATTCTATCAGCAAGACGCTCGGCAAGTTTGTCAATTAATCTATCTTCCAATTTTTTTTCATCCCGGCGCCACTCTTCTGTATTAAATAACCTGCGCTCTGCTCGAGACAAATCAAGGATTGTATAGTCACCATCAAAATAGCCACGTCTGAACTTATCTGATACATTGGTATTGATAATTTTATCTTCTATTACCCTACGCCTTGCGGAATCTATGACTTGATACCTTACCTCGACTGTCAGCTTTAGAGTGTACTTTTTTTCCAGGTAAGTGGCAAATGATGACCTGTCTTTTCGAAGGCGAACTTTGTGCACTTTTTCCTGCGGGTCTTTTTCCTCTTCCAGGTATGATTCCATGCTCCCTATCACAACAAAATCCGTGTTTATGTTTTGTCCTATCCTGACAGCCATATTCCGTGATAATTCCCTATCCCTGAGGCGGAGATGGCGTATCTCTCTGTGAACCATGCCTGGGTCGGCAACGGCAATAAAAAGAACCGGCTCGGACAAGTACTCATACAGGAGTATATCGTATAACTCGCGTGCCATTCCCCCAGGTGCTTCATCCGCAGCTCTTTCTGAGGACCAAAAGGGAAGGATAGCTACAGTTCGAGTTCCTGCTGCAAGCGCAGCCCTCTGAATCTCCTGGGCAGTGATGCTGGGACCTTTATCGAGGCCGAGGATGTTTATTGCCTTTTGGGCATGATCAAACGCAGCTCTAAAAAATTGTCTGGCCAGATCCTGCTCCGCCCATTTAGTATATACCCGAGCTCGCGCCTGTTCAGCCCTAATGTTTTCGGCAGCAGACAAGGGATAAAAGCGCTTTAGGCGTTCGTACTTTTTGATGGCTTCAGTCCAATCTCCCGCATGTTCTGAATACTCTGCCTGTTCAAAAAGAGAGGCAATGGTGGCGGTAGTCATTTCTCTGCGAAAGTCTGCATAGTCATCTGGTACTGTGAGTATTACGCCGACCTTTTCTGCTCGGCGCCTTAGGTCATCAATGCGATTAAGGACCTGGACAGAGTCTTCATAAGCTTTAGCTGATTCGTAGGCATATGCCTGCTCGAGGAAAATATCAATTGCCCGGGCACCTACATTTTCCAACCGCTGTCGCGCATCTTCAAACGTCGGATCTTTTGCCAACACTTTGATGTAATATCGAGCAGACTCTTCAAAGCGCCCTTTGCTTTCCATCTCTTCGCCTTTCTTGAATCGTTTTTCTACACTTGCACAGCTAATAAGAGCGAAAAATAAAAACAAACTGAGCACTGAAAGGAATATTAGTTTTTTTCTTATAGTCATCATAAGGGATTTGTAGCTGAACCAGAAACGTATGTCAAGGCTTAGGACTGGAGGGAAAGAATGGGAACTTTACGCTTACCAAAGCCTATGAGAACACCGTCTCTAGATCTTCAAGTCGATTCTGCCCATCCCTTGCAGGAGAGGTTGTATAGATGTTCTTCAGCGGCCTGAAGATGTTTCGAACTAGCTCGGCCGTATACTTCTTACTTCTGTGGACATTAGAATAGAATCCATAGCAGTGCCCCAGCAATAGAACGCTCTCTCCCCCCTTAATTATATGGTTCAAATGCTATTTTTAAGTTGTGTCAGTTGTTTTTTTATCGGGATCTTTTTTTATTGTGTCAGATTTTTTCTCTGGAGATTTTTTCTGTAGTCCCATATTTACACCAAGATCGCCTTTCGTATAATCCTTGGGAACAGAATAAATACCAGGAGGTGCCGGCTTTTCTTCCAACTCCAGAACTTGTGATTCAACATTTATCTCAGAACCAAACATATTAACAGTAACTTCACTGGCGACATGAAATCCTTCAATTTTGTCCATTTTTTCTAGTTCTTTTTTTGAGTTTTCGTCTACATTTAATACTCTAAACACAAATTTCTCGTAAAATTCGCTTATTCCGCTTGAATAGTCTTTATAATTAAAAGGGATATCATTGGTTGTCCAAAATTTCATCTTAAACTTTGGCATTATGTTTAATGCCTGGATTATTAGAACCATCTCAAGATCACTTTGGCGACAATCCCAATTTGCTATCTTTTTCTTTTGGCTGCCGAGGTTCACCTTAACATCGGTTATTTTAATCGATGATATAATTTCAGCAGCCTTAGGGGGGATCAGCTCTTGAAGCTTTGTTACATCGATGTCGAGAGGTAACTCATAATACTTTTTGTGTTTGTTAACGAGGAAATATAATTTTTCTTTTTTATAATCGATAATAATATTTATGTCTTTGCTAAAATAGGCAAACTTGTCTTTGGCAAGCCATTCTTCCTTGATTTCCACCTTTTCAGGCTTACTCTTCCCCGACATTTCATGCGCTTTAGCCTGTTCCACAAATTTAACATAAACATCAGCGCTCAAAAACAGAGTGAAAAACAGGATAAGAATCAAAGCCAAAATCACTACCAAAATTAGTTTTTTCATTATGTTCTCCTTGTCATATTCATAATTTTATTTACTACGTTTAAATGCCTTAGATATGCTTTATCTCTTTTCATTCTTCATCGCAGTTTATAAAGTCTTATAGATTTTTTATATGGTGAGTAAGGGTTAGTGCAATTTCCACCAGAGGAGAAGTCTGTTCTGAAATAGACTGGACAAACTCTTGTTGGACCAGAGGATAATCGGGCAAGAGTTGAAGAGCATCAATTGCGGCCAGACGCGTATTGATATCTGCATCGCTGCTTACGAAACGGAGGAGAGCTTCAAGGGTTCCTTCGTCAGACTGTTCCACTCGAGAAGTCACGTCTATTCCTCTCAGCCGTTCGTTCAGAGACTCCTGCCGAAGCAGAGAAACTTCTGCGATCTGGCGAACCTGGTGTACTTCTTGGCGAAGCCGAGCAATCTCCCCGCCTTCCTGTAAGCCTGCACGAAGGAAATACCCAGCTGCCAAACCCACAACCAGAAGCATAAGAACCAAGGAAAATTGAAAAACAGGTCTTCTCGGAGCCCAGCGTTCGATCCAGCCATCCAGGAGTTTACCCAGGTTAGGCCCTGCTTTTTCCTTTTCTAGGCTTTGCTTGTATTTCTCGAGCGCTGTATAAAAGCGCGTGCGGACGCTCTCGCTGGGCTGTTCTTCCGGGAGAACTCCCAGCTTTGTCCAGATTGCGCTTAGGCTTTCCAGTTCGTCTCTGCACGAACCGCAAGCGGTTACATGCTCCTCGATTTCTTTTCGCGTCGTTTTGTCTATTTCTCCTGTCAAAAAATCGGAAAATCCTTTTTTTATTTGATTACATTTCATGATGCTATACCTCCTGAAAGCTCAAAATAGGCTTTCCCTAATTCTTTAATCGACCGGTGAATGAGGGCTTTCACTGTTCCTATCTGGCAGCCAAGGAGCTCTGCTATTTCTTTATACTTTAGATTTTGGAAGCGGCAGAGGATTATGACCTCACGCTTTTTCAAAGGCAGTTTGGCCAGCGCCTTGCTTAGCCGTACGATTTCCTGTTCCTGCTCCACCTTTTCTGGAGGTGTTGGCTCCTGGCAGGGAACTTCGTCCCATTGCTCACCGAGCGAGAGTTCGTCTTTTCTTTTCCTCAGGTAATCAACATGGGTGTTTCTGGCAATTCTGTAGAGCCAGATAATGAATTTATCCTGGCCCCTGTAGGTAGAACGATATTTCAGTATTCGAATGAATACATCCTGGACCAGGTCCTCGCTTATACTTCTGTTGCTGGTTAGACGGAGAAAAAAGTTATAGAGCATCACATGATACCTTTCAAAAAGGATGGCCAGTTTCTCAACATTTCCATCTCTGACTTGCTCCATCAGATTATTATCTGTGGCTTTGTTCACAGGTGCTGTTCCTTGTTTTAACCTATTCAATATATAAGACTTGATTTCTATAAAAAGGTTACATGAATAAAGAAAATTTTGCTATAGTTGGAAGGAGGAGGATACCATGGAATCCAAAGTTGCGAAGCGCATTCCCTACTCACAGATACGCGTGATGTTTGATGCTGCACAGAAACTGGAAAAACAGGGGAAAAGAATCATCCATCTTGAAATCGGCCGACCGGATTTTAACACGCCCGAACACATTGTTGAGGCTGCCATGGATGCTCTAAGAGCAGGCAAGCATCATTATTCTCAAAACGCAGGCATTCCAGAACTTCGCCAGGCAATTTCGGAGAAATTCTCGTCAGAATACAACCTGGAATACGACCCCCAGACCGAGGTCATGGTGAGCAACGGAGTTGCTGAAGGAGTCTATGTGGCGATTCATGCCCTGCTCGATCCCGGTGACGAGATATTGATTCCCGATCCTCGGTGGGTGAATTATGATATAGATGCTTTCACGAATTCTGTGGTTCCTGTTGACTACACTCTCCATGAGGACAGTGGCTTTCAACCTTTTCCTGAAGAAATAGAGGAAAAAATAACAGGAAGCACTAAAATGATTCTTGTTGCCAGCCCATCCAATCCCACCGGAGGCGTCACCAAAAAAAACATCCTTGAGAAAATTGCTGAGCTGGCCATTAAACATGATTTACTGGTGTTGAGCGACGAGATCTATGAAAAGATCGTATATCCACCTGCCGAACATTTCAGCATCGCTACCTTTCCAAAAATGAGGGAGCGGACCATTTTGCTCAACGGCTTCTCCAAGTTTTACTCGATGACAGGATGGAGGCTGGGCTATGTTTTAGGGCCAAGCGAGCTTGTCAACCCAATACTTCGGTATCATCAGTACATGATCACCTCTACCAACACGTTTGCCCAGTGGGGAGCTGTGACCGCTTTAAAAGGTGATCAAGGGCCCTCAAAGGCGATGGTCGGAGAATTTCATAAGCGAAGAGACTATATGTACGAAGCGATTAATAAGATTCCAGGATTTCAATGTCCAAAGCCCGATGGAGCATTTTACCTACTCCCTTCCATAAAAGAGACAGGAATGGACGGCTTCAAAATGGCTGAAATGCTACTCGAGAAAGCTGGTGTGGCCACAGTTGCCGGAGAGTGTTTTGGAAAAAAAGGAGCAGGCCATATCCGTATCTCTTATTCCAATTCACTGGATAATTTAAGAGAAGCTGTGGAGAAAATAGAATCAGTTATGAGAGAGATTTAGTGTCTCCATTTTTAGGCTATTGAACTTTCAGGACTGCATGTTATATCCTCTTCCCTGGACCTCAGAAACAGGAATAACGAAAAATGGTGAAAGATTCGTGGCCAGCACCAAAAGGGAAGTGCTGCAATTCATGCCTTTGAAAAAAAATAAAGCGCGCCGGGCTTACATCTTTTTTCCACTCTTCTTTCTTTCCATCATTCTGGTGTCAAACTATCTCCTTTCTTTGGATCCTAAAAAAGAGCTGCAGGATTACTTCCTCAGGAATTGGACGATTCAATCGGGCCTCCTACTCAATACCATAACAGCGCTCATCCAAACACAGGACGGCTATATCTGGGTTGGCACTGGCGCTGGCCTGTCTAGGTTTGACGGTGTCCGATTTAAATCTTTTACCAAGCAAAATTCAATCCTGTCGAGTGACAGTATCACCAGCCTGTACGAGGATGCTAACAAGGTGCTGTGGATAGGTACAGATGGTGGTGGCCTTTATTCCTACGAACAAGGGCTATGGAAAAATTTTACCATGAAAGATGGATTATCCAATGCGCACGTTCGGACGATAATAGGTGATTGGAGGGGCGGTCTTTGGGTGGGAACAGACTACGGATTGAATCTTATGAGCCGTGATAGCGTTCATGTCTATACTGAAGAAGACGGGCTGTATGACAATATCATCACTGACCTCTGCATAGACAATTGGGGAACGCTATGGATAGGCACCATGCAAGGCGGCCTGGTCAGGTTCAATGAAGGAGTGATTGCCGTTTATGGTTACGAGGATGGACTCTTGAACTTATCGGTCCAATCACTGGCCGCCGATAGTGAGGGCAACATATGGATTGGCACTCTGGAAGCCCTATATCTTTTGAAAAGCGGAGACGGGATCATCCGTTCCGTATTTGGCACGCGCTACACACCCTTTACATCTCTTCTGGAGGACAACCAGGGAAACCTTTGGATGGCGACTATGGCTGATGGCCTGAAGCGCATGAGCGGGGATACACTGACGGGTTTGTCAACAGATGAAGGTCTGCCGGATGACTTCATCCGCTGCCTTTTGATCGACCGGGATGCAAACATCTGGATTGGCACAGATACAGGAGGCCTCGTCCAGCCCAGAGATTCTACAATGACGAATATCACCAGAGAAAACGGAATTCCTGAGAGTGCTGTTTTGGCAGTGATGGAAGACCGCCAGGGATTTCTCTGGGTTGGGACAAGAAACAGCGGTCTCTGTAAGATGAAAAATGGCAGAGTCGTCGAAACGTTCGATGCCAAGACAGGGCTTTCCTATAACAGGGTCAGGGCTCTCTTCGAGGATATTAACGGAAATATCTGGATCGGAGTATTTGAAGCAAACGACATTGCCCTCAAAATAGAAAACATATCTGATCCAGACATTCGGGGATCGAATCAATTTCCATGGTTCATTCCTCGCTTATGTTTAAATATGAGGCTTAATGGGGGTGTAGTCAAGAAATCCAGAATTAGAGAAGGGTCATTTTTCTATCAGTTTTTCTAATTGAAGATAGCTTATGACGGAAGCAGGAACATCTTTTATGGCAAGAGAGATGATATAATGGCCTGGATCAACATACATTTCAGCTAGGTAGGGGTAACTTCTCCTAACGGCAATTTCATAGTCTCCAGCAGGTATTTTTATCTCTTGAGTTAATTCATGGCAAGGAGATATGCGACTTTCTGAATCCATAAGGGAAATGTACACCTTAATTTGTCCGATATAATCGTTTTCACGAGGTAATAATGTCATGTTTCTTATGGGAATGAGGACTTTTAATGTCAGACGTAGCTTATTTGAGGCGAGCATTTCTTCAACAGGCATGATCTGGACTATAACACTCATGGGATTGTACTGGCGCGGGAGGAAAAGTCGCGACATAACACTTTCCTTGGTTTTCTCCTCTTGAGAGATCCTCAGATATCCCTGACGAACACGCACGTCGTATTTTTCCTTTAGTCCGACCAGTTTAACCTTAAT